>NZ_JAVDTD010000014.1:0-173317 GCF_031455655.1 Sphingobacterium sp. 2149 | reverse complement strand
AAGATAGGAAGTTTAGGAACAAACTTCCAAGCCTTTTGTTCTTATTTATTTCATTTTGGGCATAACTGCCTGGAAAGATGGGAGATTCTTTTTCGGCAGCCCCCACCCGGAGCGGAACTGCAGGGACAGATGGCCGGTGAAAGGTTCTGCGGGCAGGGAGGCGGGCGGCCGGCAGCTGCGCTATCATGGAATAGCTGGAGAAGTCGAAGTATGTGAAAGGCACGCCGCCGGGGCTCATGACCGGTATCTTGCCCAGGTTGCAGGCAGCAGGCAGCGCCGAGCTAAACGTAAACGGCCGCAAACATGATCGTATAGGGCAGCCGGCAGCTGCACCATGACGGAATGACTGGAGAGGACGAATTATGTGGAAAGGCACACCGCCGGGGCTCATGACCGGTATCTTGCCCAGATTGCATGCAGCAGGCAGCGCCGAGCTGACGTAAACGGCCGCAAACATGGTCGCATCGGGCGGCCAATGGAGGTCATTTAAAGCTACATCATATCATATGTTAGTTTAGGGTTTAGTTAGGGTTTAGTTAGGGTTAGTTTAGGTTTAGTATAGGTAAAAGCTATACTAAACCTAACTTAAGGCTAAGCTATAGGTAAACAAAAACCACACTAAAGGATAAGAGAATAGTAATGTGTTATCTTCGTATTAGCTCCACACAGAATCCGATTCAGGCATGCAATGGGGAAGCGCCCAAGATAGCCACCGCCAGCTTGCAAGGTGAGGCCACCCCCTAGCCTATCAGCGATAGAAAAAATAAGAGAAATAGAAAAGAGATTAAAAGCAGCTAGAAATGCTGCGTTAGGAAACAGTGAAATAAATTAGTGCTTTTCATCCGTTTTAAAAACCCAAAAACGTTGAAGTGTATAGTTGAAACCCAAAGAAACGAGCAACTCTACAACAAGTTTTGAGAAAAGGAAATTCATATGATATACATTCACTAAAAAATGAATCCCTGTAGACTTCAATGCAATGCTACCACAAACAACAATTACAAATTTCCATAGCTGGCTTCCCACAGACTTTTGTGTACTTCCAAACGACCAGTAACGATTGATCAAAAAATTAACAATAGCTCCAAGGCTACCGCTAATAGCATTAGAAAAAGGAGCGCTGATATGAAGTAACTTATAACAAGCTGAGTATACCCCAAAATCAAACAATCCGCCTAAAAAGGCGGAAAGCTGTGCTTTTAAAAAAGTAACAAACTTGGAAGACATCGTTAAATATCCCCCTCCTGCTGTTTCTTCAATTTATCCTCTTTATCTTTTTCATCCCCTAATTTGAGAAGTAGGCGCGTATCATTCGCATTAATTACAAATAGTGCAATACAAATTACAAGTACGCACCAATCGATGGATCCCGGCATTAACACTTCCAAGAGCATGACTAATGAAATAATCACTCGAATTTCAGTGGGACCCAAAATTCCAGCGTCTATTGTATATTTATCCGTAATTCTATACCTCAGCTGAGAAATAATCATCGCCCAACCATACAAAGCCACCAACGTAAATCCCAGATATTTGTAATCTCCTACAGTGTAAAGCACATATCCCAATCCAATGAAAACCGTACTGATCCAATCCATTACAATATCCAACGCAAAACCGTACCAGCGACGGGATTTATTCCGATAAAATGCGATCCGTCCATCCAATGAATCACCAAACCACTGCACAAAAAAACCGGGAATTCCTAGAAGTAAATAACGGATATCAACGTATTCGGCCAGTATAAAACTCCCCAATATCATTAAAGAACCTAAAAATCCGATTGCTGTAAGTCCATCAGAAGTAATCCAATTGGGGATCCGGGGAACGAGATACGAAATAAGCTTTTGTTCGGGTTCACTTAAGATATTTGTTCGCTTTCTATCCTGAAAAAGCTTTTTATTTATTTTTAACTCACTCATTATCTGCTATTATAGCCATTTATTTTCTTTATACCAAGCCAATGCCTCCATTAAGCCTTTCTTCAAATCATATTTAGGTTGGTATTTTATGTGACGCTGGGCAGCAGCGATATCACAGCCCCAGTTTTCTGCCGTAAGTTCATTTAGCCTTTCCGGATATAATACAGGTATTGCTTTAGATTTCCTATACAGAAGCTCAAAAATAACGGCTATAGTTTTCACAAGCCCCAAAGGGATATGCATACGAAACATTCTCTTTTGGCTAAACTCTTTAAAAATTTTCGCCATCTCATAACGGCTATATACCTGTCCGTCACTGAGGTTATACACCTGTTTCCCACCCTGGTCAAAACGACAGGCATCAATAATGGCCTGTACCAAGTCCACGACATAAATAAAGCTAAGCTTCTGTGGCGAGCGGCCAACATATGCGTCCATACCTCCGTTCATGGTTTTAAAAAGAATAAAAATATCCTTTTCACGGGGGCCATATACTGCAGTAGGTCGCAAAATTGTTATTGGATAATCTTTAAAGTCATTCAATACAAGTTCCGCTTTCTGCTTACTACGTCCATATGCTGTAACTGGATGATAGGGATTACTTTCATCGATTAGAATTGCATCATAGCGAACGGGACCAATAGCGGCCAAACTACTAACAAAAACAAATCTTTTGATGGGATTTTTTAATGAAAAACAAGCCGATGCCAAATTTTTTGTATACCCAACATTGACCTTTTCAAGGTCTTCTTCATGTTTGGCGCGGGTCATTGCAGCAGCATGAACTACATAGGTATAGTTTTCTGCTTCCAACAATTCTCTGATAGATCCTTCATCAGAGAAATCCGGGTAAACAAATTTATCTACAACGGAGCGAATTTCTGAAACATCACTTGACTTTCTCACCGCAGCATGAACTTCCATCCCTGCCGCCTTCGCTGCTCTTGTCAAATGATAGCCTACAAAACCACTCGCTCCGGTGATTAATATTTTTTCTATCATAATGATTTTTGATACAAACGATAACGTTTGTACAATTCTCCATTCATTTGCTCAATTGCGTGGTTCATCATATAATTGTGCTCCAACATCCATGAACATTCGGCCCCTTTAATATTGGAATCTTTTGATTCTTTTATAATTCGACCATACAAACATGCCTCAATACCTAGTTTACGGTAGTCTTCCAACACCCCTAACATGAGTACGCGAAGCAAATTTATTTTTTTCTTTCCAAATAACAATTTGAAAATTCCCGTAGGAAGTAAACGTCCGCGCTTCACCTTGATCAGGATCTGGTTAATATCTGGTATGCCCAGACCAAAACCAACAAGCTCACCATCTTTCTCAGCTACGATAGCAAATCGTGGATCGAGGATCATTTTTAGATCCTTGGCTGTATAATTAAACTCGTCTTCGGTCATGGGAACAAATCCCGAATTTTTATCCCATGCTCTATTGTAAATATCCCGAACTCTCGCCGCCTCATTTTTAAAATCTTTCACATTGAACTGACGCAAGGTGATACCAGATCTTTTCAGACGCTCCTCCAACCTATCCAAAAGCAATACAGAACGTTTATCAGCAGATTTCTCCATCACCAAATATGCGCGTAAGTCCACTTTATGACCATAGCCTGAATTGGTAATTAGATCGATGTAATAGGGAGAATTATAGGGCATCATAGCTACCGGTGGCATATCAAAGCCTTCAACCAATAAACCTACCGTGTCATTGGTAGACAAATTAATCGGTCCCACAATCGTATCACCACCTTTTGCTTTAACCCATTTTTCTGCTGTTTCAAACAATGCGTTTGCGACCTCCTGATCATTTATACAATCGAAAAATCCCCATTGCCCCTCATTCACATGATTAAAGGCGTTATGGTTGTTATTCCAGATTGCACAAATGCGGCCAACAATTTTATCGTTACGATAAGCTAGAAAAGGTTGTGCTTGAGAATGTTTATAAAAAGGATGCTTGTCAGGGGAAAGCAAATCGTTTTGTTCAAGAAATAAGGCGGGCACATAATTAGGATTTCCCTCATAGAGACTATGAGGGAAATCTATAAACAGCCGTCTTTGTTTCTTCGTTTCAACGGGTATAATCTGAATCATATACGATTAGATTTTATATTAATGTTTCAACTTCAGCTTGTTTGAATACTTTAACCATCTTTTCAATAGCCTCGTCGATTTGGTCATAAGTATGCGTCGCCATCAATGAAAAACGGATCAAAGACTCTTCAGCAGGAACTGCCGGAGAAACAACTGGATTGACAAACACGCCATCATCTTGGAGCATTTTTGTTACCCAGAACGTTTTTTCATTGCTACGAATAAAGATTGGTAAAATTGGACTCTCCGTCGCACCTAGATCAAATCCATGATCCAGTAACTGTGCTTTGGCATAATCTGTATTTTTCCATAATTTTTCAATGTGCTCAGGCTCATTCTGAATAATTTCCAATGCTTTCAATGTTGAAGCTACAGAAGCTGGAGTCATTGAAGCACTGAACATCACCGAGCGTGCATTATGTTTTAAGAAATCAATTACATCGGCATCACCAGCTACAAATCCACCTAAAGACGCTAAGGATTTACTAAAGGTACCCATGATCAAGTCCACATCGTCATTAAGCCCAAAATGCGAAGCTGTACCAGCGCCTTTGTGACCAATAACACCTAAACTATGTGCGTCATCAACCATTACTGCCGCATCAAACTCATTGGCAATAGCGGTAAGTTCAGGCAAATTAACAATATCACCCTCCATACTAAAGATACCATCCGTACAAATTAACTTCGCGCTATCCTCAGGTAGGCGAGATAACTTTGCACGCAAGTCCTCCATATTGTTGTGACCGTATTTAATTACCTTAGAAAAAGATAAACGGCTACCATCAATAATGGATGCGTGGTCGCGTTCATCTAATAAAATATAATCATTACGCCCCATTAGACATGACAAAGGGCCAAGATTTGATTGAAATCCTGTACTAAAAAGAATAGCAGCTTCTTTACCCACATAAGCAGATAATTTTTCTTCCAGTTCTACGTGAATATCCAACGTACCGTTTAGGAAACGAGATCCAGCACATCCAGTACCATACTTTTCCAAAGCGTCTTGCGCTGCTTTTATAATACGTGCATCAGTCGTTAACCCTAAATAAGAGTTAGAACCAAACATCAATACACGTCTACCATCGATTTTTACCTCGGTATCTTGTTTTGATTGAATAGGTCTAAAATAGGCATATAAGCCTTTAGCTTTCAACTCCTCAACAATCTTAAATTGCGATATTTTTTCGCCTAACTTTCCTTTACTCATGCGATAAAAAGGTATTTCTAAAACTATTTCTAACTTTTAGATGTTATTGTAACAAACAAAATTATCGAATTGGACTTTTATATAAAAAACTCGGTCTCCGATGAAAAATCTGCTATATCCACAATGTAAGCTAAAATTCTACGTTGTATATATTCACAATAATTCCAAAAAAACGTTGCAAACATACGAAAACATAATCTGACTTTCACTTAAATTTAGTCATATTTTTAACACATCGTCCAAAACAGTTAATTTTATTTTAATACTCCGCTAACATCCCTCCACATAATTCTACTTTAAAATAAGACAATTTTAATAATTATATTTGCGAACTTTAAATTATCCTATAATTAGTTACATTTAGGTTCATTGCAATAGCAATGGTGTAGACTTACTAATATACAACAATATATGGCTTTATCTTCAGATATCAATATAAAAAATAAAAAAGCTTCTTTTGAATATCACTTACTAGACAAGTACATAGCAGGAATTCGGCTATTGGGAACAGAAATAAAATCCATCCGCGAGGGTAAGGCAAATATTAACGATAGTTTCTGCAGTTTTTTTGAAGACGGACTCTACATTCGTAACATGCACATTGCCGAATACTCCATGGGTTCTTTCTATAATCATGAGGCAAAACGGGACCGTCAGCTGCTATTGACAAAAAGAGAATTAAAAAAATTGAAAGAGAAGGGGGAAGAACGTGGTTTTACCATTGTCCCTTTACGTATTTTTATCAGTCCGCGTGGTTTTGCTAAAGTTGAAATTGCCTTGGCACAGGGTAAAAAGGATTTTGACAAACGGGAAAACATCAAAGAAAGAGATGTCAAGCGTGAACTTGACCGTGTAATGAAATTCTAGGTTAACGCGCCAGGACATATGCACCTGGCGTAATGCCTACTCTGCTTTTAAAAAGCCGAACAAAGTAGTTGACATCATTAAACCCTGCACCATAGCAAGACTCCTTAACATTGCGGGTTTGCAAAAGCATCTTTTTCGCTACCTCAATACGCTGTTGGATCACATACTCCATAGGACTAAGTCCTAACTCACGGTTAAACATCCGCGTAAGGCTCGCCTTACTCATGTGAGCAGTCCGTTCGAGCAGTGCCATTGTGATTTTCTCCGTAATATGATTCTGAATAAACTCTTGCAAATGTAGCAGAATCTTGTTGGGCGATTTACCAATTTTCAATGCAATCGATGACTGAGACTGCAATAACCGAATTGTAAGCTCTTTAAAAGCGAGATCGGCGAGCACATCTTTTAACGGATTTTCGCTGATAATGATCTGAAATAACTTGTTCACTAAGTCCGCGAGCTCCGTAGAATTATAGAGATGAAAAAGGTCGGGATCAATACGCCACTGATTGACCTGCTCTTTGGGATAAAATTCATTTAAATAGTCCAAAACTGCTGCTATCTTCTCTTTATGAATTGTCAAAGCAGTACACTGCGTAGGCTTTTCCAAAGTTGCTTCAGGAAAATCGATGTGCATGCCAACAAGGGCGGGCAATACCATCATCTGCCCCGGCAGATAATCAAAAGACTTTATATGATCCAAATGCATGATCTTCTTCCCTTGAATCATATTAATCATAACGAGATCATCGAAACACAGGGGTACATGTTGCGAAACACGATACGTTTCGTAGATATTAAGCTCCAGGCTATCTAACGTGAATGCACGTCGGTTTTCCACTAATGTACTCAATTCCCGAGCCTGAGAAAATGGCAATGTATGAATTAACGTCCTGTCTCCCATGATGTACCAATTAAATAAAATGGCTTTAGATCAAATATAACAAAATAAATGGAACGTCGGTTTTCATCCATTTGAAACAATCGTGCTATGTTTTGGATCGATACTGCTACGGAATTGAATAATTGCTGGCTAACTTTGATAAGAAGGGAATAAAAATAATTAAAAATAAACCATATGAGCGCAATTAAAAGGCCATCGTTCAAAGAACGATATGACAACTACATTGGTGGTAAATTCGTCGCACCAGTACAAGGAAAATATTTTGATAACATCTCACCAGTAGACGGAAAGGTATTTACACAAGTTGCCCATTCCACAAAAGAAGATCTGGATCTAGCTGTTGATACTGCTGCTAAAGCCTTTGAAACTTGGGGAAAGACTTCAGCTACTGAACGGAGCATCATCCTAAATAAAATCGCCGACCGCATTGAAGCGAATCTAGAATATATCGCCGCCGTTGAAACCATAGACAACGGTAAGGCGGTACGCGAAACGCTAAATGCTGACATCCCATTAGCAATTGATCATTTTCGATATTTTGCGGGTGTAATCCGTGCTGAGGAAGGTTCCCTAAGTGAACTTGACAGTAACACCGTATCCTTGATTGTACACGAACCAATCGGGGTAGTTGCACAGATTATTCCATGGAATTTTCCGATTCTAATGGCGGTATGGAAACTAGCTCCAGCGCTTGCAGCAGGGAATACCGTTGTACTAAAACCCGCTGAAAGTACACCGGCATCTATTCTTATCCTGATGGAAATAATTGGTGATTTGATTCCCGCCGGAGTGGTTAATATCGTCAATGGTTTCGGTGCCGAACTTGGTCGCTCCTTAGTCACCAATCCAAAAGTTTCCAAAGCAGCATTCACGGGATCCACAGCAACAGGCCGTTTGGTGATGCAGTATGCCACTGAAAATATCATTCCAGTAACACTCGAACTCGGCGGAAAATCGCCCAATATTTTCTTCAGTTCGGTGATGGATGCCGATGATGCATTTTTGGACAAAGCGATAGAAGGCGCGGTGCTATTTGCACTCAACCAAGGAGAGATTTGTACGTGTCCTTCACGTTTATTGGTACAGGAAGATATCTACGATAGATTTATAGCGAAAGTCGTTGATCGGGTCAATAAGATCAAAGTCGGAGACCCATTAGATCCATCAACCATGATGGGCGCTCAGGCATCAAAAATCCAAAAAGACAAGATCATGTCCTATATCAAACTAGGCAAAGAAGAAGGAGCAGAAGTCTTGACCGGTGGCGATGAAAACAATGTTGGCGAGGGCTTTGAACACGGCTACTACATTAAGCCTACCCTATTCAAAGGCAATAATAAAATGCGGATTTTCCAGGAAGAAATCTTTGGACCAGTACTGGCGGTCACTACTTTCAAAGATGAGGAGGAAGCAATTGCCATCGCCAACGATACGATGTATGGACTAGGAGCTGGTGTATGGACCCGAGATGCGCATCAGCTTTATCAGGTTCCACGTGCTATTCAGGCGGGCCGTGTTTGGGTAAATCAGTATCATTCCTACCCTGCTGGAGCTCCATTCGGTGGATACAAACAGTCTGGTATCGGACGGGAAAATCATAAAATGATGCTCGCACACTATAGACAGGCTAAAAACATGCTGATTTCCTACAGCAAAGAAAAACTTGGTTTCTTCTAACAGAAGTTTAAGAGTAAGCTAACGCCGTACCAGGTGGTATCGTTAAACGCCATGCTGCCTGGTACGCTTTAAACACGCAATCGATCTTTCGCACTAAATTTGATGGGGGCTAATTTTAAAAAAACATGATCCAATTTTATGATGATAAATAGACTAGACGTTACGGATAAAGCAAAAGATCTTATTCATGAACTTGAAGCAAAACATGGTAAATTAATGTTCTACCAAGCAGGAGGCTGCTGTGAGGGGACTCAACCGCAGTGCTTTGAAGAAGGAGGCTACTTCCCCCGTACAAATGACGCCATGATCGGACTAGCGGAAGGCTATGAATTCTGGGTTGATCGCGATCTCTTTGAATACTGGAAACATGCACATTTTACATTAGATGTACTGGATGGATTTGGCCCGGGGGGCTTCTCGCTGGAAACGCCATTGGGTAAAACCTTCAAAGTTCACTACAGACTGTTTACATCAGAAGAGCTCAATAATTTAAGCCCCGTCAAGAGAAACGAATAGAAAAAACACGTAAATCCATAGAATCACAACCCTATCGGAGACGACGATCGAAATTCTTAGATCGATCTCTCCACAAAAAAAAGGACCTTGATTACGGTCCTTTTTCCATGTTATAAATGTTCAGAATTTCGTCTCGTACCCTAAAAAGAGACATCGAATTCTATTCAATATCCAAACCTTCAAGCACAGGGATCGGCTGCTTGCTTTCATCCAGAGCAACAAATGTAAAAACACCTTCTATTGCCAGCTCTCTGCCCTCCTTGTACATATGTTCCAAAAATATCTCGACCTTCACCTTTAAGCTGGTCCGGCCTACATGCTGAACTCTTGCGATAGCTTCTATAATACTTCCAGAGGGAATAGCTTTATTAAAGTCTATACGATCTGTTGATACAGTGACCAACGTTTTGCGACAAAATCGTGTTGCAGCCATAAACGACACTTCATCCATAATGGACATTGCCTTGCCGCCGAATAAAGTATCGTGATGATTTGTCAAAAACGGAAAAACAGTTGTACAAACATGTGTTTCAGACAAATCAATACGTTCTTGTAAAGTCATTTATTGTTTTATTTAGTGGATTTAAGAGGGGACAAATGTAAATTAATCTCATTTCAGTTGAGTCATTTCTATTCCATATTTTCATTGATATCCACACCGATACCCTTCAATAAGAGCGACGCATTGAATATCTTGCACTCGCCAATCTTCAGCTTATAATCAAACAGCATCTGACCTTCATCAACACGAATATCAAAATGATAATTTTTGATATCTCGAGGAAATTCCTCCTGTAAACTAGACAGCTGTAAGTCATGTGTTGCCACCATACCTTTACCATTTAACCGCACCAATTTCTTTATGATCGCCCGCGAACCGAGGTATTTATCCACCGAATTTGTACCCCGTAACATCTCATCAATCAGAAAAAAGCTATCGCTGTGTAGAGACACTGTATCTAATATGAATTTCATCCGATTCAGTTCCGCCTTAAAGGTCGACGTACTTTCATTCAGATTATCTTTGATCCGCATATAGGATATCAGTTTGTAAATCGGCAGCTGAAAAGATGTTGCTGCAACAGCCGCTCCAGCATAGGCCAAAATGGCATTTATGCCCACAGTACGCAGAAAGGTACTTTTACCAGCCATGTTGGATCCTGTTACCAAAGCAATACGATGATCCATACTGTTATAATCATTGGCAACTGCCTGATCGATCGGGATCAAGGGATGATATAATCCTTGCGCATTAATCTTATCTTGCAATGGGTTATCCAAAATTATCGGATCAATATAGGTCGGATGATTTCGCTTCCAAATAGCAAGACTCGTTACCGCCTCTACCTTTGCCAAAGTATCGAATGAAGTTAAAATTTCATGCTCATATTTATTCTTCCAGTCAACAATTGCCAATACCTGCCTAAAATCCCAAAGCAGAAATAAATTTAAAAAAATACCAACAAAGACATTATTGCGGGCATCCAGATTGTTAATTAGACCTGCAAGCTTTTTAAATGCAAGGGAAATGGAATCAGCACCTTGATGCTGTTTAAGTTCCCCGGCGATCCCCAGCATGGAAGAGGACTTCCACTCCTTGCTTTCAATCGATTGAATCGCTTCGGCATAAGAGCCTAGGACAGCACCGATCTTGTCTATTCGACAGGAAAACAGCCCCACACTTCCCGCTTTGGCTAATGCCCAAAGGATATGGAACAAGCCCAATAATGTTGCAATTCCAGCCAACTTTGGAACAAAAAAACTTCCGGCTAAAGCAAGTAAAAAGAGAATGGGACCTGCTTTGATATAGAAACGCATAAAACCGTTGCCGAATTGAAAATTACGATCCTGAAAGTAATTTGTCAGGAAAGCCTTGATGTCCAGCTTATGGTTCAGGTTCGCCAACAGTTTAGCCTGAAAATCCCAAATCCACTCCGATTCGTTTTCCAGTTCCTGAGTCGCTTCCTGATTATGCAGAATCTGATATTTTTGAAGCGGTTTATCAAGCCATGAAGCCAAAAGATCGATTCCCTGCTTTGTAGTTGCACGATTTATCTGGGCAAATAAAGAATAAGTTCCAAAGACATCCATATCAGCGCTATACGGATGACCCCCATCCTCAAAATGCTGGCCATGATCATACATATTTAATTTTCCTTCTGCCATCGCCTGCTCATTTGCCAAAACCTTAAGATAAGCTTCAAAATAATTTTTCTGAAGCTCCAGCTTGCTCTGCTTCCGCACGAGATAAGCGAACAAAAATAACAATGAAAAAAAACAGAAAAAGACCAAAGGCAGACTTTCGAGCTGAAAGGTATAAAATAATAACGCTCCCCCTCCCAGGATTACAAATAGACGCGACAAACTCAATGTGTTGACTTGCTTATTTAACTTGAGCACGGTTGAAGCTATTTCTTGATGCTTCTGATCATATAATATTGATGTTGGAGTCATAACGTGAATATTTAGTCTTTCACTTCATTTTAATTTAATCGAGGATCTTATCAGTTTTTTTTATAAAAGGAGGGGCCATAGGCGCTTGAGACCTTGGAGATGCACATCGAAGCCGCTTGAATGGCTTTACCAAGCTTGGTCTCCCACCAAAGGAACAAAACGAAAAGTATCCAGTTCGATACGGTCAAAATCATTTTCACCTACCCGGATAATGGTGACCATTTTTTGCGACTTTTCATCTCCGACAGGGATCACAAAAATTCCGCCCATTTTCAATTGCTTTAACATCACCTCTGGCACAAATGGTGCGCCCGCAGTCACGATAATCTTGTCATAAGGAGCGTGCTCTTCCATTCCCTTAGAGCCATCACCCAAAAAGAAATTAGGTTTATAGCCCATGTAGGGCAGTACCTGAATGGTGCGATGATACAGATTTTCTTGGCGCTCGATGGTATACACTTCAGCACCAAGTTCCATTAGAATGCAGGTTTGGTATCCAGATCCGGTCCCGATTTCCAAGACTTTATCCCCTTTTTTTACGTGGAGTAATTCGGACTGATAAGCCACCGTATAAGGCTGTGAAATTGTCTGCCCATCACCAATTGGAAATGCAATATCCCGATAAGCCTGATTCCAGAAAGTTTCATCAAAGAAAAAATGACGTGGTACTTTTCCAATGGCATCTAAAACTTTTTGGTCTGCAATACCTCGGCTTTTTAGATGTTCCACCAATTTCTTACGGGCACCTTTCTCCCGATAATTATCAATAAACTTGTAGGCCATGATGATTCAAATTTACCTTTTAAAAGGCACATTCAGCAGAACTAATCACAATTGACTCAATACCAATACAGTACACATTTTAAAGAGAATATGTGGGTATTTCCTCATGATTAATAGGGATCCACATCGACCTGAACGCGCACGCCTGTATTGCTTTTATCTATTTCAAAATCCAGCAGAACCGAACGGATCAATTCCTTGACCTTTGCAATACTAATATTTGTACGTTCTATCTTTAAGGTGATGGTCTGGATAAAATTATTGCGCACGCGTGAAACCAATGGTGGTTCCGGCCCTAATACCCTCGCTCCCAGCTGTTGGCGCAATGCTGAGGCAAAACGATTGGCCGAATCATAGCATTTTTGAAAATCAGCATGCTTAATATCAATTCGGATGAGACGGTAAAAAGGTGGATAAAGATAATTTTTTCGTTCTGTAATTTCAGTCATAAACATATCGTCATAATCGTTATTAACTACCTGCTCAAGCACTCTGTGCTTGGTTGTATAACTTTGGATAATCACCCGTCCGCCAGCTTCACGACGACCAGCGCGGCCTGCAACTTGTGAAAACAGTGAAAAAGCACGCTCATAGGAACGAAAATCAGGAAAGTTGATAATGGTATCCGCGTTAATAACACCAATCAGACTTACCCTTCCAAAATCGAGCCCTTTAGCTACCATTTGCGTTCCAATAAGCACGTCGAATTCATGCTCATCAAATGCTGTGATAATTTTATCAAATCCATATTTGCCTTTTGTGGAATCCAGATCCAACCGGCCGATGCGAATTTCCGGCATCAGAAGCTCAAGCTCTTCCTCCACCCGTTCTGTACCGAATCCTTTGCTTTCAATATGTGGCATTCCGCAGGCTGGACATACCCGCAAAGGTGGTTCCACATGACCGCAATAATGACAGTGCATCATATTGGAACTCTTATGATAGGTTAAGCTGACATCACAGTTGACACATTTTGCGACAAATCCACAGGTATTACATTGAATCATGGTCGTATGTCCACGTCTATTTTGAAATAAAATAATCTGCTCCTTATTTTTTACAGCTTCATCAATGGCCTTGAGTAAAGTACCTGAGAAATAGGAAAACATATTTTCCTTTCTTCCTTCTTCGGGGATATTTACCAGCTCAATACTTGGCAACTGCGCATTCCCGTATCGTTCTAGCAGTTGCACAAAACCGTACTTCTTCGCTTTGGCATTATAATAACTTTCCAAAGAAGGTGTGGCTGATCCCAAAAGTACCTTGGTCTGATGTAGGAATCCGAGGTAAATGGCCGTATCCCGAGCATGGTACCGAGGAGCCGGATCGAATTGCTTATAGGAATTTTCGTGTTCTTCATCGACGATGATAATGCCCAGGTCCTGAAAAGGCAAAAAGACAGATGAACGCGCCCCAATCACCACCTGAAACTCATTTTTCATCACTTTATGCCATACCTCGGCACGTTCATTATCATTAAATTTGGAGTGATAAACGCCCAGTTTATCGCCGAAATGCAACTTTAAGCGAGCAGTAATCTGCGCTGTAAGCGCAATTTCGGGCAATAGATACAAGGCTGATTTTCCCGCAGCGACAGCTTGTTCTATCAGCCGGATATAAATTTGTGTTTTTCCTGAAGCAGTCACTCCATGTAACAGCGTCACTTCCTTATCCTCAAATGACTTCTTGATTTCATCATAAGCGCGTTGCTGATTTTCATTAAATTGAAAATTGGCATCCAATTCGATATCTTCTCCCTGAAACCGGGAGACAACCTTCTCTCTGATTTCAAAAACGCCTTTGTCAATCAAAGCCGTAATAGCGCCGTTGCCGCAGCCTGAGGCCTCGGTTAACATCGGCCGTGTAATCTCCTCCGTTTTTTTAACAAGTTGCATAAATGCCAATACCGCATCTTGCTGTTTTGGCGCACGATTTAGACTATCCAGCAGCGCTCTTTTGGCATCTTCATTTTTAAAATCAGGAGCCAAACGTAAAAATGCTTTGGTCTTAGGTTTATATCGCTCGGTAATCTCTTCAGAAATCAATACTATTCCCTTGTCAAATAACTGCTTCAAAATAGGAAAAACAGTTTTTTGCCCCAGCAATTTCACAATATCATTCACCTTAAGTTCGCCAGCCACCTCCAGTGCTTCAATGATAAGATACTCCTTATCTGAGAGTGTAGAACGATCAAACTCATTAGCAATCGAAGGAACCACTTTGGTCTCACTGGCCAGCTTCAATGCTGCGGGGAGCGCTGCCTGCATCACTTCACCTAAGCTACACATATAATAATCGGCAAGCCAATCCCAAAGCTTGAACTGAGCCAAATTGACGATCGGATGTTCATCGATAATGTCCAAAATATATTTTGCTTCATAGTGCTTTGGTGCTTCCCGGCTAATTGACTTAACAAGCGCTGAGTAGATCTTATTCCTTCCAAATTGCACAATGACCCGTACTCCTAGCTGCACACGATCGTTCCAGTCGGCCGGAATACGATAGGTATATGTTCTTGCTAACGCTAGTGGTAAGACCACATCAACAAACAGCGTATCTCTTTCACTAAAAATCGTAGATTGTGGATTGGACATAAATTCAAATTATGGTATAAAAGTACAAAAAAACCTTCACGAAAAGAGATCAAACGACGCTAGCGATTATCAAAACCTACATCTCTTGATACTGTTATATAAGCGAAATCACAACCAAAAAACAATACATTCACCGTGTAGCTATAACCTAAAAGAGCCTTCCCGAAATCTATCCGGGAAGGCTCCTATATTTTAGATACACGTATCGATCTGTATCGAGTGATGCAATTAGCAAATGAAATTACGACTTGTTCTTCAGTGCCGCAATAAATAACGCTACCCAACCGATGATAAACGAAAGACCGCCCAAAGGTGTAATAGGGCCCAAAATAGACGGATTACCAAAACCTGTTATTTCTCGTACGCTTAAAATATACAAGGATCCCGAAAAAAATAGAATACCAATGAGAAAAGCAATAAAGGATACTTTAATCGAATACGTCTTGGCTCGGGAAAAAGTGGATAAAAATAACAAAGCAAAGGTATGATAGAAATGATACTGATTCGCCGTTTTCCAAGTTTCAATATGATATGTACTTACCTTTCCTTCTAGACCATGAGCACCAAAGGCACCTAATATTACAGCTAATGCTCCCAACAAAGAAGCGGCTAAAATGATTTTCTTATTCATTATGTTGATTGAATGCTGAAAATGAGTTTCTAGCGATAAATGTATTAAAAACCGATCAAAATAAGGAATTTTTTGTTAAATTTATGTGATAAAGAGGTATTATTGGAACGATTATCTGTCTCTTCCCATATATTTTTATTAGGTTTGTTTCTACGTATGGGTCTTCATGAGCATCATGCTGCTCACCGAGTTATTGAAAGACGTACAATGATTTTATCTCCATGAGAAACATTGGCTTCATGAATACTTCATCGCCATTAAAAATTCGAGTTTAACGTACGCTATTGCCTGCGGAAATAGCTTACTCATACATATTTGTTCTGATTAAATTTACATTAATCATATCGACGGTAAGTTAGCAACGATATAAGTCAATTGATCAGGCATAGAAAAAAATAAAAAGGATGAAAAAAACAATCATCATCACTGTGATATTATTCATCGCGGTCATCGCGGCCACGATCTACCTTTTCGGAGATTTTAATAAAAATAACAAACAAGATTCTAAAGCCTTACAATACCTTCCCGAAAACACATTAGCTATTGCTTCCTTTACAAATGATCAAACGGTGGATACGATCTTTAATGACTATGAACTTTTTAAAGCAATTATTGGCCAGCAAAATTTCAGTCACCTCAAACGCCTGAAAGAAGATTTATTGCAGAATGATCAGCTTGCACCACTAGTAGATGGACAGCAGATACTACTCTCTTTTCATCAGGAAAAAGAGCAAATCACACCTTTGTATAGCGTCCAGGTGGGGCAAAGTCTAGATGATAAGACCTTGGCAACATTACTTGGCAACGTGGGGAAAAATTATAAAATACAATCCTTTGATACCCTAGGGCACCGATTTTATGGGCTTAACCAAGGCACTAAAGACAGTACACTTTATTGCTCCTATTTTCACGAAATTATTTTTGCCAGTTATTCCAAAAAAGTACTCGCTCAGATCTTCGACAAAAATGTTAAGAAAATAAATACAAAACAGATTGAGTTTTTTGTCAACCACAACAATAAAAACACTCCCCTAAGTCTCTATTTTTTCAATGAACAGCTATCTCAGTTTGCCCGAATATTGATGAAATCCAAATTCGGCAATTATCTAGGCCTAATAGATTCGCTGAAAGGACAAACCTCCTGGAACATGAATTTTAAAAAGGATGCATTTATTTTTAAAGGTGAAACTGCGCTTACGGACAGCAAAAATAGCTACCTACAGTTATTTGCCACGCAGACCGCTCAGGTGCAGGCGTTGGGTAATTATCTTCCTAAAAATGCAGCATCTTATATCGACTTCAGCATTTCAGATCCTCATAGTTTTCGCAGTGGATTGAAAGCTTTGTTCGTACAACAAAAAGAAGACAGCCGATTAGCAAAGAGCATAAAAAACTTTGAAGACGACAGCCAAGTATCATTTGACAGTATCATCGCACCCATATTCAACGATGAATTTGCTCTTGCAGAGTTGGACAACCAGGATGCGATCGGTTTGATCAGCATTTCAGATTCGACACAATTTGCAGATAACCTCAAAAAATTCAGTACTGCTGTTGGCGATTCGATCTATCAATTTAAATATTCGAATCTTTTATATGCACTCTTTGGCGAACCGTTCAAGAGTTTTAACCGCCCCTATTTCACCGTTGTTGACAATATAATGGTGATAGCCAGCCGAACGGGGATTTTGAGAGACTATCGGGAATCTTTCCGGGAAAAACAATTTCTGTCGGGAACGGCGATTTTCAAAAATCATGCAGCATTACAGAACAGTCGTAGTAATGTGACATTTTATTTAGAACCTAAAGCTGGTAAGAGCACTATTTTGAATAACTTAAAAACCGAGTTTGCAAAGAATTTTAGAGATGAGGAGGAATATGGCTTTCAGAATTTTTATTCGTGGTCCTATCAACTCAGCGGCAATCAAGGCTCATTTTCCTCCAGTTTATATGCCCTTTATAAAAGCGATACGCGATTGGGGGGCAAACCTGAGTGGACGGTGCAGCTCGAAAGCCGGATTATTAATAAACCGTGGATCTTCGATCAAGATGGAAAGAACAAATTTATCCTGATTCAAGAACAAGATCATACCGTACACGCCTTCTCTCCGGATGGAAAAGAACTGTGGCAAAACCTCTTTCAAGGTGAAATTTTGGGCGACCCTATACAGTTACAGGATCTCAGTATTATCGCCGTAACAAAAAACCGATTGTACCGCTTTATGCCCGACGGGAAAAATATGACCGGTTTTTCGGTTGAACTACCGTCGAAAGCAACCTACGGGGCCACGCTCGCTAACTTCAATAAAGAACAACGCATTTACATTCCAGCGACAGATCGAATCTTGGCGTATACCTTAGCTGGTAAAAAAATAGAAGGCTTTGAAAACAATTCTGTGGATGGCCGAATTATATTTGATTTAAAAACCACCACCTTGGGCCAGACAAATTACATCATTGCAGGTACAAGCACAGCTTCGGTCTATTTCTTCGATCAAAACGGTAAAATTATCCATAAAAAGACATTGGATACGGATGGGGAAAGTGTTAAGAATCCAATTGGTTTAATGGCTGCATCTGACGAAAAAAATTCCTTCATTTATTTAGCCGACAATAAAGGCAGCATTTTCAAAGTACCGTTTGAGGGTGATGCAAAAAAAATTAAATTAGGCGATTGGAGCAGAGATGCTTTCTTTAATTTCGAAGATATTAGCGGTGGTGCTGACAGAGATTTTGTCATACTGTCCAAAAACAAGCTGAATGCATATAGCGCAAGAGACTCTTCTTCCTACTTTGAATATAAGTTTATCGAAGATGCCAGTAACAGACCCTTGTTTTTTAAACGAATAGGAAAATCTGATATCATAGGGGTTGGTACCGACAACCGCATGATTTATGTTTTTGGGTCCGATGGTTTAGTCCAGGAGGGATTCCCAGTAGAAGGCTTCTCGAAGTTCTATTATGGACCGATTAACTATGGCGACAATGCCAATTATTTAATCTGTATGAAGCGCGATTTCAAAGTCTATGTATATAAGTTTTAAAACACTGTAAATCAATTTTTTAAAATAACCCTCAAATGCAATAAGGTATGAAAAGATCTTTAGAAAAAATTTGTCTAATCTAATTTTTTTATAGTAGGTTTGCAGACTTAATATGACTATGCTGAAATCAGAAGAATTAAAAGAATTATTGGCTAAACCAAAACGCATTGTAATTACAACGCACTACAAACCAGATGGAGACGCATTGGGCTCATCGTTAGGTTTATATTTTTGGTTGGTCGCAAAAGGACACCACGTAAATCTGATTGTGCCTTCAGACTTTCCTACCTTTTTGGATTGGTTGCCAGGCTTAGAAAATGTACAAATTTATACGCAAAATATGGATCTGCACAATCAACAGATTGATGCGGCTGAATTTATTTTCTGCTTAGATTTTAATGGCCTTGCGCGGATTCACGATATGGCCGAACCCATTCGCCAAGCGAAAGGAATCAAATGCATGATTGATCATCATTTAGATCCGGAAGGATTTGAAGACTACGCCTTTTGGGATCCATCTGCAGCAGCGACAGCACAATTGATCTACCGCTTCTTAACGTATGAGATGCAAGATTCGGAACATATCAGTGCAGACATGGCGACCTGCCTTTATACGGGTATCATGACCGACACCGGTTCATTCCGCTTTCGTTCTACCACCGCCGAAATCCACCGTATTATAGCAACCCTCATCGATTGTGGTGCGCGAAACTGGGCGATCCACGAAGAGATTTACAATAGTTCCTCTGAAGGCCGTCTTAAATTCTTAGGTTTTTGCTTACTTAATCGATTGGAAGTCATTCATGAATATAATACGGCCATTATCCATGTGACAAAAGCGGACCTCACGCAGTTCGAAGTAATCACAGGTGATACGGAAGGATTGGTCAACTATGCACTCTCTATTAAAGGAATTCGATTGGCCGCGTTAATTATTGACAGAAATGAACAAATTAAACTATCTTTGCGTTCGATTGGAGAAGTTCCTTGCAATGAGATCTGTAAACTATATTTCAATGGGGGGGGGCATCTTAATGCTTCAGGGGGCAATTCGAAAGAAAGCTTAGAAGCGGTAGTGGCCAAATTCAGATCGGTTTTACCAAATTATAAAGAAATATTAACAAAATAAGATATAGTAACATACATTAGAAAATGAAGAAAGCAATTCTATTTTTCGCGGCTGCCGGTCTTTTGATGACGTCATGCCAAAAATTCAAAAAGGCTGAAGGTGGTCTTGAGTATAAAATCGTGGATGATAATGCAAAAGAAAAAGCGGTATCTGGCGATTTATTAGCACTTGACATGGTTGTGAAAACGGACAGAGATTCTACAATGCAAAGTACGTATGACATGGGAGTCCCTCAGATCGTTCAATTATATCCAGATAGTATTATTGCAAAAAACCCAGGTGACCCTACAGGTTTATTCAAATACGTAGGTGAAGGCGATAGCTTGGTATTCAAAATCAATTTGGATTCTATGGCGGCTAAAACTCATCAACCAAAACCAGAATTCGCGGATAAATTCATCATTTACTCCATAAAGGTCAAAAAACATTTCAAAAAAGGAAAGTTGACCGATCAACAATTGGGTGAACAAGTTCAGAAATACTTTGAAGAAGAATTGAACAAGCATAAAGCTGCTGAGCCTGCAAAATTGGAGAAATACATCAAGGATAAAAACTTAAAAACAACAAAAACAGCTTCAGGTCTTCAATATGTAATTACAAAACCCGGAACAGGAGCAAATGCGAAAGTAGGAGATTCTGTCCACGTAAACTACGTAGGTTCATTGACCACTGGAAAAGTATTTGATACAAACCTTCCTGATGTAGCTAAAAAAGAGAAAATCTTCAATGCACAACGTCCTTATGAAGCATTAAAATTCCAATTAGGTGTTGACGGCGTGATCCCAGGTTGGACTGAAGCTTTTCAATTGTTTAACAAAGGAACGAAAGCAACTTTAGTTATCCCTTCATCTTTGGCTTACGGCGATCGCCCTTCAGGTGTTATCCCTCCATATGCTCCTTTAGTATTTGAAGTAGAAGTATTGGATATCAAACCTGGAAAAGTTCCAGCGCCTACAGCAACAACTCCTGGTATGGTAGCACCTACAGGAACAACTGCTCCAGCAACAACTGCTCCAGCGACGAAAAAGTAATTTAACAGTATATTTTAGTACAACAAAAAAGCGGTTTCAAATTAATGAAACCGCTTTTTTGTTGTACCAGTATTTTTTTATGATTTAATCGTTCTTTTAATTTTCCTTATTTTCATCCACAGGATGACTACAGCCAACATAAAGCTAATGATCATAATGATGGTCAATGAAACAAGTGCTTTATTGGTGTGGTAATTTTCAGCATGCTGTATAAATAGCAATCTAAAGATCCGGAGATAATGTGTAGACGGAATAACATTGGCAATCGCCTGCACCCATTCTGGCATCAGGCTGGATGGCCAGGTAAACCCGCTTAGGATAAAAGCGGGCGTTGCAATCACCATAAGAACTTCTGTCGATTTGAGCTGCGAAGGCAGTAGTATACTAACCAGTACACCCATAAAACAGACAGCAAGCAAAAATATACCTGTACACAGCACAAATCGGCCGAAATCAGCTTGCAAAGGCATACGGTAGTACTGACCAAATCCCCAATATAGAATCAAAATACCGACAGACATCAATATATAAGGTAAAATCTTTACAAGAATAAGTCCGACAGGATTACCGATTTTACGCACAAGGTCCGGAAATGTGTTACCTTCAAATTCTGACGAAAAAGACAACGCCAAGCCAAGGAGCAATACCTGTTGCAAGACCGTAATTAAAACCCCCGGCAGCATAAAATAAAGGTAGTTGCCGCTTCGAATATTTTGCTTCACAAAGGTTGTTTTAAAAGGTTCATATTGTTGAGCAGCGATCTTGGCAGGAACACCTCGCTTCATCTGTGCCTGAATTTGGATTCCCGCCTTAAGTGTTGACGCACAAACATTCACCGCCATCATCGCCGTGTTGGAGGTCAATGTATTGGCTCCATCAACAAAAACAGTCATTTCGGGCAACCTGCCTTGCTGTACTCCAGAAGCAAAGCCTTTGGGAATATGTACAATGGTTGTTGCTTCGTACTGCATGGCGATATCTTTGGAATCAAAAAGAGAAGGCAATACACGGGCAACGTCAATACTCTCATTGTCGGAAAGCATATCAATGAAGGAACTGCTTAAGGGACTATTATCTTCATCGACAACAATGATCGGCATCTCCGTCACTTTGCCCTGTTGATAGACATGCCCCACCAAGATGCCGTACAAAACTGGCGCACCGAGAAAAAGCATCAACAGCACTTTGTTATTGAAGAAAAGTTTAAACTCCCGTTGGATTAATTCTATAAATTTTTTCACATTCAATCCCTTTAATTCGCATGGAGAACCACAAGCGTTTTGGTTAATAAATCTTTAGCGCCAGCACTATCCTCAGGAACAATCTTTAGCTCAAAAACAGCCTGTTGCGGATCAAAATCAGGGTAGGCAGAGGCAATGCTCGCATAAGAATTTAACGCCTTAATACTGATCACCTTCGCTTTAACTTTTTTGTGGTTCAAATAAGGGATGTCCACTTCTACAGCAGCACCTTTTTGAAATTTTCCAATTTGGTTTTCAGGCAATGTGAACCTAAAATAGGTTGTTTGATCAAGAGAGCCATTAATAATCGGATAACCTGCCATCGCCAGTTCACCAACTTTCAGATTAATGGTCTCCACGCTCATATCTTGTGGGGCAATGATATATTTTTCCCCCGCAGCAACCTTCACTTCAGACACCGCTCCGAGCGCACGTTCCTTCTGTCCCAAAGCCATAAGCTGCTGTTCCTTTCTAGCTCCCCCTTTAGCTTCGGCTAATTCAGCCTGAGCAGCAAGATACTGATTTTTAGCCCCTTGATATTTTGCATAGGTTTCATCATATTTTTGTTGTGGAATCAGGCTATCCTGCAAAAGTGCATCTAATCGACCTATCGACTTCCTTGCAAACTCATATTGTTCCCTCAAACCATCAACTTTTGCCTGAAGTTGTGTCAATTGCCCTTTTGTAGCTCCTTTGATGGCCATGTTATATTGTGCATCGGCAGATTGCAGCGCACCTTTTGCCTGTTCCTCTTTCGCATCTACCTCAGGGATACTCAAAATGGCCAACGTATCCCCTGTATGGACAAAATCCCCCTCTTCAACCAGCAGCTTTGCAATTTTTCCTGGAACTTTAGTCACAACTGTTACCTGCTCACGCTCCACCTTCCCCTCAATGGGCTTCTCTTTGTCTTGATTTGCACAAGAAACTAGGATAAACAGCAATAATATCCCATATAAATTCTTCATCTTACTCATGTATGGTTTGTAATAATTTTCCTGATGTATGTAATAACTCCACTGCTGCAGTACGTTGCTGCAACACATTATTAAAATAGCCTAAATTGACTTTGTACCAGTCATTTTCAGCAGCCAATAATTCAGTAACATCTATCAATCCAGCTTGATATTGCTTCACAGCCATAGAAAGGTTATTTTCAGCTACTTTTAATTGCTGTTCGCCCACTTTCAACTTTTGGTTGCCAGTCGTATAGTTAACCTTATTCTTGCTCAATAATAGGTTTAACTTTTCCTGTGTATCTTCCCGTTTGGTCGTATTGATATGTTGATCGAGTTTAACTTGCTTTATCTTATTGTGATGCTCTCCTCCCGTATAGAGATCCCATTTAACCCCTACACCGACCATTAGATTGGGGCTCCCCTTGATGGAATTAAGCGGTAAGTTGACTGTACCCAATAGGGGTTGGTCTTTAACAGTTAGCTTGGAATTGAATACATTCAGATAGTTTGCAGAGCCAAAGGCAAAGACAGCAGGAAGCGCCCCCCCTTTTTCTTTTTTGTACACGTACTCATAGGCTTTGGAGGAAGCATCCAGTGCTTTAAGCTCAGATCGCTGCTCAACATCACCAGGGAGCTCCGACAAAAATATAGGTTTAAGTCCATAATGAATCGCACCAACCTCCCGAAAAGATACCCCGGCTACTTGTTCAAGCTTTTGACACAACAGGTCGCGGTTGCCCGAAAGCTCCACTTTTTTTTCTTCCAGCTCCAGCAAGGCCAATTTCAATTTATCGCGATCGTAAGGTATTGCAAGTCCATTTTGAATGGCTTTATTTACCTTTTCTTGCTCTTTCTTTAATCGCTTTTCGGAATCCACGATCAATTTATCAACTTCATCCAACAACATCAGCTGATCGAAAGAAGCAATAATATCTTTTGAAAGTGTTTCCCGGCTCGCTGATTCCAGGTACTGCTGGGCAACAGCTTTCTCCTGCAATGCTTTTATTCCATTCGGAATCTGCAGCCCCGAGAAAATAATCTGCTTGACAGACACGCCTGCATAAGCAGCTTGGCCATGTAGGCTAAATCCCGTTGCTCCTTCAAATAAGCCTAAGTTTAGTAATGGAATATTAACGGTCGGAATATCAACGCTCCCATTGCTATGAACATAACCGTATAATCCGAGTGCAGAGACATGGGGCAGCCGATTTGCTTTTACACCCTCGGCTTCCAAACGTGCTTTATCAACTTCGTAGGCCTTCAATTTCAATTCTTTATTGGTCTGAAAAGCTTTTTGAATAATATCTTTTACCGACGGATCAATCAATGATTGCGCATGTAGTTTGTTTAAAAACAGAACCGATGCCAAAGTCAATAAACCCAGGCTTAACTTCTTATTCATCATATGATTCATTAATTCTTATAAAAATAGGACAATAACCGCCTCGCTTATCTGTTTAACAGTAAATCTTACGGTATGTTTGACTGCTAACTCTTTTTATTCAACATTCTTTTCAACGCGAGTAACATGCAACAATAGGACATTCATGCAGCAGTAACTGCCTATCAACAAATCGCTTTTTTGAAGAAGCAAAGAATGGAATCCAGTCCTTCAGCAGTAATCCGCTATTATTTTTCATTTTTGCTAATTAATAAGTTATCTTTGGAGATCGAATTGAAATTTTGGTAATTAAGCGCACCACTTTATTCGATAATAATAAAAACAACTTTTTACCCTAACCGCTGCGTCCACGCAGAAAACTATGTTGCTTACAGATACACATACACACATTTATTACCATGCAGGAACGACGAAACTGCAAGAAAGTCTTCAGCGTTGCTTTGATAATGATATCCAACGTCTTTTTTTGCCAAATGTAAATAGCGCTTCCATAAAACCCGTATTTGACACCGTAGCAGCTTATCCAGATCACTGTTTTCCCATGCTTGGATTACATCCCTGCGATGTCAAGGAAAACTATCTAGAAGAGTTAGAAATCATCCGAAAAAGCTTGGACACTTACAAAGTCTATGCCATAGGTGAGATCGGACTGGATCTTTACTGGGATAAAAGCACGCTTGAAATTCAAAAAAATGCTTTTAGGACGCAGGTTCAATGGGCTAAGGAATTAAATCTCCCGATCGATATCCACTGCCGTGAAGCCTTTACAGAATTGTTCGAATTACTGGAAGAACTTCACGACGACAAATTGTTTGGCGTCCTGCACTGCTTTACAGGATCCCTTGAACAGGCCAATCGGGCCATCGAGTTAGGTTTCGCTCTGGGTATTGGCGGAGTCGTCACCTTTAAAAAAGCAGGCTTAGATCAGGTGGTCAAAGAAATCGATTTAAAACACCTTGTCTTAGAGACAGATGCGCCCTATTTGGCTCCTGTACCGTTCCGAGGTAAAGAAAATGAAAGCAGCTATTTGATTTACATCGCACAGAAAGTAGCTGACCTTCACCAGATTTCCATCGAAAAGGTAGCCGAAATCACAACAGAAAATTCAAAACGTATATTTGGTATATAATTTCAACACTCAATGCATAATATCTTTATTATCTACACAGGTGGGACCATTGGCATGGTTAAAGATGAGACAGGAACATTCGTTCCTTTCGACTTTGAATTGATCAAACGTAATCTCCCTGATTTAAGTCGCTTAGACTATAAACTCACCGTGCACTCTTTCGAACCCATTATCGATTCATCCAACATGAAGCCCGAAATATGGATTGAAATGGCACAAATTATTAAGGATAACTATGCAGATTACGATGGTTTTGTGATCTTACATGGTTCCGATACCATGGCGTTTACGGCATCGGTATTGAGCTTTATGCTGGAAGGACTCCAAAAACCGGTTATATTATCGGGCTCCCAGCTGCCTATTGGCGAAATTCGAACGGATGCCCGAGAAAATATGATGACCGCCCTTGAAATAGCATCGGCAAAACAAGATGGTGTGTCTATTATACAGGAAGTTTGTATTCTTTTCGACAATAAATTATTCCGCGGTAATCGTTCTTTTAAATATAACTCCGCTAAGTTTGAGGCTTTTAGATCCCCAAATTATCCCGTATTGGTAGAAGCTGGTATTCACCTCAAATACAATACAGATGCTTTATTGAACAATATTAATAAAGAATTTATCTTGCATACAAAATTGGATAATCGGGTCGCAGTATTGAAACTATTCCCCGGAATCTCTGCGCAAACAATCAAAGCGGTATTAAACTCCGATGTCCGCTCCATTGTGATGGAAACATTCGGTTCAGGAAATACCACCACCGACACGTGGTTTCTGGATTTACTAAAGGAAGCGATTGAGCAGGGTAAAAACATCCTCAATATTTCTCAATGTAAAGTTGGATCGGTCGAATTGGGGCGCTATGAAACCTCACAAGGTCTTAAATCCATCGGCGTGCTCAATGGCTATGACCTCACATTTGAGGCTGCAGTAACGAAATTAATGTATCTTCAGGGCGAACTAGAAGATCAAAGAGAAGTTGCTTATTGGATTGAAAAGGATATCCGCGGTGAATTGACTGTAAATGACTAAGTATAAATGACAATAGATCACAAAAGACTTATCTATTGATAAGTCTTTTGTGATCAATGTATTTCCAAGGCATAGATCTCGCTACAATGTCAATTCTTATTGTTCAGTGGACAGGCCAGCAAGCACTTCCGCAACAACAAAATTACTTCCACCAACAAAAATAAGATTGCCCTGCTGATAAGCATTTTTTGCTGCATCAAATGCGGCCGCGACACTCGGAAAGTCCAACCCTTTTAATCCAAATCCAAGAGCTTCTTTACGCAATTCACTGGCTGGCAGCGCACGCGGCATATCCGGAGCAGAGAAATAATAAATTGCGTCTTTGGGCAAATGGGGGAGCATATGTGTTAAGTCCTTATCGCGCATCGCCCCGATGACAAAGTGAAGCTGATCATAGTTTGTAGTCGCCAGGTTTTTCAACACTTCATGAATTCCGTCTTCGTTGTGTCCTGTATCACAGATAACAAAAGGTTCTTTAGACAATTGTTGCCAACGGCCTTGGATCCCTGTAGTCGTTTGTACTTTCTTCAAGGCTTCATGAACGTGATGATCACTGATCTCAAAGCCCTGTTTACGCAATTCATCAACAGCAGACAAAACACCAGCAAGATTTTTCACCTGGTAAGAACCTTTCAGATCCAGCTGATATGATGATGAATGGCCAGAAGAATCGGTAGTTTGCACTGTCAGATAGTCTTGATCTACCCCCAACATTTTTGTCCGATATGTGTCGGAAGCAAATTGTATGGGAGCCTCCTCAAGTGCTGCTTTTTTCAAAAATACAGCAGCTGTCTCTTCGGCATACTCCGAAATGATCACGGGCGTATCTCTTTTGATAATACCTGCTTTTTCGCCTGCAATTTCCGCCAGCGTATTACCGAGGAGATTCATGTGATCAAACCCAATATTGGTAATCACCGACAATAGCGGGTGAATAATATTGGTGCTATCCAAGCGTCCGCCAAGGCCAACTTCAATAACGGCGATATCAACTTTCTTTTTCTCAAAATAATCGAAAGCCATCGCTACAGTGATTTCAAAAAAAGAGGGCGTTACTTGTTCGATCAGCTCGCGATGCGCATGAACAAAATCAACAACAAATTCTTTGTCACATAACTGGCCATTGACGCGGATACGTTCTCTAAAATCCAGTAAATGAGGAGAAGTATAGAGGCCCGTCTTATAACCTGCTTCTGCTAAGATAGCGGCTAACATATGGGAGGTAGATCCCTTTCCATTTGTTCCGGCAATATGCAATGTTTTGAATTTTTGCTGTGGATTAGCTAACGCAGCGCAAAGTTTGATGGTATTGTCAAGGTCTTTTTTGAAGGCTGAGGCGCCATCCCTTGTAAACATAGGCAATCGAGTATACAGATACTCGATTGCCTCATTATAAGCATTCATGTGAATGATTTTTATCTTAATCTAAAATTGAATACAATCCGTCCAGTCTGCGAGTCTGGGGCGTTCGGCAATTGATTCAACCGAGCACCTCTAACAGCACGCTCACATTTTTCCAATAGGGAAGGATCAGTAATTGTAGTTCCCTTCACACCAGCACGCGCATAGGTTATAATTCCCTGCTTGTTGACTCTGAACTCTACAGCGACCTTTCCCGCCTGCTGTCCATTGTCGTCGATACTTGGTCTTTGGGTGAAGCTGCGGTTTTCAATGGATAACATCATATTACCGTTTCCAGATCCCCCTTCGCCATAATTACTTGCCAAGGGATCTCCTAATTTGGAACCTTGATTACCCGGTGTTGTTCCTGTGCCGTCACCTGCTCCAGTACCGTTGTTTTTATTGCCTTTAAAAAGTGCTTTAGCATTCGCCTGTGGTGCTACCTCTTTGACTTCTTTGGTTGTTTCTGGTGCTTTTGACACCACTTTCTTCTCTGTCTTTGTAACCGCAGGAGCATCTTCCAGATCTTGAGTGACGACAGCCTTCTCAGCAACCTGTTGCGTTGGGGTCGGTGTCGGCGTTTCCACAGGATCGATACGGTCAGGACGCTCATTATTGGCATTCGGATCTACAGAAGGCTCTTCGACACTCATATAGTCATCCCCCATACCTTCTGGAGAAGTACCATAGTTGACAATAAGTCCTCCCATACCTATCATAGGAGGTTCTTCCGCCTTAAACACCACAAAAAAACCAATCAAGAGCAACGATGCCATGACCAGAGTCGATATCCCCAATGCCTTGGGGAAATTATTTTCTTCATGTTGAAGATGATATCTCATCGCATTAATCTCCTATATTAATAGCTGACCATTAAACTTAAAAAAAGTTTAATGGTGGTTACTTATCTTTTTTTGGCTCAGTTGCCAACACGACCTTCACTTTTAAGCGATTGGCTACATCCATCACTGAAATAACATTTTGGATAGGAACCGTATTATCGACGTAAAGCATAATTGTCAACTCCTCGCCGGCAGCCATTTGTGATTGAATTGCAGCTTCCAACCCTTCGATAGGAACTGGAGTTTTGTCAATAAAATAACCTAAATCTTTGGTAATCGAAACCGTAACGGTCTTTTTAGCAACAGATTGCTCTCCTGCGCTGGACTTTGGCAACAAGAGCTTAACAACCTGAGGATTAGAGACTGCTGAGGCCAACAGGAAGAACAACATCAAGAAAAACATGATATCATTCAGCGCTGAAGTATGAACCTCTGCAGATGGTTTATTTTTTCTACTTCGTAAATTCATTATCTTCCTGGTTCATCCAATAAATCAATAAATTCTACTGCATCAGTTTCCATACGCAAAATTAAACGCTCGACCATCATATTTAAAATATGGTAACCCAAGTAAGCTAAGATACCAACGGCAAGACCGGATGCAGATGACACCATTTTCACATATAAACCTCCTGACACAGATGCGATATCAATACCACCTGCTAATTCAACCTCATGGAAAATCTTAATTACCCCAAAAATCGTACCCACGAAGCCCAGCATTGGAGCAATACCGGCAATGATACCCAGGATATTAATATTTTTCTCCAATTTGGCAACTTCCAGCTTACCTACATTTTCGATGGCACCTTCAATATCTTTGATAGGTCTACCTACACGCAATAAACCTTTTTGCAACATACGTCCCAATGCAGAGTTACTTGAGCGACACACCGCTAAGGCAGAATCCAGATTTCCCGACAGTACATTCGCTTTCACCTGCGACATTAAGCTATTATCGTATTTTGCGGCACGACGAATGGTTAAATAACGTTCGAAAAAGATAACCAATCCAATAAAAAACAACAATAGGATCGGAATCATAATCCATCCCCCTTTGATCATCATATCGATCAAACTCATGTTTTCTGTACTTGCAGCGGCAGGTAACGGTTGTTGCGCAGCTTGATTAAATGAATCCACAGCAGCTGTTGCTGTATCCTGTACTAATGACATAATTATTAATAGTTTTATATAGTTTCTATAATGTTTCTACCCAAGCCCCCTCAATCTTTTTCTCTACAGATTTCTTCGCGAGGTCTGCCTCGGATTTAGTCATGTAGGTATTTAAGATGATTTTCTTTCTATTTCTTTTAAATTTTCCCTCTACAGCGCGTGCTGTTTTGTAGCCCATTGCCCGCAGACGCTTGGCCTCCTGCTCCGCTTGCGCCATTGTCTTTGCGGAACCTATAACCAATTGATATCTTGGCTGTGCCACGGGGATAGATTCTTTGATCACCGGGTTCGCGTCCAAAGCCGTCGGTTTGGCCGCTCCATTACTCGATGGTACAGTTGCTGTATTTTTAACAGAATCTTTCAAAGCGGTTGTAGCCAATGAATCTACTTTCTTTAAACTATCGGCTTGTTGTATATTGGTCACGGTATCAGCAGCTATAATTGGCTTTTCTTGAACAAGTGTATCTACCGCTTGTATAACAGGCTTTTTCGGACCAAATAACGAATCCTTCAACGCAGGATTAGTATAAACCACTGCAACGGCAACCATGACCAGCACAATAATTCCAGTTATCCAATACCAGATCGCATTTGAGTTACGTGGCTCCTCTTCATAGCTATTTGGTGCATATGTTGAGCTGGCATTAGCGGTCGCTATAGCACCGATTTCCTTGTTTGAATCTGTTTCTGCTTTTGGAGTAATAGATTGACTGTTATCAGCCACCATAGGTGCATTCACAAGTTCAGACTGCTGATCTTTGTCCTCCGTCACCGGAGATCCTTCGGTTTCGACATCGGTGCGATTGCTTGTTAATCCGGTCTCCTGCGCAGGCTCATCAACAACCGTACTCTTTACCGCTTCCAGTTCATCTGCCGCTTCAGCTTCCTCTTCGCTAACTTCTTCAACCACCGCCGTTTCATCTTCATCATGCCTATCTGGAATAGACTCCTCAACAAGCTCCTCTTGATGAGTGACTTCTACAATAGGCTCTTCTTCCAAAGCTGGTTCCGCAGGCTCGTCTTCGCCTTCCAAAGGAGAAACAACTGTTTCAATCTCCGGTGCAACAAGGTTGGTTACCGGTTGGAAGTCGAAACCCGATAGATCCAACGGTTTGAATACTAAGCTTGAACCGTAACTAATCAATAGGCCAAGATCATCCAGTTTAGCCTGTCCAAACTGACCCAAGTCAGCTCTCAGACTATCAACAGCATCCGATAAAATCTGCTGCGCCTGGTTTAGTCCCAAATTCTCCTGTTGTTGGATATAATGAACGATATTAAATCCATGCTGCGCAGAATAGTCAAGTTCGACATAGGAGATTGGCGGCAAAAATACATTATGCTGTTTATCGAACTGAGCCGGAGAATGAATTCGTTTGAACACACCTATTCCCGGCACGTATACTTCCGCATAACGTTTTAATAAACTATTGATGTTTTTGCCTAGATTCATTGCGAACTATTTTAAGATGCAAATTTATAATCTTAATTCGTTAAAACGAATAATTAAGACCACCAATTACATTAAAGCCCAATCGTGGGTAATACATATAACGTTCGTATTCTTTTCCAAAGATATTATTTGCTTTGACGAAAATACCAAATTGCTTTTTGACCCGATATTCTGCGCCTGCATTAAGATCAGCGAACGAAGCTATTGTTGCCTTATGACCACTGTCGGTAATACGGCTGCCATCTGTATTATAATCATAGATATATGCATACGTGTTACCCTGAGTAGAAAGTTCAGCATCTACGAAAAGCTTATCAGAGATATTGAAACGCGCATTGGCCTGCATGCGGAATTTTGGCAATCCCCAAGCTTCCTCTTGATCGCTCAAATTATAATCGTCGATATACACCCTACCTCCTAGATTAACCAGTTGTGAAAGGCGCACATTAATTTCACCTTCAAATCCCATATGCTTCGCCTTATTGATCACGCCATCATAAACGACATCGAAGGCCCAAGGAACATAACCATTTTGGGTATCACCAAATGCACTATTTTTAAATAAAGGCAGGCCCTCAATCTGTTTGTAGAATACCTTTACTTTATAACCAAAAGTTGCTCCGGCATTCCCTTTTAATCCCGCATAAATGTTCATTTTCTCGATCGAGTTAATCATTTTAGCGTTCGGGGCCAAATAAGGATTTTCTTTCGCAAAGCTGCGGAAAGAAGCTTGCTTTACTCCCCCATTAATTCCGGCAAACAAAGAGATATATTCAGGTGCCAAAGCAAAATCAGCTTCTACTGAAGGAAAAATATTGAACCGTGAGCTATCACCAAATTCGGAAGTTAAATTTGCCCCCAAGGTAACGTTATAATTATCGCCTTTAAAACGAATATATGGATTGACTACGGCCAAATGATTCTTTACTTCAGCGCTATCTTTCACGTTGTTCATCGTCACGCTCACATTAGCACCGACATTAAATGCACTTAAACGCTTGTTCAGATAACCGGATAATGCAATTGAGTTTTCTTTGGCTTTGTAGGCATCTTTAAATAAATAGCCATCAACTTTCGCCGAGTAGCTGATCGCCTGTTCATTTTTGGGATCTACATTACTCGATAGTTCACCATTTAAATAGATATCAGTAAATGTCTGTTTATCTGGACTTGTATTTAACAATGTTGTTCCCGATTGATCAAAGGTCTGACCATAGAAATTTGTACCATAACGATTGTAACCAAGGGTACCCTTTACTGTTACCGCATCCAACACCCGGCGGCCAAAAATACCAATATCTTGTGTACTGAATTTCTGTCCGTCAATATTACCCTTTTGGCTCAGATGCTTTGCAAATAAGCCGAATCGTGTATTTTCATACTGTTCAGAAGCTAAATAAGCCTCGCCCAATATACTGTTATAGTTACCGATACCCAACTTGACATAGTTGCTACTATGCTCAAAAGGTTGTGCAAAAGGAATCTCCTGCACATTTAACTGTTTCAACCCAGTATTGATATCCAATTTCTTATCCAAAATATTGTTGTAGGACAACTTGGGCTGGTATTCCCTTTTATTGGTCATATCCGGACTGCGGCGAATTTTCACAGCATCCGCAAGAATGGGTTTATAATCACGAACAACATCAAAAGAATCGATAGTGACTGGTTTCTCAGGATCATTCTTCTTGCCTGTTTCCTGTGCAAAAGAATTCAATCCCACGCCCATCAAAAGCGCTGCTAAAGTATATTTCTTCACGTTTCTATTTTGCAACTTCTTCATTGTATCCTATTTCTTTTTGTTGTTCAATTTATTTAGACGTTCTTTTGCTGCTGGCAAAATATCGTCTTTCGCATCATAGTTATCCACAATCGATTCAAGTGTAGCTTTCGCCTGGAAAGAATCTCCCTTACCTGCATAAGCATCAGCCATAGTAATAAAGCTTTTCGCCACCCAATATTCGTACGAAGAGAAATTATCAGATAGATCCATTGCTGTTTTGATACAAGCATCGTATTGTTTATTTTCCAATTGTAGTACCGCAACATTGTATTTTGCTTCGGCACCATATACCGTACGGCTCTTCAATGCAGCTAAACTGAATTCTTTCATTGCCTCAGCTTTCTTATTTTGCTTCACGTAACATTTACCGGCGTATAAGTAGGCGTTTGCGATCTCCTCTTCCGAAGATTTTTCATAATTTTTAACCGCGTTGGTATAATTTAATGCTTCTTTATAATCTCCAATTTGATAATAAGAAACCATCAGGTTGTTGATTGCAAAACCATAGTTGGATTTGTATTCAGAAGTAAGCTCGAGCTTTTTCAATAGCTGCGTAGCCTCATTATATTTCTTTTGTTTCAAATACAAATTAGACACAGAAATCAGCGTGCGCTCTGTATAAGGGGAAGTCCAGTCATTCAAAATAATATTGTAATCATGTAATGCATCCTCTGTATTTCCGAGGGCCGCATTACTTTCGGCACGTATAAAACGCGCATATTTTTCTTGATTTGGTTTAGGGAATTTATCAAAGTACGCATTTACAGCTTCTACAGCGCCTTTGTAATTTCCTCTTGAAAATAAAGTTGTCGCGGTGGAGAATGAACGGGAATCTTGCTCTGATTTCGAAACATCACCAAGGTTGGTACCTGTTGCATATTTGATATAACCAGTCGCGTCGCCCTTGTCCAAATAGATATTTTCAATGGAGCGCATAGCCTGTCTGGCTTCGTCCGTCGAAGCATACTGATCGACCACACGTTGGAATGTTGCCAGCGCAGCATCATTGTTATCTTGATTATACTGAACCAAACCAATCGTCACCAAAGCACGTGGTACATAACTGCTGCGCGGATATTTTTCCACCATAGTTTGGAGTCCGGCGATGGCCTGATCACTTTCTCCCATTAAGAAACGTGTATAAGGAATCTCAAAGGCAATATCGTCGGCATAATTAGAATTCGGGAATTGCGCAATAACAGCATTCAACGTAGCAATTTTACCGTTATTATCCCCTTGCAATCCTTGGATAATACCTCTTTGGAACAATGCGTAATCCTGACTAGGTGCTTTAGAAGAGATTAATTTATTATATTCTGTTAAAGCTCGGCCGTAATTTTTGGAAGAGAAGTACGAGTCACCCAAACGTGCGATGGCATCGTTACGTGTATTCATCTCTATACCCTTTGAGCCACCCGAGGCGAGAAAACGCTCGAAATAATTAGCGGCAGTATTATAATTACCATTACGGAAAGCAGCGTAGGCTAAAGCATAATTGGCATAACCATACACATCGGTTTTACTAGCTCCAGGCAAACGTAGAAATTTATTGAAATTGGTTACGGCTTCACCGTATTTACGAACTTCATACATCGCTTCTGCTTTCCAATACGTTGCTAAAGCATAAATTTCTTCATCATAACGAAACTGCTCAGAACGCATGAACAAGGAGATTGCATTTTCAAAAGCACGTTCGTTATAATATTCCAAACCCCTATAATAGGTTACTTTTTGATAGGCGGCGTTTGCTTCTTTCCCACGCTTAGGAATAGATTCCAAAATATCTACTGCCTCGCGGTAATTCTTTGTACTCAACAGCACTTCAGCAAGCAGGGTTTTCGCTTCCTCCAAACGTTTCGATTTTGGATACGTTTTCAGATATTCCTGTGTCGAAGCCAATGCGACCTGGTGAAATTCTAATTCATATGAAAGCTTCGCATAGTTGAACAAGCCCTCTTCTTGCATCGCTGGATCAAAATCCAGTTTCGAAGCACGGAAAAATGCGTTACGCGCAGATTGCTTATTGCCTTTCTTCAAAAAAGCATCCCCCAGGGTAATCATCGCAGACTGATAATATGCATCTGGATCAGTCATCTTTTCCAATTCAGTGATCGCCTTATCATAATCTTTCAATTTATAAGCGATATAACCGATTTGGTAGCTATCCTGATTATTCTGTGTTTTACCTTGATCTTGCGCCTGGAATTTATCGTAATACTCTTTGGATGTTTTTAAGTCGCCTTTGATAAAGTAGGTCGCCGCAACAATACGGAACATCTCTGTTTCATTTTCTTGCTTTGTACGCGACAAAATCGGCAATGCGTAATCCAGTACATCGTCGTAGCGTTTATCCAAGAAATATAAAGCAGTGATATAATAAGGGTAGCTATTTTCGAACTGCTTAGATCCATTGAGACGTTCAAATTCATTCAACGCCGTTTTATATTCGGCGTCTAGGTAGGAAAGATAAGCGTAATAATAAATAGATGCCTCCTGAAATTCAGTTTTCTGATCTTTTAAACTTTCGAATAAAGGTTTTGCGGCCTTATAATCTTTCGTCATAAAGGAAGCATAACCATATTTAAAGCGGTATTCTACATTCTCTTTACCCGCAAGATTTTTGCTGTCAATCTTGTTAAACCACTCTAGCGCTTTAACGTAGTCTTTTTTAGCATAGTAAGATTTACCGATCTGAAAGTAAGCTGCTTTGGCATTTGCACTCACAGGGAAATCTTTAATGTATTTCAAAAAACGATTTTCGGCATCAGACTCTCCCAATTCCAAGGCGCAAACAGCTTGATAATACCGGACATTTTCTTTCAATAAAGAAAGCTCCTCTGTCTCATCCAATTGCAAATTGGATTTTGTCCGCAAAGCTTCAACACGATCAAATTGCACTGAAGCGGCACTAAATTTTCCACGTTCAAACAACTCCATCCCCGTTTTATACGCCTTGTTGATTTGTTGCCATTCTGTCTGTTGCGCTAATGCTGGCGTCGCCATAACGGTTAATGCAACTCCCACCTGGTAAATCTTCTTATACATAATATGTGAAACCTTAATATGTTATTTATCTGCAAATGTAAATGAATCTCCTCCTAAACCCTGATAAAATTGCCCTGAAACGCGAGTATAATTAACAATCCTTACCTATTATAGGTTCTTAAGATCGCTTCAAATTTATCGAAATTCAATTCAAATATCCACTGCTAAAGAGATAGTTTTATTCATTTTACTAAATTATACTTTAATTGAGCTATTTTACACAAAAGTTATTAACATCTGTGAATAATACTGTATTATAACGGAAATTTTGCACAAAAAATATGCCCGACAAAAAATAAAGTCAGGCATAATATTGTTAAAGCCGATTTCGACTATCCGCGTTGTCCTGCCAATAAGTACAACACAGCCATACGTACAGCAACACCATTTTCAACCTGATCCAAAATAATGGAATGTTCACTATCCGCAACGTCCGATGTGATTTCGACGCCACGGTTGATCGGTCCGGGGTGCATAATCGTGATAGGCTTGTCCAAAGAATCCAAAATCTCTTTATTCAGCCCATAAAGCATGGAGTATTCTCTTAACGAAGGGAAATAAGCGATATCTTGGCGTTCAAGCTGAATTCTTAACATATTTGCAACATCACACCAATTCAGCGCCTTCCTCAAGTCGTGCTCCACCTTTACACCCAGTGAAGCGATATGCTTCGGAATTAATGTCGTAGGTCCACAGACCATCACTTCCGCACCCTGCTTTTGAAGACATAAGATATTAGACAGCGCAACCCGTGAGTGGGTGATATCACCTACTATAGCAACTTTACGACCAGCTACATCTCCATAACGCTCGCGGATTGAAAAAGAGTCAAGTAGAGCTTGAGTAGGATGTTCATGGGCTCCGTCACCTGCATTGACAATCTGCGCATCAACATGCTTACTTAAAAATACCCCTGCCCCAGCATAAGGATGTCGCATCACAATCATATCAACCTTCATCGCAAGAATATTGTTGACGGTATCTATAAGCGTCTCTCCTTTACTTACTGAGGACGAAGATGCTGCAAAATTAACGATATCGGCAGAGAGTCTCTTTTCAGCAAGTTCAAAAGATAGGCGTGTTCGCGTAGAGTTTTCAAAAAAAACGTTGGCGATTGTAATATCCCGTAAGGAAGGAACCTTTTTAATCGGCCTGTTTAATACTTCTTTAAAATTACTTGCTGTATCCAGGATCAATTGGATGTCGTTTTCATTTAGATCTTTGATCCCCAATAAATGGCGGGTACTTAGTTGTTCTGCTGCAGATGACATTTTAGAGTATTCAAATATTTACTAATCATTTTCTATTGAAAGTGCTCGTTTCCGAAGGGCAAAAATAGACCTTAGGACTTTGATGCACTTCTATTAATCGCCAGCTGACGTCTTCTTTTCTGTAATCAGAATAATGCTATCCTGATCATCCGACTCTTTCCAGTTAACAATTACTTTTTGCGAATCAATTGAGTCGACCTGTATGCCGATATAATCAGGTTGAATAGGGATCTGTCTCGAGAATCTACGATCGACCAAAACAAGCAATTCTATTCTTTTTGCACGGCCAAAGGCCTGTACAGCATCCATTGCGGCACGAATAGTACGTCCTGTCCATAAGACGTCATCTATAAAAATGACCTCCTTACCTTCTACAATAAAATTGATATTTGTGCTATTTGCTAAGAGTGGACCAGCATTTCCTTTTGTGCGGAAGTCATCGCGGTAAAAGGTAATGTCCAAATCGCCAACTAAAATCTCTTTCCCGATCATTTGTTCGAGCTCTTTAACAATACGTCTCGCTAAGAAAGTTCCCCGGGGTTGAATACCTATGACGACAGCATTTGAAAAATCACCGTGATTCTCAATCAATTGACGACATAGTCTTTGAATTGTGATTTGAAATTTTGGTCCGTCTAATAAAATCGACTGTTTCATTATGGGAATGTTTGAGCAAAGCTACACTTTTTTTATAAAAATAACGCCATGAACGGCAATTAATTTCACTATTTGCATCCAACTCGCACACTACTAAAAAGTGATTTAAACAAAGAATATCTTTCTTTCAGGAAAATTTACAAGCCTATTACTCCAGCCTATCAACAGATTTTACCGATCGAACATAACACTTACTAGCAACTATTTATGGAAAACTCCATAGCATCGACAGGTTATCTGCGAAGATTATTCCTCTCGCTCGACAGGTTTATTGTTCCGTGCAAAAAAATACACAGGCAAACCGATCAATACAAGTATAAATCCAGGCCAGGTATATTGCGGTTTATAAATAATCAGTAACACACAAAAAACCGTACCTATCAAAAGATACAAGACTGGTGTAACCGGGAATAGGAAAGTCTTATAGGAGCGCTCTAAATCGGGTCTTCTAACACGCTGAATAATGACACCGAGTACCGTGATCATATAGAATATGACAATTACAAAGGATATCATATCCAGCAAATTCCCATACTGGCCACTTAAACAGAGTAATGAAGCCCAAATTCCCTGTAGCCACAATGATCTTGCCGGCACATCGTACTTGTTGTTGGGAATTGCCTGTTTCAAAAACAAACCATCTTTGGCCATGGTCTGAAAAACACGCGCTCCTGACAATGCAAGTCCGTTGACACAACCAAAGGTCGAGATCATAACTAAAATCGCCATCGCTATTGTACCACTATGGCCTAATATTTTCTCAGCGGCCGCAATCGCTACCCGATCATTAGCGGCAAAAGCGATCTCCTCTCTACTCAAAGCCGCCAGGTAGATGTAATTACAACTGATGTAGAGCAGCATGACCAAGCTTGTACCGATCACCAAGGCGCGTACGACATTACGCTGTGGGTTGACAATTTCGCCCGAAACAAAGGTTACATTTTCCCAGGCTACACTACTGAATACCGAACCGACCATCGCAGCAGCCAATGCTCCCATCAAAGCGCCGCCAGAAATCTGCGACCAGCCTGCGCCCTTTAAATTCTGGAAAGAATGCCAGCCGTAAGACATGTTTTCCGAAAAATGATTTTCTTTAATCAAAAACAAACCACCTAAAATCAACAAAATCAAAGCAATGATTTTTGCAGAAGTAAAAAAAGATTGAACAGTTTTTCCACTCTTAATTCCCCTCGTATTGATAAAGGTAAGCAGCATAATCACGCCCATTGCGAGAATCTGGATCCAGGTAATCCTAAATTCCCCACGCTGGAACAGTGGTGGAGCGTCATTCAACTGCGGGATAAGATAGGCTGTAAACTTACCAAAGGCCACAGCTACCGCTGCTATCGTCCCCGTCTGAATGACTGTAAATAAGCTCCAACCGTATAAAAAGCCGATAGGCTTCCCAAATATTGCTGTCAGATAGGTGTATTGCCCACCAGCCTTTGGATACATCGATGACAATTCGCCATAGCAGATTGCCGCTGCGACCGTTGCCAATGCCGTCAACAGCCACACGACCGCCAACCAATATCCAGATCCCAGCTGCCGCATCATATCGCTCGATACAATGAAAATACCACTCCCGATCATCGACCCCATGACCAGCATCACTGCATCCCACAATTTTAATTGACGTTTCATATACTATTTGTTAACTATGATTTTCATTGGCAAAAGAACACCTTACATCCGGCATTCCGAATTACTTGCTCCATCATCGAGCACTCTACACCTTCTTAGATGACTATAAAGACAAGGCAATAGCTCCCAGGCTAGCCACATCTGTATGAGATGCTCTTCAAAGGGGGATATCCCCCTCATTCGGGCTGGTTTATGAGCCCTTAAGCTATGAAAAAATAATCAAAAAAAAGCTGCCCTTTGCGACAATTTTCTATTTTGAATATCTGTAGCAAAGGGCAGCCCTTATCTTAAAATGGTATCGCTAACAATTACTCAACACCATATTGTTGTTTATATGATTTCTCCAAATCGGTCACCTGCTGTAGCAACTGTTTTTCCGATGTGGTAGCCAAAATGCTCTTATAGGCACCCAAGGCGCGTAAAGCTGTACCAATATTAGAATATTCCAGCTCAGGCTTTGTTTGCGCAATATCCTGATACCACCGCATATTTTGCGTCATAAATTTCAGATTACGGTTTACGATCTCATTTGCACGTTTCGTTTCACCTGTTTCATACAACACATTGATAATTGGAATATACCCCAAAATATCACGCATCAGATAAACACGCTTCGGCATCTTTTCATAAGTTTCAACGGCAACTTTACGCGCCTCATCCTTATGTCCCTCCATCAATAACTGTGTTGCTGTACCCCCCATTACTGTATTTGTAATCATGGTAATCATACGGTAAGACTCTGGATCCAAGTAAGAAGCATGTGCCATATTACCCCATTGATATTTTGTGGTAATGTCTTTATAAGCAGACTGTGTATCGACCAATGTACCTTCTGCTCCTGCAGGAGTTGCGATCGGCATTAAGCGCAATGCAAAGCCCTCTTGCACCAAATACTTATCTAAACCAAGGTAATTATCATTTGGAACTGTCGCCGCAAAATAAATTGGACGTTTCCAATCGTTATTTAACAATACGTTTAAGATTGACAGCTCCGCTCTAGAAATATAATTTCTATTGTAAGTCCAGCTCATGGTATCCACAATCGATTCTTGCCATGCTTTAGGAACTACGTTATTTTTCAGAACGGATTCTTTGTTTACCGGAAGGCTAAAGTTTTTGGTCGGCAGGAAGTTTTCAAACTTACCACCTCTCAATTCCAATTTGTTCTTTTGATCGTCCGATAATAAAATTTGCATAATCAAATCCAGATCAACATGTCCCGGTACTTTCATATCCTGATAGTAAAGTACCTCACGCACGCCTTTTTTGAACTTTTCATCATCAATATTGATTGGCAAACCGTCGGCCTGATTCACTTTTTGCTTCATCTGACGCATGTACCAGTCCGAACTCAATAAACTTAAGTTCACCACGCGTACATCCGGACGATAATTTTCAACTTCCTGAACATACCACAACGGATAAGTATCGTTGTCACCATAGGTAAACAAAATTGCATTTGGCGCGCAAGAAGCCAGGTAGTTTTTCGCTAAATCGCGGGCAGTCGTCTTCTCCGAGCGGTCGTGATCATCCCAGTTCTGGAAGCCCAACAATACCGGAGCACCCAACAAACAAGCAACTGTAGCTGCACCAGCAGCAATTTTGCCATCCATTTTTTTGCTTAAATAATCGGCAATAGCGAAAACCCCTAGTCCGATCCAGATGGCAAAAGCATAGAATGAACCTGCATAGGCATAGTCACGCTCACGAGGCTGAAGTGGGCTCTGATTTAAATACAATACAATGGCTAGCCCAGTAAAGAAAAACAATAAACCGACGATTCCCGCATCACGTTGCCGCTTTCCAAAATGCCAGAATGCGCCAATTAAACCAATAATCAAAGGCAAGAAGTAATATTTATTATTCGATGGATCAGTCTTTAATGAATCCGGAATAGCATTTTGTCCACCATTATGCATTTGATCAATCGGCTTGATACCCGCCTGCCAATTACCCTCTGTAAATGACCCTTGACCTTGTTGGTCATTTTGCCGGCCGGCAAAATTCCACAAGAAATAACGGCCATACATATGTCCGATCTGATAACTGAAAAAGAACTTGAGGTTATCGGCGAAAGTCGGAGACTGCCCATCTGGAATTTTCAAATAATCACGGTAATATTCGATATGTCCTTGATCGCGTGAGCTGTAGACACGTGGGAAAAACATGGTCTTATCGTATTTATAGTCCATACCGTTTTCCACCTTCGTATACTTGTCTTTATCTTTTCTGTAGGTATAGGTCGGCTCAGCATCAACGACCTGCGCATCAAATGTAGGTCCATTTAAAAGAGGTTCACTAGCATATTGCTCGCGTCCCAAATAGCTTACAAAAGAAAATGCATTATCTGGATCACTGTTATTTAAGGTAGGATTCGCCTTGGCACGCACCATGATCATGGCAAAGGAGCTATAACCAAAAATGATAAATGCAGTACTGATCAAGATCAGATTCAACATGGGTTTAACCTTCTTGATCGAATACCAAATACCATAGACAAATAAAGCGACAGCTAAAATCATGAACAGGTTAAATCCAGTCCCAAAGCCCATTCCCAAGCTATTTACAAAAAATAGATCAAAATAAGCCGCAGCTTTGACCGTATATTGGATAATTCCCCATAAAATCAGGCCCAAAACAACCACACCTGTTAAAAATGCTTTTATTGCTCCCGAGGAGGTTATTGTTTTTGAACGCTTAAAATAAATCACCAAAGCAATTGCAGGAATTACCAATAAGTTGAGCAAGTGTACCCCGATAGAAAGTCCCATCACATAAGCGATAAAGATCAACCAGCGGTCCGCACCAGCCTCATCGGCATGATTTTCCCATTTTAAAATCCCCCAAAATACTACTGCAGTACATAAAGAAGACATCGCATACACCTCAGACTCTACGGCCGAAAACCAAAATGTATCTGTAAAAGCATAGGCCAATGCACCTACTGCACCCGAACCAAATATTTTAATTAAATCGGTCGACGTATACGATCCATCAACACCCTTTACAACGATTTTCTTTGCTAAGGCTGTAATTGTCCAAAACAAAAACAAAATGGTCAGACCACTACATACCGCCGATCCGACATTCATCCAGAACGCAATTCGTGTAACATCTCCACCAGCAAGGTTGGAGAATATATTCTGAATCATTAAGAATAAAGGTGCTCCCGGCTGGTGCACAATTTGGAGCTTGAAGGCTGAAGCGATAAACTCACCACAATCCCACCAACTCGTCGATCGTTCGGCAGTCATGACATATGCTACTGTTGCAATTAGCGCACATATCCATCCTAAAAGATTGTTGATTTTAGTATAGTTCATAAAATGATAACTGTAAAAAGTATTATTAATACGGCTCGAAAATAAGGATAAGTTAATAAGAAATGAACTTTATTCTGATTTTTTAACACATATTGATTGAAACAATTTCATTATGTGAACCAATATTGGCTGTAAAGAAAGGATACAAAACTGTACGCATATACTTTTATAGACCGACAGCACCACTGAAAAAGGATTGATGTAAAGATTTTTCGGCATCAAAGAAAAATTATTTATTTGAAAATCAGCCGAAATGCACTTTACAGGACATTTTTATTTGCAGAAATAAGAATAGTCCGTATATTTGCATCATCAAATGTGAACGACATCATCACGATCGAAAACACTTTTGAATTGTTTGTCCGATAGTATAAGGGTAGTACGACAGTTTTTGGTTCTGTTTGTCTTGGTTCGAATCCAGGTCGGACAACAAACAATAGAAAAGGCTTGCATTTGCAGGCCTTTTCTGCGTTATATGCAAGGCTTATATTTATAAAAGGGTTCAGATTTTTTTAAATTGCATTTTGATTTTTAAAACAAATCTCTATCTTTGCGTCGTCAAAAAGAAAAAGACGGAAACGTTGACTTTTTAGAGACATTGTCCGATAGTATAAGGGTAGTACGACAGTTTTTGGTTCTGTTTGTCTTGGTTCGAATCCAGGTCGGACAACTTTTAAAGTTAAGCATATATGGATTGTGAAAACAATCCATTTTTTTTAATGTTTAACTTTAAAAAATAGTCAGGGAATAAAAATATTGAATAAACGACAATACAACAACCCAACATAAATATACAAAACCATGCCTTTGCAATTCAACACGGTTAAACTATTTGCAGGTTCTGGCACTACAGAACTAGCCGAAAAAATCGCACAATCTTACGGGAAACCACTAGGAGACAAAACATTATCACGTTTTAGCGACGGTGAGATTCAACCATTCTACAATGAATCTGTTCGCGGAAGCGATGTTTTCATTATCCAGTCAACCAACCAACCTACCGACAATCTTTTTGAATTATTATTGATGACAGATGCAGCGAAGAGAGCTTCAGCGCATTACATCACAGCGGTAGTCCCTTACTTTGGTTTCGCAAGACAAGATCGAAAAGACAAACCAAGAGTTGCTATCGGCGCTAAAATGATTGCTAATCTGTTGACAGCTGCTGGTATCCACCGCATCATGACGATGGACCTTCACGCAGCTCAAATCCAAGGGTTTTTCGATATCCCTGTTGATCATTTGGATGGCTCTATTATCTTTGTTCCTTATATCAAATCATTAAAACTTCCGAATTTAACGATTGCTTCTCCAGATATGGGCGGTTCGTACCGAGCACGTACTTTTGCTAAATTTTTCAATGCAGAAGTTATTATCTGTGATAAACGCCGTAAGCGTGCGAATGAAATCGAATCGATGTCGATCATTGGTGACGTTACAGGTCAAGATGTTGTTTTGATCGATGATATCTGTGATACGGCCGGTACACTTTCAAAAGCAGCGGCATTGATTATGGAAAACGGTGCAAAATCTGTCAGAGCAGTTTGTACGCATGCTGTGCTATCAGGAAAAGCTTATGAAACCATTGAAAATTCTGTATTGTCTGAAATGATCGTGACGGATACGATTCAATTGGATCCAGAAAAAGCAAAACAATCGACCAAAATCAAAGTGTTATCCACAGCTGACTTATTCGCGAAAGCCATAAAAAGCGTCAATCAACACTCTTCTATTTCTGACTTATTTGAAGTAGAATAAGCGTTGCGTTTTAGCTATTAAATATTAGACTCTGGTACGTGAAGCCTTTAGCGAAACGACCAGAGTCTTTTTTTTGTATGGCACCATCCCCCCTTTTCTAAAAGCAACAACTATTTAAAAATACTATTTCGCGTGGTTCTTCTCTTTTTAGCCCTAGGCGAATAGCTTTCTAGTTCTTACATTAAGTGAACAATACTTGATTTATATCAATTCCTACATTACCGAGGGGTTAACAGGGGGGTAACAGTGGTAAAACCCCTGCTAACCCCCTACTAAAAGAGTCCTATTTCGGTTTTAATATAGGAAATGGTATCTATTTGTTCCTAAATTGAGCTAAGCAACAAATTTGAATAGGTATAAGCATGAGAATGGAAAAGTTCATAATCTTGAATAAGTGCCTGTTTTCGAGGTCATATTAATCGTATTTTTTGATAATACCAGAAATTAGATTATCTTTGCACCTCAAATTTATAAAAAATTAAAAGATGAAACCGAGATGTAAATAGCATTGTCAGAAAAACAATTGTTATTTACTCGAGCTCTCATCAACCATTAAAAAAAAATTAAAAGATGAAATCAATTGCTATTAGCGGTTCTGTAAGACAGAACGTAGGGAAAAGAGATGCAAAAGAATTGCGTTACCAAGGCTTAGTACCAGCAGTACTTTACGGTGGTACAGAGCAAACAGCTCTTTCTGTGTCCGCAGCTGATTTGAAACCAGTTCTTTACACTGCTGACGTAATCATTGTTGAATTAAACATTGAAGGTCAAACTAAAAGAGCTATCGTTCAAGACGCACAATTCCACCCATTAACTGATTTAGTTACTCACGTTGACTTTTTAGAGTTATTCGATGACAAAGAAGTATCATTGAATATCCCTATCAAATTGACAGGAACTTCTCCAGGTGTTAAAATGGGGGGTAAATTAGTTCAAAAATTACGTAATTTACGCGTAAAAGCCTTACCTGCAAACTTACCGCAAGAAATTGAAGTACCAATGGAATCTTTAGAGGTTGGTAAATCAGTTCGTGTGGGTCAAATTCAATTAGAAAACGCAAAAGTATTGAACAATGCTGATGATACAATCGTATCAGTAATCATGTCTCGTGCATTGCGTCAAGCTGAACAAGAAGCTGCTAAAGCAACTAAAGGTGGTAAAAAATAATCTGAACAAGATTTTAAGATACTGCAGAAAGCACCGGAATTCGGTGCTTTTTTTGTTTACTAAAATTTTTATTTTTGCATCATGAATTATCTTATCGTTGGATTAGGCAATATTGGCAGTGAATATGCCGACACAAGGCATAATATCGGTTTTATGGTTGCCGATGAGCTTGTTAAACAGGCCAGTGCTAGTTTCTCCTTGCTGAAATTAGCCTATTATAGTGAATTTAAGCAACGAGGGCATAATGTCACCGTCATTAAACCTACGACTTACATGAACTTAAGTGGAAAGGCTGTTAATTATTATATGCAACAATGTAAAGTCCCAATTCAGCATGTATTGGTAATTGTGGATGATTTGGCGATCCCTTTCGGCTCACTACGCATGAAGCCCAAAGGAAGTAGCGCTGGTCACAACGGACTAAAATCCATTGAACAGCTTTGCGGTGGACAAGCATATCCCCGTTTACGTTTCGGCATTGGAGACAACTACCCAAAAGGTAGACAGGTAGATTATGTACTTGGCCCTTTTGATAAAGATGAACAAGCAGAGTTACCGGCTCTGATAGACCATTCCGTTAAAATGATCCAGAGTTTTGTTAATATCGGCATCGAGCTAACCATGACGAACCTTAATACAAAATAAGTCACTTGTCGTTGTAATGCCCCAATGCTTGGATCACAACGACAGCAGTATCTTCTTCAAAAATTTCATAAATAAGGCGATCTTTCTTATTGATCGCCCTACTCCAAATTTCGCCGTCAAAATATTTTAATTGTTCGGTCAATTCTTGTCCTATCAGATTTACGTCCAGATTTTTTTATCATTTGCAAATCTCTAATCGCTTTTTTTGAATATTGGATTAAATACTTTCCCATATATTCTTGCTATCCAATTGGACTAATTCACCTCTTTCTTTCTCAACTCTAGCTTCTTTCACGCGGTCATTTAATTTCGACGATCTATCTTCAGACTCAACTTTTATTTTTGTCCCACCGAGTGCCTTTAGTACCGCTTTAATCTTTTCTACTTCAGAAGAATCTATTTGAAATGATAATATTGCCATAACCCTTTCGTTTTTAAGAAGTTAATAAAACAACTCCACAAACGGAAAAGCCAAATATATCGGCTTTTTCTTATCGAATGGATAATTGCCCCCTTTCTTTTTTAACCGCTTCTCCTTTTTCTTTCTCTAACTCAGTCTTAGTTACTTTTTTCCCTTTCCCAGAAAGACCGTCTTCTACATCAGAAGATGCTGCCTTAGGATGTTCCTCTGCATATGCCTTGGTGGTCACAATGATAACGCCATTCTCCGCCTGATCACCATATAGTGCCGTAGCAGGATTATTTTTCAAAACCGATATGTTATCGATTGTATTCGGGTCTAACCCACTTAACTGAGCGTCTTCGACAATTTTCCCGTCGACCACAAATAGAGGATTATCCTTAGCTCCATGAACTCCACGAAACTTAATACTGCGGACAGCAACTTTCCTCGATCCATCATTTGATAACCCAATGCTATTTCCAGAGATTTCCTCCGCTCGGCCTTTGAGCTCTGGTTCAGTCGTATTTACAGATTTATACCCCGCCACAACAACTTTCGTAGGATTTCCATTCACCTTAATCTTAGGATTACCTGCATTGTCCTTTTTATCATAAGTAAAAGTAGGGGGCTGATTCGTTACCACAGGTAAACCATTTTTCTTCAACGTAACAAGGACAACGCCGTTCTTGCCTTTTTCACCATATATTGCCTTACCATTATCCTTTATTACATTGATCGATTCGATTTCCGACGATGGAATAGCAGACATAATGGTTGAATAGAGCGGTTCCTTTTCAGACTTCATATTTGTCCGAAAATGAATCGTATCTATTACCCCTTTTGGCTTCAAGGTATCCTTTGTCATTTGCCTGGTAAGCAAATCTTCCGCTAAAGGCTTACTTACCTTGCTACTTATCGTTGCAGGCAAAGCAACATCAACTTGTAAGTCCTTGTCCAACTGAATAACAGCCGTCTTATTTACCTGCTCCACTACCCCTTCTATACTCCCCTCGGCTTTACTTAGTGTAAATGCGGCTCCCGTCAATAAAAATACCGGTAAAAGAAAGGCATATTTACTCAGCTCTATTTTCGATGATCGCTTCTTGTTCATCATCATAATACGACGTTTTAAAAGTTTAAAATTAAATTGATTGCTCAATCCCACCGAGCCCCCCTTTTTGGACACGTTCAATAAGCTGTACTGGTAGGTTTGCTTGTCCACTCCTTTATCAAGGACCTGTTGATCAGTCAAGAACTCCAAATTTTGGCGAATGGCCCTGCGCATTAGCCAAACGAAAGGATTGTACCAACAACACACCAATATCATTTCAAACAATAAAATATCTAGACTGTGAAGGCCTTTCACATGAATATCCTCATGCTTAAAAATATCTTTCAGTTCAGCCTCCTGATGCTGCCCCTTATTGACATATATTTTATTCAAAAACGAAAATGGAACAACCGGAATAAGCACATTCCGGAATAAATACGTCCGCCATTGATCGGACTTCGAATTCAGATGAATCCGCAATAAACTCAATAACTGAAATACAAATTTCAATAACAATAAAACTGCACCGGTCACAAACAGGATTTCCACCAGCCTTCCTAAAGATAGCTGTTGTTGGACCTCCGGCTCCGTCATATATAGTGAAATCTGCTCGCCTACTCCCCCCAGATTCAGCCCGCGCTGTACGAACAAAGACTTTAAATCCAAAAATGGATACATAAAAGCAAAAAGTCCACCCACTAGGAAGTATACCCGATTTAGCACATAGAATGTTAGCCCTTTCAATAGTCCAATATATCCTAAATAGATAATACCCAACAACAGATTGACTTGTATAATATAGGTGAGTAAGCTTTCCATGCTATCAAGATTTATTATGCTTAATCATGTCCATAATTTCCTTTAATTCATCAGCCGTTAGTTTTTCTTCCTGTACAAAAAATGACACCATATCCTTATAGGAATTTTTGAAATAATCGCCGACAAAGGAATTCATAAACTTCGCTTTATAATCTTCCTCACTCACCATCGGTTCATAGCGCTTGGCGTTGGCATAACGCACTGCTTTCACAAAATCTTTACGTTCCAGATTCTTTACTGTCGAAGCCAAGGTGGTATAAGGCATCTTTTCACCTTTGATATTATCTAAGATCTCCTTTATAAATCCTCCATTGAGACTCCAAATCGACTGCATTGCCTGTTCTTCCTGTGCTGTTAATTTTTCCATGCCTGTATCTACTTTATCTAATCTTTCACTAATCTACGAACAATTCGTAAATATAAAAAATCTTTTTATACTGAATTATATAATCGACAGTAAATAGCATCAGTCCTATTAGATCAAAAAAGAAATCGCTCATTTTCTGCGTTTTTAAACTCAAATCCCACGAATATAAGTTAGCTGGCAGAAAATTTGTTATAGGATTATTTTAATTCTAAATTCACTATAAATCGTATCCTGCATTGGAAAGAAAAAAAATCAATTGGATAAATTCACTGCAATCCGATCGATTGGAAGCATGAAAAGTAATAAGATGATTCAAGATAAATACAATTAAGATCAATGGCTAAAAATATTAAAGCGATCAAATGTCCGCATTGTGGGAGTATAAAAGTCACCACACTACGTCCGGATTATTATAAATGTGACAGCTGCGGAACAGAATTTTTTCTCGATAGCGACGATATCAATATCAATCACAACTATAACTATCCGCGCAACAATACAGATCAATATAAGGCCCTTCGGATTGTCCTATTCGCCGTTGTGGGATTTATCGCGGTCATGTTTATCATCGGGGCTATAAGTGCTATTTTTTCGAAGAAACCTGAGCCGAGTTATTCCACTTATAGTGGTTCCAACTCAGCGAACGAGAAAGAAGAAGTAGAACCGCTTGAATGGAACTATGCGAGTAATACGTTATTCATGGACAAAAATAATACGCCGCATGTTGTGGTCGTTGGTAATGTAGGAACTTTTAGGAAAAGAATGGATTCAAACAAAGACAATAAGGTATACATTGGGCTTTTTGATCCTAAAACAGGTAAAAAAGAATGGGTAAAAGCATTGATGGAGACTCCCGTTGAATTATCGAGCAGCGACGTTAAACTTCAGGTATTTGAAGACCAAAACCTTTACATCATCGTCAAGTCCAAATACATCTATCAACTTGACAAAAACACGCTCACGTATAAGAGTGTTTTGGAAAATTATGTTAAAGATGCTCCATCTTTAAGTACTGGCATAGCCAAAGTTGAATTTAAGTATGAAGACTATGGTTCCGCTTATCAAATTATCAACAATGAAGGTCAAAATCTGGCCTATTACCCGTTAATAAATAAGGCGATACCGGATAAAGTGCTTTACGAGGAAAGAAGAAAAAAACTTCCCAATCCGACGACAAAAACGGAGTTTACTTTTTCAAGTAAGTCCAGCTATTATCCAGAGGAAAAAATTCAGTTAATCCAGTATACTTACCATTATCAATATGGATATCCTAAAGATACCCCACGGTTTTCTTGGGATAAGGATTATGGTGGATCGGGTATTTTTACCGACCGAGATCCCTATAAAAAGGTATTGATCAATCCGTGGCAATTTAAAGGAGCGCGTTTGATTAACTTTAAAGACTTTACACCAGGCAGACTTTACTTTCAGCCTATAGTCATCGCCCAGAATGACAAAACGCTCCTTATCGCCTATAAGCCAACACCAGCTGAAGACGATCCTTTCCAGATCCAACTGCTGGATATCACAACTGGGGCTATACAAAAAACCTTTACTACTGACCTCAAGTCCATCTATGGAAATGGGAGCCTGTTAAAAGACGGCTTTATTGTAAGAGGCTCGAGTGACTATTATTATTTTGATAATAATGGAAAACAAATCAACAAATTTGAAGGGTATAATCCCAAATTCGACACACTAAATTAATAACTATGGGACTATTTAATCTTTTTAACAACCAACTTTCTGAAGTTATCGAGTGGAAAAACCAAGACCCTCGATTATTATGGTATAAATTTCCATCCGAAAGGAATGAGATCAAAAATTCCAGCAAACTAATCCTCGCCCCAGGGCAGGGATGCATTCTTGTGTATGAAGGTAAAGGCGAAAATCTGCTAACCGAACCTGGAACGTATAACCTCAAAACGGATAATCATCCATTTTTTACTACGTTAGCACGACTACGGCAAAATTTTGAATCAGAGCACAAACTGTATATCTACTTTTTTCGCACGGCTGCTATCGTCAATCAATCCTGGGGAACAGGTTCTCCGATCAAATATATCGACCCACAATACAATTTACCTATAGAAATCGGTTTGAATGGTACATTTTCCTACCTGATCAATGAACCGGTCCATTTCTATAAAAACATTGTGGCCAATCAAAATACAGTCACTACAGCCGTCATCCAAGACATACTCAATAATCGCATTCCTCAACAAATTACCGCACAGATTGCACAAAAGAAGCTAGGCTATAATGAGATTGATAGCCAACTAGCATTACTATCTAACGATATCAAGACTGCAGTGGAACAAGATTTTAAAGATCTCGGGCTCGATATTACAGATTTTAAAATCCTAGGAACCCAATTTGATGCCAATACCAAAAGGAGGATTGGAGAAATCGCCGATCTAACCACGCAAAATCAAGCCGCACAGCAAGCAGGTTTAAGCTATGTTGAATTAGAAAAGTTACGCGCGCTGCGTGATGCTGCTAAAAATGAAGGTGGGATTGCGGGAGTGGGTGCACAACTTGGCGTCGGTATGGAACTTGGTAAGCAGTTTGATCTTCAAAAAGAGGAAATCAAAGGTCATATTCAGCAAGAAGGCGACTTCGTGGAGAAGCTCCAAAAGATGCAACTGCTACTTCGTGAAAATATCATTACCCAGGAAGAATTCGACGCATTAAAAAAACAGATTCTCAACAAAATATAACCCATTATGAAATATATATTCGGTATACTATTTACCTTGGTGATTCTCTTCGTTGCTACCTATTTCCTTTTGGGAATGTGGGGCATTCAGCTGTTAGCTGCCGAAAATTTCAGTAAAATTCTATGGACAACTGGAATACTGACCGCAACTTCTATTATTCTTGTGTGTTTTGTTATACTTCCTTTCTTTGGATCAGGTAAACATGGGAATTATGAAGATAAAGGAAAGGTTGCTCAGCGAAAAATAGATTAGCGCTTTGTACAATAAGGTAATGTTAAATTTGGATAAATGATTTGCTTATTTAAGTAAATTGTTAGTAGATATTATCCAATATGACGTAGTCATGTCATTTTAATTCCACAAGAACTTTCAATTTTAAATATCAAATAGTTAAATTTGTGAGATTAGCATAACAAATCAGATATAAGATAATATATAAACATGTCAGATAAAGCATCTATAAATTTAGACGGAACTTCTTATGACCTTCCGGTCGTTGTCGGTACTGAGAATGAAAAAGCAGTTGATATTTCCAAATTAAGAGATCTAAGCGGATTTATTACATTAGACCCAGGATATAAAAATACGGGTGCTACGAAGAGTGCGATTACTTTCCTTGACGGTGAAAAAGGCATATTGAGATATAGAGGATATCCCATTGAACAATTGGCAGAGAAATCGACTTTCTTGGAAGTTGCTTATTTGTTGATTTATGGAGAGCTTCCCAAAAAAGAGGTATTGGAAAAATTCAGAGCTGACATCAAAAAGCAAATGATGATCCACGAGGACATGAAAAATTTCTTCGCTGGATTTCCTTCCAAGTCACACCCAATGGGGCAACTTTCCTGTTTAGTTGGTGCATTATCGGCATTTTACCCAGAATCTTTAAATCCAAACTTAACAGATGAAGAAGAGGATCAAACGATCATCAATCTTTTGGCAAAAATGCCTACAATCGTTTCTTGGATCCAAAAGAAATCATTAGGACACCCTGTTGTATACCCTAAAAATAACCTTGGCTACATCGACAACTTCCTGAATATGTTGTTCGGAGAAGTTAACGACGAAAAAACATTCGATCCGGTTGTCATTGATGCTATGCACAAGTTGCTGATTTTGCATGCTGATCACGAGCAAAACTGTTCGACATCTACTGTTCGCATCGTTGGTTCATCCAATGCAAACCTTTATGCATCCGTTGCATCGGGTATCAATGCATTATGGGGGCCATTACATGGTGGTGCAAACCAAGCGGTAATTGAAATGTTAGAAGCTATTAAAAATGATGGTGGTGATGCCGAAAAATATCTTGCCAAAGCGAAAGACAAAAACGATCCTTTCCGTTTAATGGGATTCGGTCACCGCGTTTATAAAAACTTTGACCCACGTGCTAAAATCATCAAAAAAGCATGTGACGATATTTTGGAAAAATTAGGTGTGCAAGACCCTGTATTGGATATCGCTAAGAAATTAGAAGAAGCAGCATTGAATGACCAATACTTCATCGACAGAAAACTTTATCCAAATGTTGATTTTTACTCTGGTATTATTTACCGTGCACTAGGTTTCAAAGCAGATATGTTTACGGTATTATTTGCCTTAGGCCGTCTCCCGGGATGGATTGCACAATGGAAAGAAATGCGTGAAAACAAAGAGCCTATCGGCCGTCCTAGACAGGTGTATGTTGGCCACACAGAACGTGATTACGTTGAATTCTCAAATCGTTAATTCGGTTTTGATTTATATCCGAAAAAGCATCCTTACAGGATGCTTTTTTCTTTTTATTGCAACTCCTGTGAATCCTTTGCAAGTACGAATGAGCTATTTGATCAAACAATAAACAGCTGCTCGCTGTAACGCTATTGTCACGATAATCTACTTGTTAAGTATATTTTAATTTTTCCTTATCTAAATTCCCTGTTTTTCGTTAAGTTTGCGTATTGATTCGTCTCTTATTAAAAATCATTATAAATAAGACTTGCTAGAAAATGTACTACATATCTTGGTTCCTATTGCTATTTTCACCTTTATAGCAGCATTTACCTTATTTGCAGTATATGCCGAGCGAAAGATTGCCGGATTCGTCCAAGATCGGCTAGGTCCTATGGAAACCGGAAAGTATGGTAGTCTTCAAACCATCGCTGATATTCTTAAATTACTCCAAAAAGAACTGATCACCCCTTCATCGGCAGATAAGATTCTCTTTAGGATTGCTCCTATCATTATTTTTGTTGCCGTCTTTACAGGATTTGCCGTTATTCCTTGGGCAAAGGATTTTATTCCAGCCGATACGCATACCGGTTTATTTTTCATTATGGCGATAATTTCCATTGATGCTTTGGGCATTTTAATGGCTGGTTGGGGTTCCAACAATAAATATTCTTTGTTAGGCTCCATGCGTGCCATTGCACAGATGGTATCCTATGAAATACCGGTCGGCCTTTCGCTGATTACAGTTGTCATGCTTACACAAACCCTAAACCTGAATGAAATCGCTATTGGGCAGGGAATCCTCACCAATGGGAGCATTAAATTCTTGGGTATTTGGGAAGTTAATGAGATTGGCGGTCTCTTCGCCTGGAATATTTTTCAGGCTCCGCATTTGATTATCACCTACATCATATTCTTTATCGCTACTCTTGCCGAGTGTAATCGTGCTCCTTTTGATATTCCGGAAGCCGAATCTGAACTGGTCGGTGGTTTCCATACGGAATATGGTGGAATACAATTTGCCTTTATCTTTCTGGCCGAGTACGCTATGATGTTTTTGGTATCGATGTTGGGCGTTGTCCTCTTTTTAGGCGGCTGGAACACGCCATTACCAAACATTGGGGCTGTACGCCTCGCAGATTGGACGACTGGTTTAGCTTGGGGAATATTTTGGACCTTAGCCAAATCATTCCTTATTGTAGGGATCCAAATGTGGATCCGATGGACATTACCGCGGTTACGTGCAGACCAATTGATGAGTTTATGTTGGAAAGTATTGACACCGCTGGCTTTTCTGTGTATGGCCATCTCTGCCATTTGGCGAATTTTAGTTATAGCATAGGATATTATGATATTTAAAACGGCTTCGCATGCATTTCGTACGGCAATCAAAGGTTTATCTTTGACTGTCAAGCACCTGTTTGGGGCACGTCGCTCACGGACGGAATTGAATATCAAAGAAGACAACTATTTTGATCGGCAAGAAGGTATTGTGACGGTGCAGTATCCGCGTGAAAAAATGCCCATCCCCGATGTCGCACGTTACCAATTGCAGGTTGATATCGACGACTGTATTGTATGTGATCTTTGCGCTAAAGCATGTCCTGTGGACTGTATCGAAATTGAAGCGATCAAATCGCCGGAAGCAATCGGAAAGACTTCAGACGGTAGCGTCAAACGGTTATATCCCGCCAAATTCAATATTGACATGGCGAAGTGTATGTACTGTGGCTTATGCACGGTGGTATGTCCGACAGAATGTATTACCATGACCAATGCATATGACCGCAGCTCGCAAAAGCTGACCGATCTTATTTATGGGTTTTCAGACATGACTGACGAGCAGGTAGCTCAACGCAAAGCTGAATGGACACAGTTTCAAGCTGAAAAGGAGGCAGCAAAGCAAAAATAGAAAATGGAAAGTATTTTGTTCTACGCTTTCGCTATCCTAGCAATCGGTTCGGCCCTTTTACTGGTCAATCTTAAAAATATCGCGCGCGCATTATTCCTGTTTTTTATTGTTTTATTTGCAATGGCAGGACTATACCTATTTGCGTTAGCTGATTTCGTGGCCATCACACAAATCATGGTCTATGTCGGAGGCGTACTCATTCTTATGCTGTTTGCCTTTATGCTGTCCAATAAAGAACTCCTAAAAGATCTTCAAGATAACAGCGGTTCCTTCTTAAGCATGTCCAAATGGCAAGCTATTCCGGTGGTAGTTGGTTTTCTGTTACTGATGCTTTATGGCATCTTTGAATGGCAACAGGCACCATCAACTTGGATCATTCAGTCCATAGAAAACGGAAATAATATTACTGCGACTGATAACAATATTCATCAAATCGGATTACGTTTTATGACTTTTTACGTATTGCCTTTTGAAATTATATCGATATTTCTGATGATGGCTTTAATTGGAGCTTCTCATTTATCCAGAAAGGAGCGTACACTATGATCACGCTGACCCATTTCTTGGTGGTGAGTGCGTGTATCTTTAGCATTGGACTCTACACCGTTCTTTCCAAAAAAAATGCGATTATGATTTTGGTTGGTATTGAATTAATGATCAATGCAGCTATCCTGAATTTTGTTGCCTTTGGGAAATATGATAAAGTGAGTTATGGCGGGCAAATTTTTGCGTTGTTTGCGATTGTTCTAGCAGCGGCAGCTGTAGCCGTTGGATTGGCTATTGTATTAAATGTTTATAGACATTACAACACCATTAATCCGGATGAGGTAAACCAATTAAAAGACAAATAAACATTGGATCAAGTTGTTCACATATCGCCCCTTTTGACCGCGCTAGTTACCGTAGTGTCCCCATTAGCAGCGTTCCTATATCAATCTTTATTAGGCAAACGTGACCAGTCAGGTATTGTCTCCCTCCTAGCCATCGCCCTCAGTTTTACCGGTGGTGGGCTCACCTGGTTCACCATATGGAATAATGCCCCCGTAACGGTTCAGGCGGATTGGTTCACTATTGGCGAAACCTCATTTAAAGTTGGTATCCTGTTAAATAATTTAAGCACCTTAATGCTTTTCTTGGTACCTACTGTAGCATTGCCGGTGCATGTTTATTCCCGGGCATATATGAAAGGTGATCCTGGCATTCATCGCTATTGGATGTATCTAAGCCTGTTCTGTTTTGCCATGTTGGGATTGGTCATTATGGACAGTCTTTTACTGATGTATGTCTTTTGGGAGTTGGTTGGGTTTGCGTCCTATCTCCTTATCGGATTTTGGTTTACGCGCGAAACAGCTGTACAAGCCAATAAAAAGGCATTTTTGGTTAATCGCATCGGTGACCTCGGCTTTCTAATCGGCCTTGCGATCGTATTTACGCAGTTCAAGACACTTAATTTGGTCGATTTATTGGGTGATAATGGACTGATCTATCAATCCACAATCGTCGATGGACTATGGGTATCTCCAGTCAATAGTTTACCTCAGATCTGGTTTACCCTAGGAGGACTAGCCTTTTTCTTGGCTGCTATGGCCAAATCAGCGCAATTTCCATTACATGTATGGCTTCCGGATGCCATGGAAGGTCCTACATCCGTATCGTCCCTGATCCATGCGGCGACTATGGTCGCAGCCGGCGTATTCCTATTGGCTACAGTATTTCCATTATTCAGCGAATCGGCATTACTATTTATCGCTATTATCGGTACCATCACGGCAGCTTCGGCAGCATACTTCGCCTTAGGCCAATATGACATCAAGCGTATTCTTGCCTTTTCGACCATATCGCAACTAGGCTTTATGATGGTTGGGATCGGCATTGGAACATGGGATGCTGCTTTGTTTCATCTCACGACGCATGCTTTCTTTAAGTGCCTTCTATTTCTTTCGGCCGGCGCAGTCATTCATGAAATGGCCCATCTGAAAACACATAGCCACCTAGACTTTGACCCGCAGGATTTACGTAACATGGGTGGATTACGTCAGTATATGCCGAATACCTTTCTGCTCATGAGTATAGCTTCATTGGCACTTGCAGGATTTCCGTTGACTTCGGGTTATTTATCCAAAGATAGTATCATCATTTCTTCATTTGAATGGGCACTTTCAAAAGGTAGCGTCTATCTTCTCATTCCTATTAGTTTGATTATAGTAAGTATCTTAACCGCATTCTACATTGGCCGTTTGATATTTAAAGCTTTTTTTGGAAAGTTCCGGCTTTTGGATCAGCTTCAGGATAAACTTCATGGTCATCCACTGCATGATGCGCCAAAAACCATGTTGTTTCCGATGTTTATTTTGGGTGTATTCTGCTTATTCCCACTATTTTCATTCAATCCATTTTCGTACCACGATTCCTGGTTGATGGACGGCTTACTGTTGGACGAATATATCTTTGCACCAAGTCACCTTGCACACCTAATTATTCCCGCGATCCTGCTCATTGGTTCTATCATTGGCTGGATTATCGGCTGGAAATGGTATGTCCAAAATAGATACCCATTCAAATCAGCTAATCCGGCACTGAAGGTTTCTTTAAATCAAGGATATATCAATCAGTTTTACGATGTAGTATTTGTTAAGGGCACATTAAAGTTGGCTCAATTCTGTTATTGGTTTGACCAACATGTTGTTGATGCTTTTGTTTCTTTGATTCAGTCAATCGTGCTATCGCTTTCACAATTAAGTGTTTGGATAGACAAATATATTATAGACGGCTTAGTCAATACGGTTGCTTCAGTAACCTATTGGACCGGTCATCAAGTCCGCCTGGTACAGAACGGGAAGATACAGACCGCTTTGTACTCCGTCTTTTTAATAGTTTTACTTGGTTTAATTTATCTTTTATTCTTTTAGGAAATGCCTATTTTATCCTTATTGATATTTTTACCGTTATTGGCTACGGCGCTTATTCTCGCCTTGCCAACACGATATAAATCGAGTTACAAATATATTGCGTTAGCAATTACCGCAATACAATTTGTACTGGCTGGATTGTGTTACGCACATTTTGATGCAAACAAAACAGGTATTCAAGATCTGGGGGGCTATCAGTTTGTTGAGCAGCTTTCCTGGATTCGTTTAGATCTAGGATCAATAGGTACGCTAGAAATTGATTATCTCATTGGTATTGATGGGATATCGATGCCCTTATTATTGCTGAGCGCTTTTGTGATGTTGATGGCTATCGGAGCCTCCTGGAATATACAGAAAAGTCCGAAGGGATACTTTGCGTTACTCATGGTCCTTAATATGGCTGTTATGGGGATTTTCTGTGCACTGGATTTTTTCCTGTTCTACCTTTTCTATGAAGTGATGTTACTTCCACTATATTTCCTGATCGGTATCTGGGGTGGCGCAAGACGCGAATACGCAGCCATCAAGTTCTTTTTATACACGCTATTTGGTTCTGTATTTATGCTATTGATCATCGTAGGACTATACTTTTCAGTGATTAACCCGATGACTGGGGCGCATACGTTCAATATGATCCATATGATGAACCCACAGAATTACCTTGAAGGATCTATTTTTGAGTGGGGTGGTTATCAGGAAATCTTGGGTATTTCGGCCAGACTGGTTGGCTTCATTGTCCTCTTTTTTGCCTTTGCCATTAAAGTGCCCATCGTGCCATTGCATACCTGGTTACCCGATGCCCACGTCGAAGCGCCGACTCCAGTATCTATTATTTTAGCAGGTATTCTTCTGAAAATTGGAGGTTACGGTATCATCCGTATCTGTTATAGCATCTTTCCCGACATGGCCGCCTTATCCAATTGGTGGCTTGGACTAATAGGCGTTGTTTCCATTATCTATGGAGCCTTAAACGCCTTATCACAAAAAGACCTCAAACGAATGATTGCGTATTCATCCGTTTCCCACATGGGCTTTGTCTTGTTAGGTATTGCCTCATTGACTGCAGAAGGAATTTCTGGAGCGATGTTTCAGATGATCTCCCATGGGTTTTTATCCGCTGCACTCTTCTTTCTAGTCGGTGTAGTTTATGACCGTGTGCATGACAGAAATATCTATAGTTTTAGAGGTTTAGCTCAAATTATGCCCAAATATACGGGGTATGTTGCTGTTGCATTTTTTGCTTCCTTAGGTTTACCTGGCTTTTCAGCTTTTATTGGTGAAGCATTTGTCATTATCGGTTCATTCAATTCTGAAAGTGTTGGCACAGGTTTGCCGCGTTGGATGGCACTTGCAGGTTCTATAGGTATCTTATTAAGTGCAGCCTACCTACTTTGGACATTGCAACGGATGTTCTTTGGACAGATTCGTTTAAAAGGCGGTGAATCTTGGAGCAATGCACTGACAGATGTCAATTCGCGCGAGCAGGTGATCTTATTTCCAACGTTAGCGTTGGCCTTATTACTTGGCATTATGCCTGCTTTAGTTTTTAACAATTTAAACGCAAGTGTCCTGAATCTTGTAAGCTTTATTCAACAATTTATTTAAATCAGCATGCTCGCATTCAGTCCATATATCAGTTCATTTCTCGATCAGATTATCGTCAGTGTACCGTATTTTAAACCCGAACTGACATTGATCATCACTTTTATTGGTACTATTCTCGCTAGTCTTTTTGCCGACAAGCACTGGAAGCATACGTCTTTTATGCTTACGATCATCGGGTTATTGTTGAGTGGCTGTTACCTTGTTGGGCAAGGACTCAGTAACGTAGAGATGGCTGGCTTTTTCGATATGATCCAGGTTGATGCCTTTGCCACCTCTGCACGATTGATTATCCTGTTGTCGACACTCCTTGTTTGTATTTTTATTCAACAAGGTCATGGTAGACATGGCCGACCGTTAGGAGATCTATATGCTGTTTTGCTGACGGCGACGTTGGGACTGAACCTATTGACCATGTCGAGCAACTGGCTGATGATTTTTATAGCCGTTGAAACCGTTTCTATTAGTTCCTATATCATGGTGGGGTACTTTTCAGCGACTAAAGTTCAGTCGGAGGCGGCTTTAAAATATGTACTCTTTGGATCGATTTGTGCGGCAGTGATGCTTTACGGTTTGTCTTTACTCTACGGTTTCACGGGGAACTTGAATTTTGATTCCCAGAGCCACATTGCTGGCCTAATGGAAGCCCCAAAGGTCATGATCAGCATTGCGCTATTATTTTTGTTGACAGGCATTGGCTTTAAACTGAGTTTTTTTCCTTTTCATGTCTGGAGTCCAGATGTTTATCAAGGTGCTCCTACAGTGATTACCGCGTATCTGGCTACAGTACCAAAAATTGCAGTCGTCGTCCTATTATCCAAGCTCCTCGCCGCATGGCTTAATGTTTCCTTTTACTTTAGCGATTTCCTAACGTATGTGATTATTGGGGTAGCCATTGCAACCATGTTGATTGGTAATTTAGCGGCTTTACGTCAACAGGATGCCAAACGGATGATGGCCTATTCGTCCATTGGACACACGGGTATACTCCTGATGGCTGTATTGGTTTACCAAAATAATGAGTCAAATGTATTGCTATTCTATCTTTCCATCTATGCATTGATGAATATTGCTGTATTTATTTTTATTGACGCTTTGGAAGTCAGTCTGGGGAGTACATCCATCGATTCCTATCGTGGCTTAGGAAAACAGTTTCCTCTTTTGTTTACTTCATTTTCAATTGTTCTAATCGCTTTAGTGGGGCTCCCTCCAACCGCAGGATTTGTCGGAAAGCTGTTGGTCTTTTCCAAAGTGTTCGAACAGTATCAAAACTTTCAATCCTTCGGTTTATTGGCATTGCTTATTGTCGGCGCACTGACCTCAGTTATCTCTTTATTTTACTATTTTAAAATTCCACTGAACGCGTTTTTAAGGGACAATGCCGCATCTTCAACAATAAAAGTCAATGCTGTACTTCTCTTTATTGGCATCCTTTGTACCTTGGCTGTGTTGTGCTTAGGAATCTTTCCGGATCTTTTGCTTTCGGCCTTTTAGAAAAACAGAGGAGCCCCTTTCATTCTTAACAAATCTACGATCCTCATCAATCACGCTATGTGCGGGTTGAATAGTAAGGATAAACTCCATAATATATTTTATATTTCCTCAATAAAAGTATTATATATGGTTGAGGAGAGACTGATAAATTGTTTTTTATGCAAAGCGCAATTAAATTGCATATAAAAAGCAATTTATCTAAGTTTGTACCATGATTAGTGCAATAGCAAATCCAATTTTTCAGCGTGCTATCCAGGATTACCACGTATACGACCAGATTGAGCATCCAATCCAAAATCCGTATGACAAACAATCCTTAGAACATCTCCTCTATTTAAAATGCTGGATTGACACCGTACAATGGCATATGGAAGATGTCGTGCGTAATCCCGCTATTGACCCGAAAGAAGGCTTACATTGGAAAAGACAAATTGATGAGTCCAATCAATATCGCACGGATACCGTAGAGTATATTGACAGCTATTTTCTACAAAAGTTTCAAGATATACAGGTTAGGCCTACAGCAACGATCAATACGGAGAGCCCGGCGTGGGCTATTGATAGGCTTTCTATTTTGGCTTTAAAAATCTACCATATGGAACAGGAAACATTACGTAAAGATGCTTCCGAGGCACACATTAATACCTGCCAAGAAAAGCTTAACGTTTTATTGGAACAAAGAAAAGATTTATCTCAAAGTATTGATGAATTGATGGATGCCATAGCATCGGGCGATAAATACATGAAAGTCTATAAACAGATGAAAATGTATAACGATCCTTCATTGAACCCTGTCTTATATTCATCAGGAAAGTAAACATGTCGTTACCGCAACGGATCATAGTCACGCGATTTTCAGCTATGGGCGATGTTGCCATGGTTGCATCAGTATTAAAAGAGTTTTGTATACGCTATCCTGATGTAGAAATCATTATGGTCAGCAGACCATTCTTTTCGCCATTCTTTGATGGAATAAAAAACCTCAGGTTCCATGTGATTGAACCCAAAACCATTCATAAAGGTTTTTGGGGCCTGTTCAGGCTAAAAAAAGAGCTTGCCCAGTATGGTTCAGATGCCGTAGCTGACTTACATTTCAATTTGCGTTCGCGTGTGCTTGATCTTTTTTTTTCCTTATCGGGCGTAAAAGTAAAGCAGCTTGACAAGGGGCGGGAAGAAAAAAAAGCGCTTACCAGGAAAAAAAACAAAATCAAAGTTCCACTGAGGCTAACGGTAGAACGCTATGCAGATGTATTTCGCGCATTAGGTTTTAAATTTGAGCTCAGCCATAAATTGGTTCCTAATTTGCAGGATGTATCCAAAGCTGCTTTTAGTATGTTCGCGAATTTCGATCGAAAAAAAATTGGCATTGCTCCATTTGCGCAACATCGTTATAAAATTCTTTCCTTGGTAAAAATGGGGCAGATCATTGATCATTTGACACACCATGGATATGACGTATTGCTTTTTGGAGGTGGTCAAGAAGAGTTTCAAGTCGCCCAAAACTGGACCGAAAGTTTTCCGAATACTTACAATACCATCGGAAAATTTACGTTGAGAGAAGAACTGGATTTAATTTCGAATCTGGATCTTATGATCAGCATGGATTCTTCGGGTCTTCATATGGCCTCCCTAATGGGTGTACGATGCCTTTCCTTGTGGGGAGCAACACACCCTTACGCGGGATTTACGGGTTACGGTCAACAGTTAGCAGATTGTATCCAAGTTGAACATCCCAATAGACCAAGTTCAGTGTATGGGAATAAGTCCTGCATCTGTGACGGGGTAGAGGCAATTGATTTAATTAAGCCGGAGATGGTGATTGAAAAAATATAGGGGACGTGTAGCATTCTACAGGGCCTTAACCGTTGTAACAATGATGGACAAGAAAAAATAACTATTGTTTAGAGTTTTTAGATGGATAAAATTTGTTTTATTATTCTACGCTACGGCGATGAAGTGGATGGCGGTGCAGAGAAACATTGTCGTATGTTGGCTGAAAGGCTTGTGGGAGGATATGAAGTTGACATTTTGACAACTAAGTTTATTGATTACAACACTTTTGTTCCCTTTTATAAAAACGATGTCGATTACCTAAACGGTGTACGTATTCTACGCTTCGGTTCCATTGATTTTGATAGTCGAAAACGAGATATCTTATGGAAAAAAGCGCTTCGTTTTCAAAAAATAAGACGAAACTTATTTCGTTTAAAAAGTTTAAAACTTGTATCAGAGCTATTTCCATCCTGGAAACGAATTTCAAGAGCGGATATTGACTATTTCAAGTCGCACGGGTCTTATTCTCCTTCGATGTTGTCCTATATCAATAATAACCATCAACATTATAAGGCGATAATCGGAATTACCTATTCCCAGCCAAATACTTTCTTCGGAACGTTAATTGCTCCCGAGAAATCCATTCTCATACCAACATTGCATGAGGAGAGAGAAGCATTTCGGCCTATATTAACTCAGCTATTCAGCAAGGTAAAACATATTGCATTCAATACAGAAGAAGAAAGAAATCTAGCTTTCAATATCTTCGGAAGTCATGTAGCCAATAATAGTATTGTTGCGGTAGGTGTTGAAGTGTCCACTCCATTAGATAAAGAGACACTTTATAGCAAGTTTCAGCTTCCAAAAAATTATCTATTATATTTTGGAAGAGTCTGCAACACGAAAGTAAGAACGTTAATCCCTTGGTTTTTACGTTACAAGCAAAAGTATCCGTCAGATCTTAAACTTGTCCTAACTGGCCGTATATTTATGGATAAGACTGAGCATCCCGATGTTATCTATACAGACTTCGTTACCGAAGAAGAGAAAACAGCATTGATTGAGAATGCCCGCGCTGTGATTAATCCTTCTCAATACGAAAGTTTATCATTATTATTGTTAGAAACAATGGTTCTCGGTAAACCGATCCTTGTAAATGGAAAATCAAAAGTAATGAAAGAGCACTGTATTAAAAGTAACTATGCCGCTCAGTACTATTCTTCAGAATCTGATTTTCAAAGAAAACTTTACCAAATACTAGAAGGAGACGTCTCATTTATGCGATCAATATCTATATCTTATGTCGAAAACAACTACTCGTGGCCGTTAATTATTAAAAAATTAACGCACATAATTGACTCAATTTAATGACATCTTAAATGACTATAGCTCTACTAATTTCCACTTATAACTGGCCAGAAGCTTTAGAACGCGTACTTGAAAGCGTATTGTTGCAAACAAAGAAGCCTGATGAAATTATTATTGCAGACGACGGCTCCACCGAAAGCACAAAAGAGGTCATTGACGTCTTCAGACTCAAAACCCATATTCCCGTAAAACATGCATGGCAAGAAGATAATGGTTTTCAAAAAACCAAAATATTAAATAAAGCTCTGGCGTTATGTGAAAGTGAATACATCGTCCAGATTGATGGAGATATCATTATGTCACCCCAATTTATTGCAGACCATATTAGAATCAGTAAACCACATCACGTCATTACAGGAAGTAGAGCATCTCTTACAAAAGAATTTACATTAGAGTTTTTGAAGAGTAAAAAACCCATCGATTACAATTTACTTCGAAAAAACTCTCCTTATAAAATGAATGCTGCAAGAATTCCCTTTTTAACACCTATCTTTGCTACAAGATATAAGACCAAAGGAAAACATAGATTCTACTCAAAAGGATGTAATATGGCATTTTGGATGAGCTCACTAATCAAAGTAAATGGTTTTAATGAAGATATGTACGAATGGGGACATGAAGATTCGGAATTGGTTGTAAGATTGCTAAAAATTGGTGAGAAGAAACTCTTTATGAAATTCAGTGGAGTAACCTATCATTTATGGCACAAGGTTTCCTCCATGGAGAGAAAGAGCATAAATCAGACCATTTTAGAAAATACTGTTGCATCAGGAGATTTTAGAATTAAAAACGGTCTCGATAAATACTTAATTAAATGAATATAGCATACGATGCTAAACGATATTTTCTCAATAAAACCGGGCTAGGAAATTATAGTCGTGACTTAATACGGATATTAGAAACGCACTATCCTGAAAACAATTATATTAAATACACCACTAAATTAGGAGGACTAGATTTTTTAAATAGTCATAGATTGACAAACACAACCAGACTGCCCAAAGGCCTAATTAATAAGGTATTCCCAAGTTTATGGAGAAATAGCAGAATTGTTAATGATTTAATTCAGGATAAGATCGATATTTACCATGGTTTATCTGGGGAAATCCCAATTAATCTTAGTAAAACGGCGGTTAAATCCATAACGACTATTCACGATTTGATTTTTATACGATATCCAGAACTTTATAAACCTATCGATCGATATATATACAATCAAAAAGCAAAACATGCTGCTATTCATTCCGATAAAATTATTGCCATCAGTCAGCAAACCAAATCTGATTTGATCGATACCTATAACATTTCGGAAGATAAAATTGAGGTAATATACCAAACCTGCCATGTGTCATTTAAGACTACGAAAACAGAAGAAGAAAAGGATTTAATTCGATCAAAATACAATCTTCCACGACATTTTATATTAAACGTTGGCACAGTAGAACCTCGAAAAAATGCATTCCAAATTGTAAAATCCATTGAGAAGCTGGATATTGCTTTATTAATAATTGGTCGAAAGACGAATTATGCGAAAGAAATTATGCATTTCGTCGAAAAAAAAGGCATGAAAAAAAGAGTAATATTTATGGAAGGATTGAGTATGCAAGAACTAGCCACCATATATGCAATGGCAGATCTGCTTATATACCCATCAAAGTTTGAAGGCTTTGGTATTCCTATTATTGAAGCGCTATATTCTAGTCTACCCGTTATTACCTCCAATTTTGGGGTGTTTCCAGAAGCCGCAGGACCATCATCTTGTTATATTGATCCTGAAGATATCGACGCTATACAATCTGCCATAGAATCAGTCCTTTCCTCTGAGTCAACTCGCGCTAAAATGGCAAGTGATGGATTAAAATTCGTAAAACGATTTGATGAAGAACAAATCGCTAGCCAGCTTATTCAATGTTACAAAAACGTCCTTTAGTTATTCAGGTTTTAAAACCGTAATCCGCTTTTGCAACCTTTTCCAATGGTTTGCACGGTCTTTATAAAGCAGTATTTTGCCCAATTTATATTTAAATTGGAGCATACCTTTATAATCAAAATGTGCTAATCGATAACTCACCTCAGGATTTTCTTTTATTTCATCTTCAATTGCTTTTGTATAAACTGTGGGGCCAGTCATCTTGTGTACGTCATTAGGATACTTATTTTGTTCAATATTTTCAATAATATATGCTATTGTCCTTTTCAAAAATGGATGACCTTTGGCATAAATTAAGCCCCATTGTGCAAATAAATCTGGGTGATTCTTTTCACGAGCAATAAAAGCTACATCGTCCGCCCTAATATGTTTATCCAATGTCACCAAAATATCACTGTCCATATCTAAATAAACGCCGCCATGAACATAGAGTACAGCATATCGAAAAAAATCAGCCTTAGCAGCTCCAATTTGCAACTTGGAGTATGCTTTGTACGTACGTTCATCAAAATTATTCTTAAAAAAATCATCAATCTTCCTATCATCATAAAAATCCCTCTTCCATCCCTTATTTTTTTGAAGATACATCCAAATATAAAAGCGTGTTAAAAGAGGTATTTTTGCCGTTTTGAATGTTTGATAAATTACTTTAGGTATCGCCATAGCTATGTTATTAAGAATTTATTAAGACCATTTGAACAACGTTTCAGTTTATGATCAATCGTAAAATGAAAGATCTGATCATTTTCAGGTAAAGAGACTCGAGATGATTCATTATGATAAAGGTGATAAGCAAGTGCAGAAAACTTGATATTATATCTTTTTATACCCTGATTAAATAGTCGCTCAACAAACTCACTGTCTTCCCTACCCCAGCCAATCATATCATTATTGAAGCCATTTACAGCTTTAACGTCGTCCATAAAGAAAGACATATTGCAGCCTCGAATAGCCGTGTGGCTATATTCAATCTCTTTTTTCCAAATTTTGGTTAGCCATGGAGCCCGAAATGCCGTTAATCGCTTTTCAAATCTACTTTCAATGCCTTTTCTCATATATTGAAAATTTGGAAGTACAGAAGTATTGTTCAAAATATGTGCGGTAAAATCAGGAGTCAACATATATCGGCCGCCTTGTAGAAAGAAACCTTTTTGTGCATTGGTAATATGATCTTCTATAAAATGCTTATCTAAAATCATATCCCCATCAATCATAATAATATAGTCACTTTCCACTAATGCTAGCCCCCGATTTCTACTTTCAGCTAATCGAAACCCTTTATCTTCGTGCCAAGAGTGTAATAATGGGATAGACCATTTTTTTTTATATTTCTGAACGACATTCAAGGTTCTATTATCAGACCCATCATCGGCTACTATAACTTGCGCAGGTTTAAGCATCTGATGTTCTACAGAATTCAATACCACCTCCAAAGCATCCGGCCTATTATACGTCGTTATTAGCAAAGAAACTCTCAAGATCAATCTTTTTTATACAAATATACAATTACATACTATTTTTCACGAATAGATAATACTATTGGTTATCCAAAAACACACCATTCAAAAGGCATTCTTCTTGCTCCCACGTGTAGAATGAATTATAAAACACTTGTGCATATTCTCTTTGTTTTGAATAAAAGCTCATATCCTCCAGAAGAAGCTTAATGTTATCCGCGAATTGTACTTCGTTATCAGCCACAAGACAACCATTATTTATTTTGTTAATCAGCCCGTCAACCCCCCTTCTATTTGTGACGATTGGAAGGCCATGACATAGGGACTCCAATACTTTAATTTTTATCCCCGTACCGCTTAGCATCGGACAAATCGTAATTTTGGCACCTGCATAAAACATCCCTAAATCTTCTACAATCCCGTATTTTATCAGTTGAGGATGATCTGGAATTTTTTCGGATATTCGCCCAATTACATGCAACTTATATTTAGGGATAAGTGGCAATACCGATTCAACAAACCATTTCATACTTTCAGTATTATGGATATTGTCGCTGGCAACATATAGGATGTCGATAAATTTGCTCTCCAGACTTAGTATCCCACTGCTATTTGAGGAAACAGGAAGTAAAGTTACTTTCTTATTGGTGAATTGCTCATAAATATAACGTTCCTCCACTGAGTAGGTCCAGATTTCATCGTACAATGAAAGGATATCCATCTCTTCCTTAAATGCACTTCCGATATACAAACCTGACTTTTCCTTAATCCGCTGTAAAGTCATAAAGTCGTGCGTATCGATAATCTTATAAGCATTTGATGAATTCAATTCGCTTATCAATGAGCCCCAAGTGGAATAACTAATGACAATAATATCATACTGTTTATCACGAACTAACGATTTTACTCGTTTCGATATAATAGGTGTCAATAAACTGATTTGAGTTATATGCATGACACGATTGATCAAGCGCGGAATTTTATCCGCTACCAAATACTTTATTCGATTTCTTTTGTCAGAATCAGTATTGGTAATCGTAAGATGGACGTGGGGGTAAGTAGCTTTAAATTTTTCTATTGATTCAGAATTCCAAAAAAGACATGATAAAAATTCCACTTCGAGTTCCTCCGAATGTTGTTCGAAGTAGGTCAACAGCTGCTTTGCACGTGTCAGATTTCCAGCATGGCTCCAAAATGGATTATCAGGCATAAAATAGAGTACTCGTTTCTTCTTAGCCATAGCTCTTTTTATTTAGTACATCGTGAATAAGTCCCAGCCAACCCGCTGCCATACTGTCCAGACTGTACTTTCTCATCATCTTATTTCCTGCTGTACCCATTTGTTGACGGAGCGCAGAATCATTCATCAATCGTTCAAGATAATGTTCCATTTCCATTTTATCGTTCGCCAAAAACCCATTCTCACCATGCTTTATTAATTCGTTTACCCCGGAACATGTAGCAAAACCTATACTAGGTAAACCAACGGACATTGCTTCGGCCAAAGCAAGCCCAAATCCTTCATATTTGCTTGGAAAAATAAAGATATCTGCATCCTTCATCTTTGCGATGGGATCCTCAGTAAATCCGCGAAGGAAAATTCTTTTGGATAGGCCCAGTTCAAGAATCTGTAATTTCAATCGCTCAACGTCATTACCTATACCCCAAAATTCCAAATCCCATGTCGGGTATTTTTCTGCCAAATTAGAGAAAATATCTATCGCTATATGTTGTTGTTTACACGCCGTATCCAATCGTCCAATATGAACTATCTTAAATCTCGATTTTTCATTACTATGTCGAACCAAATCGGTGTCACTTACCTCGTCAATAGGATTCGTAATAACACGGCATTCACCGGCAAAATTATCGGGCAAAAATTTTCGATAACTATCAAAAAGAATTTGGATACCATCCAACTTACTAAAGCTCATGGTTAACAAATCAACCAAATACGATTTCCTTCCCCCCAAGACATTGGAATAATCATAATCGGGCCTACCATTCACAGAATCTATAATTGGAACAGAGAATGTATTTTCAAAAGTAATTTCCAACAATGAACCAATAGACATTGTAATAATCAAATTTGGTTTAACTTGATCAATGTAACTTTTCCAAGCAATCGCACGATTTCTTAAATTATATTGGTATAGTTTATCCTCTCCACCCATACGCCTTATCAAACGGCGGTTATACCATTTAGCATACTTCTTTTCTATCTTATATTTTATCCAAAGAAAGGGATTTCTCCCTTTATAATTATATAAGGGGATCTCCTCTTTTTGTTCCAGATTTACATCATATATGTTTGTAACACGTACGCTCTTATCCAAAGTAAACACTGGCTTACCAACTACATTTTCATTAGTGGCTATTTCGACTTCATAACCATTGCCGGATAAAATGTTAGCCAATATCGAGCAGATTTTTTCAGTGCCTCCTATTCCATTTAAAAAATACAAATGCTGTATCAATAGTATCTTCATATATCACTATATTTAGCCCTGATATTTTGACGTAATTTTCGCCTTAATGTAGAGATTGGAATCAACTTCACCCAAAACAATGAACGTTTAAAATTCCTGGCTCTATTTGTCTGATAACTTCTATAAAAATTGTCAAAATCATCGTGGCACTTCGCTGCAATGAAATTTCTAAATGGTAAGGATAATACTTCTAAATCTCCTTCAGACAAATAGGGTTCAACATACTCCAACATAAATTTATGCAATAAATTGAAGAGTATTTCCCTTTCATGATTATCAAAAGGCATTTTTATATACCGTAATTCAAATGGTTCATGTTCAATAAAAAGAGCAAGTTTAAGCACTCTCGAGCTGAAAATATTATTTTGATCGTAGAAAATTCTTAAAAGTTCCAACCATTGAGGTATTTGTTCTAAGATGCGTGCCGTCTCCTTATTAATGCGTACATGATTTTGATTCTCATGCTGACGATAGAAATACAGTGCGCTCGGATTAAATCCAATCCTATCGGTCATCAAAAAGAGACGGTGCGAAAACAGTCCATCCTCACAAGGCTGGATTCCTTCTGGAAAACGAATATCTGGATAGGTATCTAACAAGGTCTTTTTGATCAGCAATCCGCAGGTCGGTACAGCAGTCAAACGTGGCGCCCGGAAACAATAGGGTTCCCCTAAAATTACGAGATCCAGTTTTTTTTGCGTTGCAAGTTGTAAAGATTCCAATAAAAATGCCGAGTCAATGGTATCATCAGAATCCAAAAAATAGACATATTCTCCCACTGCGTGGCTTAAACCATTATTTCTCGCTACGGAAACGCCAGCATTTTCCTGATCGAAAAAGTAAATTCTCGGATCTAAAGATGCATACTTTTTACATATTGTAGCAGACGAGTCCGTACTGCCATCATTAACAAGAATAATTTCGAAATCCTGTAATTCCTGATGAAGTACACTTTGAATGGTCTCATCCAAATATTTTTCGACATTATATACCGGTATCACTACCGACACAGCAACGCGAGAAGTCCGCTCCGTAATAATAGTTTTTCCCATCATTGACATTTAATATACAAAAATAGTAACAGTAATGATATAGTAAATACTGTCATTTTAACGATTGCTCGATCTTATCTTTGCTTAACGTAAATTCCCGATAACGGAATTCACCAGATTTATTGCCAATCATAGCACCCATCTTAATCAACGACTCATTACTGCCCATTGGAAAAATGGAACTTCTATAGGCATTATTTTTTAACAGGGGCTTTGGTAATACCTTGAAATTCAAACCATCTTTCGAATAAGCAACATATAACAACTCTGCTGTATATTTTTTCACTTCACCAACAGCTATACATAAAAAGTAATATCCATCAGCATATGTTGCCTGGATATGCCATGGAGAATTTCCATTTCCGACTCTCAACCACGGTTTATTAAGAAAATTGACGATTTTGCTTTCCCGAAAACCTGTAAAATTAATTCCATCTCCAGAAGTTCTACGAATAACATAAGACGGATCCTTACCCTTAAAACTCTTGGGGCCGAGATTCAGCTCAATTTCATAACTTAAAAATTCACTTCCGTCATGGATAAAGGAAGGAGATAACAGGTGATCATCTTTGGGAGTGAAGGGTGGATTACTTGTAAAAGCAATATTCAAATTCGACCACTTTATACCATCTGTTGACGTTTGCTGTACGATAGTTCGATGTGCATTTTGCTTTAATCGGTCAAAATTGCTATTACTTAAAACGCATTTACCTTTCAATGACTGTGCAGTGATAAAGCTCCCTCTATAATAGAGATAAAACTGATTGTTCAAATATACCCAATCGACATCCGACCAAAATCCCTGGATCGGATCAACTTTGTTTTCACCAAAACTTTCTGTCGGAAATGGGGCATTCATGATTGGATTGGTTAGGCCCGATGGATTTACCCAGTCAAGACCGTCATTTGATACAACAACACTTGGGTTTTCAAATTTCTTTGAATTCTGATTGGTCCCAACTGCTCCAAAATAAGGCGTGAAAACCATCCAATATTTGTAACCATTTAATTTGTTTGGGAAATAAAGAACATCTGGATGACAATAACTAGCGTTTGCGCCAGAGATATCGATAAAATCCGCAGCATTTTTTAGCCCTTTAAAATTAGCATCAGCGACAGTATGGATATTGACAATCCCTTCATCATTGTCAAAAACAACCGAATCAATGGGATCAACAGTCCAAATCGGAGTTTCAACATCTTGCGCAAAAAAATCCGCTGTACGGTTGCAGGCCAAAAGGAAAATACTTCCAAATAGAAGTATCCAAAAATTACGATTCATAAATAAAAATTAAACGATAGAAACAAGAGAATGCTACTAGGCCAATAATGTTTTTCAATAAATAAAATAAGCAGACAACATACAAATGTATTTTTTTCGTTGCAAAATTAACATATTTTTATCAAAAAAAACAACTACTTCCCTTTTGAAACTGATGAAATGAGAACACTCCGAAATCATTTTAAAAACTTATATTCCAAGACATTCACTTCGCCATTAGCAATCTAATTTACATCAAAGGTCTTTATTCTCGACAAGACACTCAACACATCCATGGAGGAAAGTAAACTGTTCACTAACTGCATACTTTTAAAAACTTCCTGTATTATTATTTGTACTCTTATTCACGCCTGCAATTGCACCGACACAATGAACCGCGGCAACGAGCGTTAATATTTATACGAAAAAAGAATCAAAAAATTCAATCATGGACAACAATAAAAAACTTTATATCATCCGACATGCCAAAGCCGAAACCATTCCGGGAATAAATGATTTTGATCGAGCACTTACCTCAGACGGAATACAGCAAGCAAAACAAGTGGCTGCTAAAATTGCAGCTAAATTGACTCTGGGCGAAAACGCTATGGTAATCAGTTCCCCTGCAAATCGTGCGCTCCAAACAACACGTGTTTTTTTAGAGGTAATGGGTTCATCTTCTTTTGACATTAAAATTGAAGAAACAATTTATGAATGTACGTACAAGCATATGCTGTCCATCATCAATGCAATCCCCGATCATGTCAATCATGTCCTGCTCTTTGGGCACAATCCCACGTTGACTGATCTGGTGGAATACCTGACCCGAAAAGCAGCCTACTTACGCACCTCATCTTGTGCAGAGATAAGACTTGATGGCGGCTTCACCTTTCATATGCTCAGTGGCAATTGTGCCGATCTTGTGCAAATAATTGATTAAAATTCTATTCAAAGAACAAACTTATTTCCAGCTAATATTTGCTGATCACTTACCCACATTTGATTTCATTGCCTTATCAATCACCAAAGGCACTGAAATCAAATCCAGATCATGTGAATACACCACAAATTTCTCGACCCAGCAGGGATCAAATTTTTCCTTAAATTCTTTCAAACCTTTTGGTTGACGGAAGTAAGGATTATTTTCATATAGAAAACTGATCAAACGTTCAACAAGCCCTTTCTTCTTGTCAAATCCCGAAAAAGGTGCCAGCCCCATATTGAGAAAAGAATAACCTTCCTCTTTGCAATACGCTAAAAAACGGATAATTAATACATCCATATTTCCACCTGGTGCATCTTGCAATTTCCGGATAAGATCATACGTCGCCTCGTCCGGAGCATAATTAGGAATGATATTCAAAAAGGCCAAAATACGTCCTTCGTTATCCTCCAACGTAATTACATGGCTATTTTTAATCTTACCAACGTCAAACATGCCCTGAGAAAAAACACGTTCTGAACGCTTCATATCCCGCAACCAATGATCCGACACAACCTGTAATTTCTGAAGCAAACCATTGGATAACGGTGCGCGATATAAATTCGAAACAAAACCTTTTTTTTCAATGCTATTTACCGCATTTCGAAGTGATTTGCGTTTCTTTCCTTCCAGCGAAAAATTATCGACATTCACAATGGCCTCTTCTCCAATCAGAAAAGATTTTTTGCCCAATTGCTTAAAAACCCCCAAATGTCTACCGTCAACCCGGTAATAGGCGGTTTTTAAACTCGATTTGCGACAATAGCGTTCAAATGCATTTATCAGTTCTTTCATGGCATCTTCAGTATCTTCACAAACAGGACCTTCGAGTACCATCGCAAAACCATAACATTTTTTATACGCAATAAAACCTGTCTGCTCAGCATTAAAGAAAAGATCTTTATCCCCATAGGTCTTAAAATAATCGACAGGTGATTTACCATAACGTTCCAAAATACGCTGCGCGATTTCTATCTGTCCATCAACTTCTTCCTCGGCTAACTGGCATGGATTGACCATCCAGTAGAATAATGCCGAAAGGCTGATCACACTAAAAAAATTAATAGAATACAAAAAGTACTGTCCTATGGCTGTCTGTGGTTCTGCGACATCTCCATTGAGTAGTACAAAACCGTGCAATGTATTGCTTACTGCATTTACAATGGTAAAATCCATATTAAAATGCTTCGCATTCAAAAAATAAAAGCCCGTAATCCCATACAGAAGTACAACCCCAATAAGCCACAAAACCAAGCTGAGATTTAAAGAGCTTAGCCTTCTGTTACTTTGCACAAAGTAATGTTTCGATGAATAGAGTAACATCAGCAACACCAAAAAAGCAAACCAGGCTTCTTCAAAATCCAACCCTTTGGAAAGATTGGCAACAATAGAAAGTGAACATAACGCAACCGCAACATACCAAGCCATACGTAGTCCCTTCAACAAAAAGCCCGAACACATCACCAACAATATACCGAAGAAAAGTACCGCTGCATTTGAAAAATTTAATGCATCATAAGATATAAATTGCTTTAATGCCGTTATACGGCTATGGATAGCCGGCGTCAAGACCGAGATGATATTAATAAGGCCCATCACAAAAATAAAAACAGATGGAAGTATCCGAACAAAGATGTTGTTTTTATTCACGAAGAAACTAATTCCACCCAATGCCAACGGTCCCCAAAACTCAAATAAACGATATAAAAGGGATATAGAAATCGCCTGTTCTTCGCTGTAGCCAAACTTACACAGAATGACAACCATTGACACCTCGATAAGTCCAACCCCCTTCATCAACGGTGAAAAACAATAGACCAAGGTTCCGACTGCATAGGTTACCGTACAAGCCAATAACGATGTTTCAAAACCTAAAGCAAGCATAGCAATATAGATATGTAAAATCCCGACAAGCTCAATGGCTGTTGCCCAAAGGAGACTTTGCAATACAGCCCAAAAATCTACGCCTTTTTTATGGAGTTCATCCCAGGTACCCGTAACAAAAGGGAAATGAAGTACTGTAAAATTGTATGCTCGGCCACCACAGTAAAATGAGCTGCAGTACCAGCCAAATCCCAGCAGTAGGGCGCTAAAAACAAGCATAATCCCGATGATTTGCATATCAAGACCTGCGATTCCAACAAACAGAAAAACAAAAAGACAGAGGATAAATAAGGACACTAAACTAATGATGGCGTAGATAACAGAAGAAAGATTGGCGTTTGCATCATCGATTCCCTCCTGATTGACCTCTTTCTTAAAGAAAGCCAGTGAGGTAAATCCACCTACCGGAAGAAAGACACTGATAAAGTTTCTTTTTAGAAATAGGCGGGTAGCCCCACCCAGTGATAGTTTTTGTTGCAAAGACTTAAAACTATAGACATAGACCAAACCTTGCATGGCGATATAAGCCAAAGAAACCACAATCCCGATTGCCACCCAAAATAACGAGCTTGACTGGATAAGCCCTACCGACGATGCTAGCTCCTGTCGTTGATTTGCAAAAAAATATACAGCACCCAAAATGACCAATAGGCCCAACAAGGATTTCCAGATCAACATCTTGTTTTTCATCAGCATAATTACCTCTCGAATTGACAAACCCAATTATTTCGTTTTTCTAAACCACTTTTACTAATGACATCATTTCCTCAAAATAGTCCCAATCCAATTTGTCTTTTTTTCAAGCATCAAAAATCAATACCGATCTTTGCCCGCACACCCCATGGAGATACCCCCGGATTATCCAGGTACGTAAAACGGCGAACCAGATCGACCCGTAAAATTTTAAAGATATTACTCAGCCCAACACTACCTTCTATATAGGCCCCATTATTAAGCGAGAACAGCTGCGGTTCGCGCGGATCCTTGGGCAATTCATCAAAATTTTTTGTGTATCTGTTGGAGGCATCAACAGCGCCATACAACATCTTTACAGAGGCAATCTCCCGGAGATCCAGTTTTTTTAAAAGCGGAACTTTATTCAGAAAAAAACCATTAAATGAATGTTGAAGCAATAGTGATGTATATTTATCGCTCATAAATTCCATCGAATTCATCAAATTGTAGGAGTTGAGCTGGTACGAATACGTTTGATTTGCCCGATGAATAATCATCAGCGGATAAGGAACCTTTCCAAATTGGATACCCGATTCAAATACGATATCGGCAAAACCAAATTGAGACGCAAAAAATCGCTTATTGGCATTTAATATGAAACGTTGGTAGTTATAATCTCCACCCAATAAACCTTTCACACCAACCTGTGCGGCTAAGGTAAAAATTGGTTGGCCCGTATTGATGATACGTCGATAACGTTTTCCCTGGTATAATTTCTCATGCGGAGCCCAGCGAATCTCTCCAGTGAAAGCAGAAGTCCACAGCTCATTGCCGTTACTTCTTCTAAAAGCGCGACGGTCATACGTTAAGATACCACCCGGGCTAAGGATTTGATTGAAGAACCCCACTTTAAAGGATAAATGGTTTTCAAACTCCTGCCAATATTCGATCTGCCTCCGCTGTAGATAAAACATTTTGTCATTTTCCCCTCTTCTGAATGAAAGCAAAAAATTGTCATTGTTAATAAAATTGAGATCCTGGCCCGGCACCTGCACCTCTTTACTAACCTTAGCGGAGACTAACTTTACCGGAAATTTGTATACCGATGCACCGTTAAGGGAGTAAGTAGCCCCCATATTATATTTCCATTGCCTATCATTCGTACCATAGGCACCATAACCATCCAGGACCAATGTCTTGCTAAAAATATCCGTCGTGTTGCCCCCAAATTTAAATCGGCTTCCTTCGACAGGGTTAAAACTATAGAATGAAGGTACTGGCCCTATTTCGATAACACCGCGGCCATAATACCCCGACATGATAAAGGAGCCCAATGCCATCAGGTTTTTGAAAGATTTTGATTGTTTTAAACTATCGATATTCGTAAAGGCCTGCGCCTCCAGCTTACTCAGTTTCTTAGGTCTCGCAAGATTCCAGTCAATTCCATTCGGATTCTGTGGTCCTGTTCGTGTCAAAGCTTTACCATTAACAGCAAGCTGTGTTTCACTGGAAGGTGACCTGCTGGTCACTTTCTCCCCAAACAAACCCATACCATCCTTAAAAATCCCCATGTCTATCGTCAGGACTCCCCTACTCAGAAAAAGACGATGTGCTTGATTTTCCGAATAATTCAAAACAATATTTAACCCCTTCACCCAATTGATATTGGTCGCTTCGTTGATGGTCAGCTCCGCTTGATCTAAGGCATAACTCCCATCTAGGCGGATATAGATGAAGCCTGAAAAAAGTGCATCCTCCTTATTGCGTGGCTCTACGCGTATTTTGGCATGCCAAGGTTTACTATCCTTCAAAGTGTCAACCAGGTAATATTTATAAAACGAAGGTGCCAACGTCGCTATGGGGCTCAAAAACCGTCTATTCCCAATAGAGACATCCGTATCATAGATATTTGTTTCGCCATAGATTTTATCCAGATACTCATCAATACCGTCTTCATCCAGGTACTGATCTACGCGCGACTGATTCTCCCCCAATAAAACAAAGTTATTACCTTTAGCGGCATCCAATTTTCGCTGACCGATTTTTTCATCCATGAATATGGGTACCAGCGATCTCCCCGGATACTTTAGCGTATCCATCCCCTTTTTCAAGAATCCGAAACGTTTGAGTAAGCGGGATTTATCCACCTTTTGATTTTGGATAGACAGGGACATCGATAGCTTCTCATATTCCTGATAGCTACCCGCTGCCCCATTTAGGGCATTATTTTCGTCTCTTTTTTCAATTACTTTACGGATTAAATCGACTGTTGGATTATGTTTATTCGTGTATTTCCTCTTTTTAGGCGCATTCACGACAACTTCATCGAGGCTCTGTTGTTCATCTTCCAAACGGATAATAAGAACCTTCTTGCCCTGTGCGACACTCATCGGGAACAACTGCTTTTTATAGCCAACGGCACTAAATAATAATTCCCAGTTGTCAGGCACGGATGATAGTTGAAAATGCCCCTCTTTATTTGTTGCTACAGATCTGGCCGTGTGGGAAAGCGTTACAGTAACACCTTGAATGGGTTTTGCTGATGAGGCATCGAGGACAATTCCTGTTAATGAAGCTCCTTGTCCAAATAGTCGAGAAGTAAAGAACAGTAAAACCAATAAGAAACGATATTGCATAAAAAAACCTTGCATCTAAATTCAGTAGGATGACAAGGTTTTTATAAAAAAGTCCTAGTGCGATTGCTATCTTAATCGCACAGTATTATAAATCGTCTTAAAATCACGATTATAATTATGCGGTCCAGCCAATACATCGACCTTTAGGCCAGCATTTCGAAACATTTTCACGAGATCTTCTTCGCCCTCTTTACAAAAAACATAAGTTGAAGGGAATTGCTTCAGCTTCAGGACTTCAGCAAGTACCTCGTAGCCATTGGGCTTCTGTTTCCAGTTAAGCATAGTCGATACAGTCACCTCGAAACTCGCATACTGATCGGGCGACAAATAAGTAACATGTCGGATTGACTTTTTCAAGGAATCCGAAAAATTATTCAGGACAAAAGGCAACACTCCTGCAGAAAATGAATGTCCTATCAAATAAATCTGGTCGCAGTCCCACTCTTTTCTGAAATGGTCAATATATCGTTCGAATTCCCTTCCCGCCTCTTGCGGGGTTTTCTTTTTCCAGAAATATTTTTTTGCATCGATGACCAAACGGGGATATCCATCGAGTGAGAAGTAAGCTAACAGGCTTTTACTAAAATCATTATATCCACCATCGCCTGTAATAAATACAAGCATTGTCTTTTGTTTGTTATTGGCATCTTTAAGTGGAATAACGTAATTTGGCAACATCTCTGCGTGTATTGGTTTTAGGGCGAGACATAGCCAGAAAAAAAGAAATAGGAATAGCTTATGTGCTTTATATAGTGCAGTCTTCATATGTATATATTAAAGTATAAATAGTTGCTTTTTATGATCATAATGAGCCCCGAGGCATTCATCCATAAATACGCTTTAGGATGCTTTCTTATAATTTTATTTACTGTTTCTGATAGCCTTTACCGGTATTGATTTACGAATACCATCCATCACATAAAAAAAACCAAGTGCGTTATTGGAAATATTGCCCTCAACATTGGCTGGTACCGCTGACAATAACCCTTTCCACTCTGTCTCTTGGAATAGATTATAAAGAAAACGGGAGTAACGGGGCGATTCCGAAAATTTAGAAACGATTAAACTGTCCTTCATCGAAACTTCATAGTTATAGGTCTTGCCAAGTAGATTATTCAGTACATTGGGAGCTCCCAAGCGGTAACTATAACTAAAAGGAGATCGAAAAGAAGAGATATCATCCTCTGAAAAATCTTTTTGAGGCATAATAAGCCATTTATTGGAGGTACGCATGCCAAACAGGTGTTTACTGACCTTTATCTCCCACTGATTATTCAAATTACTTTTCTCTACAGGCAAAAATGCATTTTCAACAGGAACAACAGGTATCAATTTATCCTGAGCTTCATACGATTTTCCATTCCATGTAATGGTCAGCTGAAATAGGTTGCCGACCGTGTCTTTCAGATTGAACATCTCACCCAAATAGAGCCCTTCACCCAAATCGCTAAATTCAATACTATTGGGACCATTGGTTACGCGTACGGTAGCTCCACTGATCCCGACAGTTCCAGTATTCGACTTGAGTCCGTCTAATTTCTTTAATTGAATATACTGCTCTTTGTACATCGTATTAATGCCTCCTTCTACAATCATATCGTATGACTGCCCTTCATCTACAGCGGATTTTTGACAAGAAACCGCTAGAAGATAAGTAACTAAAATCAACAAGAATCTCATATCAAAACCTCATGGTGTAATTAATTGACGGTACTCTCCCAGAAAATGATGTTTTCTGAATAGCCAAGTTCCCATTGCTATCTTCGGAGAAACTATAGTAAAGCGGATTACGTTGATCAAATAGATTATATAATCCGAAACTCAAGGTATGTCTTCGTCCGCGTTCCCGCTGCTTTATCGTTTCCATATCCACTGAACAATTCAGATCAAAACGGCTAAATGTAGGCATCCGACGCGAATTACGGCTGGAGTATACAGGAACATGGATCCCTTCATATTCCATAAATCCCATCGGATAGGTTAAAGGCCTTCCTGTATGAATCGTATAAAAAGCGCTCAGATGCATCGACCTACCTAGATCGTAGGACAAACTACTCTTGAGCACATGCGGAATGTCAAAATTGGCCACATATTCTTTTCCCTTATTGATGCCATTGATCTTCCGAAAAGATCTAGACCAGCTATAGAAAATACTACCCGAAAACTCACCGATACGCTGATTGACAGACAATTCTAGTCCATAGGCACGTCCCTTTCCTTGGCGCAGCTGTGTTTCGATAAATGGGTTGAGTATTAACTGCGCATGATCGATCAATTCGACCTGATTGCCCATTCTCTTCCAATACCCTTCCACTCCGATATTTCCACGATACAATAATCTGTTGATACGAAAAGAAATCGCATCAACATATTGTGGTTTAATATTTAATCCCGCCGGTACCCATGCTTCCAACGAGGAAAAAGCAAGTTCATCGTTCTGTAATAACTGCAAATACTGATAGCTCCGATTATAAGCCAATCTGAAAGCATAATCATTGCCCATTTTATATTGCAAAGATAACCGCGGCTCTAGACCGTAGTACGGCTTTTTCTTATCTGCATCGTTAGACAATGGCTTATACGAGCTGCCATCCAGTAAATAATAGCGTCCAAAAGATGCGTTAAAAAAGGCATTGGCGCGTATTCCCACAACAATCCGGAAGGCAGAATCTATCTTACAGTTAAAAGAAACATATCCTGTATAATCATAAGCTTGTGCCCTGAAAATATTATCCTCTGTATTTGAATTTACGGGTGATATCTCGCCGGGATTAAAACGATGCAGGGTGCCCTGAAGACCAAAATCCAAGGTACGGTCCAGTCCCATAAAATACGTAAAATCCGATTTCAAACTAAAATCACGTATACGTGTCAACCAGGTTTGATTATCGCTCGATTCAGGCTTACTGACATCCAATTTATTGTGATAATCACTGAATATAGCCGAAAGGTTCAAAAACAACCGGTCACTATGCACATGATTCCATCGCAAAGTCGATGTCCAGTTACCCCAGCGATTTGTATTCTTATTTGGTGAAATCACTTTATCTTGCCCATAGTATCCCGAAAGGTAGACCCGGTTTTTTTCATCAAATGTATAGTTGAACTTCACATTATAGTCGCTGTACTTGCCTTTGACATTGAACAGGCGATAATCTGTATTAAAAGCATTTAATATGCTTCCCCGGGCGGTGGCAATAAAAGCACCTTCTCCCTTTTTAATAAAAGGGCCTTCTGCACCCACTCTAGTAATTAATAGGCTAGATCCTCCAAAAACGTGAAAAGCATTGGCATCGCCGTCTCTAGTACTCATATCCATAATGGAAGAAAGACGTCCGCCTAAATTTGCCGGAATAGCATCCTTATAAAGCTGCGTATTCTTCAATATGTCCGAATTAAATACGGAAGTCAAACCGAATAGATGCGATGGATTATAGACAACAGCTTCATCAAGCAAAATAAGATTCTGGTCCTTACCGCTTCCCCGTACGAAAAGGTTACTCCCACCTTCGGTTAATCCGTTAATCCCATTTTGCATCTGTAAGACCTTCATGATATCAGCCTCGCCTTTATAAAAAGCATTTCTTCGCGTTTGAGTCCAATTGATCTTGTCCGTGAAACTTCCCATATGCTGCGCTGTCAAGGTAGAATCTACATTCACCACCACCTCACTCAGGTTAAAATCTATTGGCGCAAGTTTTATGACCAGATAATTGTCTTCTAATCCCGGATTCAATGTCACTGCCCTTGTCTTATAGCCGAGATAACTGACATAGCAACTATATTCGCCCCGCGGCAATGTGAGTGAATAAAACCCATATTTATTACTTAAGCTACTTTTACTTTTCTCTACAATCAACAAAGTAGCGCCGATCAGGTTTTCACCACTTAGACTATCTACAACGCGTCCCTTAATAGTAAAAGTTTTATCCTCTTCGTAGAAGATCAGAGCCCTATTTATAATCGTAAATCCAACATTAGAATCTTTCAACAAATAGTTAAGAACCTCTTCTAAACTCGATTTATTAAATGATCGACTATAGATGATATCCTTGTTAAAAATCTGCTCATCATAGGACATGGATATATCGTATGTTTTATGAATTTCGGCAAGTATCTGAATGATCTGTTTGTTACGTGTGTCAATTGAAATTCGCCAATCCGCGGGGGAATTCTGTCCCATGGATTTCGAACACATGACTATAACCAACCAGCAGAAAAAGAGCAGACGATACAGGATCCTATCTTTCATATCAGCAACGCGAAGAGTCTATTCGTAGATACTATATCCTTTTTTACTCGATTTCCATTTCACATTTAGGGTCTTGGAGAGAATCTGAACAATCTCATTGAGCGTTTGTCCATCAAAATACATACTCAGCTTCCGTGCTTTTAAGCTGTCCCCAACAACGGTAATATTCGCCCGGAAATGCTTTTCCAGATCCGCGCAGATACTGTCCAATCGAACATTCGAGTAGCTTAGCTTTTGTGCTACATCAGTATCATTGTCTACCGGCAGATCGATTTTGGAAAGCGAAGTTGTCTGCCTTTTATACAAACCTTTTTGATTTTTTTGCAGAATAAGTTCTTCTGCATGATCTCCTTTTCCACTGCTTAAAGCTACTATACCCTCCTTAACGAGTACTTCAACATCTTCTGCCAGTAAATTCACTTCAAAGGTAGTTCCGATATCGCGTACATAATTGTTTTCAAGATCTACGACAAAAGAGCTCCCTGTTTGATGTTTGACATCGAATAGCGCTTTTCCCTTTTTGAGCTCGACAGTTCTTTGCTGTGGAAATGTCCTTTTGTTGAACATCGCTTCAGCTCCGGCCTGTAGTGTGATGATCGAACCATCGGGAAGTAGGGTAGGCTGCTGAGCTACTGATCCATATAATCGGATTTCATTGCCCATCCAACGGTCAAAGTTCAGATAACAGGCAAAACCGACCATTAACAATATGGCTGCAGCCACAAATTTCATCCGGGGTCTCCAAAGCGTTCTGACTGGTATCGCCATCTCTTGGTCCTGAATAATAGCTTCTTTATCCAGCTGCAGTTTAAATTTGTCCCATTGACTATTGGTATCTACATTTTTATAGTGTTCCAATGCAATAAGGTCATCGGATATTGTTCTGATTTCATCATATAATCGATGGTTCTCCGTATCTTCAGAAACCCAACGTTCAAGCAACACCCCTTCCCTTTCGGAAATAGCCCCATCCAGCTTTTTCTGGATCAAGTCATAAGGAATAAATCTTGAAGTATTGTTTTCTTCCATATTTATAAGATAATAAACTGAACAAAAAGTCCCAATGAAAAAAATAAAAAAGCGATCAACAGCAATAAAGAATTTTTCTGCTTTGCCAAAGCCACCCGAATTTTATCGTAAGCAATAGTCAGATGATTTTTTACGGTTTTAATAGAAATTCCCAGCTGGTCTGCAATTTCCTGCTGTTTCATCTTATCATACTTGCTCATGATAACAATTTTCCGACACTGCGGTGGCAATCCTTCCAATAAGCTTTCAATCATCAATAATTTGGATTCGTAAAGTGCTGCGCTATCGGTCTGATCTTCCTCATCTGTCAGGTCCAGCTCCTTGCTATACTCATTATTCCGCTCCAATAAACGTAGGTTCTTTTTGAGGTAGGTAAGCGAGAGATTGATAACACTTCGGGATAGGTAGGCTCCAAGTGACTGATTAATGGTCAATTTTCCTGCATTTTCCCATAACATCATAAATATATCATTTGTTAGTTCCTCGGCGATTGATTCATCTCGCACATACCGAAAAGATAAGATATACAATTTACGGAAATAGGCTTTATAGATAGCCTCAAAAGCATCTCTATCTTTCTGAACTATCTTTTTAAGCAGGTCAACGTCATTTGACATAGGACTTCGGTAAAGCTAATAATAAACGTATGTAAAAATAATCAAATTCATCTGACATTTTATAACATCTAATTAATTTTGAAGCCAATGAGCTTACTTTAAACACGACGTGGAAACAAAAAAAAACGCTACACCGCAGTCTCCGTAGATTACCTTTGAGTCGGACTCCCTAATTATTACTTTTTCACTATCTTCGTCTTATGGCGAATCAATTGCAATTTGAACATTCACCGTACCTTAAGCAGCATGCACACAATCCGGTAGATTGGATGCCCTGGGGGCCGGAAGCTTTAAAAAAAGCAAAAGACGAAAATAAACTGATTATCGTAAGCATTGGCTACTCCGCTTGCCATTGGTGCCATGTGATGGAGCGCGAAAGTTTTGAAAACTCTGCCATCGCCCAGACCATGAATAAATTCTTTGTCTCGATCAAAATCGATCGTGAAGAACGCCCCGACATTGACCAAGTTTATATGTTAGCTGTCCAATTGATGACGAATGCGGGCGGATGGCCTTTGAACTGTATCTGTTTACCAGATGGTCGCCCGATTTATGGCGGCACCTATTTTAAACCGCACGACTGGCAGAACATCCTGTTACAAATTGCTCAAATGTGGGAAGAGAAACCTGAAGTCGCGTTCGAGTATGCCGAAAAGTTAAACAACGGTATTCAACGGGCTGAAAAACTACCTATCCACTCCATTCCAGATCAGTATAGTAGGGAAGACTTACTGGAAATTGTAACACCTTGGACCGAAACTTTCGATAAAAAAGAAGGCGGTTATCAAAGAGCCCCAAAATTTCCACTACCAAACAATTGGCTGTTTTTTCTAAAATATGGGGTGCTCTCAGATGATAAAGAGATCTTGAACCACGTGCATTTTACATTGAAAAAAATCGGATCTGGCGGTATATATGACCAGATTGGCGGTGGCTTTGCAAGGTATTCAGTCGATCACTACTGGCATATCCCCCATTTTGAAAAAATGCTCTATGACAACGGGCAATTGCTATCCTTATATGCGGAAGCTTATCAGCAAAACCACGATCCATTCTATAAACGAATTATCGAAGAAACGATTGCTTGGGCCGAACGGGAGATGCTTGCCCCCAATCATGGTTTCTACAGCGCACTTGATGCCGACAGTGATGGTGTTGAAGGAAAATACTATGCATTCTCCAAAGCTGAATTTGATAGCGTACTGGGCAAAGACGCTGGCTTATTTAGTCAATACTTTAATATTACAGAATCGGGCAACTGGGAGGAAGAGCAAACGAATATTCCTATTTGCGCCATAAATGCAGATCAGTTAGCTGCAAAGGTCAATATGTCAGCTGACGAATGGGCAGAGTTTCTAAAAGATTCAAAGAAAAAATTATACGACTTTCGCGAAAAAAGAGTACGCCCGGGACTGGACCATAAACAATTGACTTCTTGGAATGCCTTATTCTTAAAAGGACTCGTAGATGCCTACACCAGTCTGGACAACATACATTTTCTGGAACTAGCTTTGAATAATGCACAATTTATATGTAATGAACTTATCCAAAACAATGGGCAATTATTGCATCAGCCAAAAGATAAAAATAGAACGATTGCAGGCTTCCTCGATGATTATGCATTCACGGTTGAAGCGTTCATAGTATTGTATGAGGCTACATTTGACTTCAATTGGTTAACCAAAGCAAGACAGCTTGCTGACAAAGCTATTGCCTTATTTTACGATGGATCGCAAAAAACTTTTTATTATACATCGTCGGAAGCGGAGCAACTCATCGCGCGAAAAAGCGAAATCATGGATAATGTAATCCCATCTTCTTTATCAACCATGACCCGTCAACTGAAACGTCTAGGTCTGCTTTTTGATGATGAAAATTATATCGCCATATCAGACCAATTGTTGGCGAATGTATTCCCTCAAATCAAGACTTATGGTTCAGCCTATTCAAATTGGGCAATATTATTGCTAGAAGAAAGGTATGGAATCAATGAAATTGCATTGACGGGTAATAAAGCGATGGCTTTTAAACATGAGCTCGATCAATATTATATTCCAAACAAAATTGTTCTTGGCGGTACAGAAGAAAATCTTCCACTTCTAAAAAATAGGGTTGGAAAGGAGACAAAAGCTTATCTTTGTAAAAATAGGACCTGCAGTCTGCCTCAGGATTCAATAAAAGCGTTAATAAATTATATTTAATAAACGGTAGCCTCGGCTTCCAAAAATCAAAATCAGATGGCTATAAAAGCAAACGACGTCGTAGCATTGACGTACAGACTTCACACAGTAGAAAACGGTGAAAAAGTTTTCGTTGAAGAAACAACTGCAGAACAACCTTTAGATTTCTTATATGGTGTAGGTATGATGTTGCCTAAATTTGAAGAAAACATCGCAGATTTAAACATTGGTGATAAAATTTCATTTGAATTGGCACCTGATGATGCTTACGGTCAAAAAGACGAAAGAGCATTCGCACAGTTGCCAGTAGATATGTTCAAAGAAACAGGATTACCTCCAGTGGGAGAAGTATTACCTTTGCAAGACAACCAAGGAAACCAATTCCGCGCTGTGGTAGCTGAAGTTACTCCAGAAATTGTTGTTGCTGACTTAAACCACCCAATGGCTGGTAAAACATTAAATTTCGATATCGAAATCTTAACTGTACGTCCTGCAACTGAAGAAGAATTGTCTCATGGACACTCACATGGTGTAGACGGTACACAAGGTCACTAATTCTGGAATCAGAATACACACAGGAAAGGGGCGTCAATTGACGCCCCTTTCCTGTGTGTATTCTGATCATTTTTATTTTCTATAGAAGGAATCTCAAAAAATTCCCTAAAGTTACAAAAGGTTCGTTAAAATCCTATTCACTACCTTTCTTTCCACCCTGGCGTCTCGATACTTATTAACAGATTCTATAAAACTCTTTATAAAATATGACCTTTATTTAAATATAGACTCTAGCATCGTATCTGCCCAAACAAAAAGAGACTGCCATATCTATTTCGGGCGGCAGTCTCTTTTCTTACTTTTTAATTCTCTCTCATTAATGAGCGCTATAAGCTCTAAATGCGGGGCCCTGATTAGTATACCTGGTACCATGAACTTGTGTTACATTTTCCCCATACGCATATCTGTAAGTTTTCGGATCGTACCATTGATAGATAGGAACTACGCCCTCTCCTGAATAATTATGGTTAAATGCAAAAAAAGCACGCCCCTGATTAACAAACTTATTTCCATGAACTGGTGTCGTACTCATACTATAGCCATAGATATAATTTCCAGGGTTATACCATTGGTATATTGGCACTGTGTTGGCATTTGAGTCTTTTGGAACCCAAAAAGCAACTCCTTGATTAGCATATTCTGAACCATGACCTTGGGTAGAGTTCATTCCGTAAGCATACATATACTTATTGCTATTATACCATTGGTAAACCGGTACTAGCTCCAAGGGCTCTAATTTATTCTTATCGATATAACGATATACTGCATCAATAATCTGTTGTTTTTTATATGCATGAGATACCGGAATAAAATCATAAATGGGATAAGTCACTTTCCAGTTCACATCAACTAATCCTGCATTTCCTGAATTTACAGATCTTTCCCAAGTAGCTGTATTTATCTGAGGATAGACTGCATCTTTATTTTCATTAAAAGAAACATCAACACCTTCCCCAGCCTTATAACTAACAAACAATTCTTTATTAATATTTTGGGAAGCTAAAGTTTCATTCGTGACAACTGTATTATCTACATTAGCTCCTAAACCAATTGGGCCTAAAACAGCTTTAAACCCCGCTTTTACTACGTTTGTTCGTTTTGTCGCATCAGTTTGATCAGTAGAAGTACTTTTGTATAAAACTCTCAAAACACCGCCCAAAGTTATATCTGTTAAAACGTGTGTACCGTAAGCCTCTACAAATGCATCAGCATTTAAGGTTTCCAAATCAGTAATGAATTTGGCTGTAACATATCTAGACATAAACTGTGGAGTTTCTTCAATTCTTAGGGAACTCACATACTTTGAAATATCTAATGAAGCAAATGCATATTTTGTTGAATACGAATATCTAGTTTCAAGTTCTCTGTTATTGGAAATATTGCCAGTAAAGACATTTTTATCCCCTTTGTCAAAGCCAGGCAATAGATTAAGACCAACCTTCGTTTTCTTAGTAACATCTTTTACATAATCGCTTGAACTAAAACCGTAATAATAATAATTCTGCCCCCCAGTTTCTGGGTTAATTATAACAGAATTAGTGTTCTCTGCAGCCAATTTTTCCACATCAAGAACCACTCTTCTATAGGAATTCCTATCCAAATATTCTTTGGTAACATCGTAGCTGAATCCCAGCATACGATGTTTCGCATCTCCAACAAGCGAAGCAATAGAAACATTATCCAGGCCAACATTAAAAGCTTTGCTATCCACTTTACCAGTATTAAGCTCCAGTTCTTCTTTCTTCGAACAAGAAAATAGAACACTTGAAATTATCAATGATCCTAAAAAAAATACTTTATTCATAATTTTATATAATATTTAAGCAAATATAAATCTTAAAAAACTATAATAAGAATTTCTATAAAAAAAATAAACATAAAAACAATAAAACACTAACAAACAACGTTTTAATTAAAAAAAAATCAAAGAATTAAAATTAAACAATAAAAAAAAGCAAACCATACTTATATACATAAAAATATCTAAATTTCTGTCCATTATCGTCACTACTTTTTAGCTAGGATGAGTATATTAAACTAAACACCTATCATGGTCACATTTGCCCAAAAAGTAATCACATTTAACAAACAGTTACATTATTCGGAAAAACTTCCGGCCGATTTTGACGTCATTAATCCCTACCTCGATAATCCCGAGACATTGGTGGTGATGGAACAGTTTTACAAAAAATTTTACCAGGATAACTTACAAAGAAAATTCATTATAGGCATTAATCCGAGCAGACATGGCGCAGGAGTAACGGGTGTTCCTTTTACCGACACGAAAAGATTAGCTAGCGCATGTGGAATAAAAATGCATTCAGCACATACCCATGAAATATCCTCTGTTTTCATATACGATATGATCGAAGCCTATGGAGGACCAAGTATTTTCTACAAACAGTTTTATATCAATTCACCTTTTCCACTGGCAATTGTCCGTGAGACAAATCCCAACAACTGGATCAATGCAAACTACTATGACGATAAGCAGCTTTTTGAAATGGTGAAGCCATTTATGGTTGAATCCCTAAAACAACATATCGCTATGGGGCTCGAAACAGAGGAAGTATTTGTCCTTGGAAAGAAAAACGCAACCTTCCTCGCAAAAATCAACAAAGAAGAGAAATTATTTGGAGAGATGATTATTCTGGATCATCCCCGCTATATCCAACAATATAAATCAAAGGACAAACAACACTATATTGACAATTATATCCGATTATTAAGTGGACTATAAAATATGGATAAACATGTTAATTAACTGATAAACAAAATCTGTTGTGTTAATAAGTAGTATCAGCTTTTAAGAAGATATTTGCTTTTATATAATCTCCATTGTAAATTCATATCCAATAGGTAGCCTATATACTGTTTTACCGTTATTATTTTTAATCAGAGAGTCCGTGTTCTATACGTTATTCAATCTCCTTCGACAATTATTCGAGGCCTCTTCGGGCCTTATTCGTACTTGCTAGCACATAAGAGTGTTTTCCAACAGCCTTGCTACCGCCTTATCTCCGAGTCTAACTCGGACTCACCACGGACACATGTCGCGCTCATCACAGATTCATCTCGACTAGGGGGTGGAGTGGTATCGAAGCAGATACGATGCTGCATCGAACCTCCATTGAAGCAGCAGTTTTAAACCCATACCAAATTCGAAAAAGATCCTTACCCGCATCACTGATAAAAATAGCCAATGCAATTTTCATAATAGGCTTTTACTAGCTATTATGAATTTAATAATTGTTGGCAAAAGCCAATTTCAAATCTCCCAAAAATAAACAATTATTTGGCTTTCAGTATTTTAATTTGCAAATTCAACCCATGGCTATAATAGAGAACGGAAATCTAAAAGGCTTGGTTGGAAACCTTGTCTTTCGAAAATCAAATGAAATAACTATTGTGCAGACTGCCCCAGGGCGTAAAACAAAACAAACGAAGGGCACAAAATCAGCTGCTACAGATTTTGGTCATGCGAGTACTGCAGGATCCCGCATACGACATGTAATGGGAGAAGTTCACCTCAAATTGCACGATAGCAATATGCACAATCGCCTCATCAATCAGTTGAAAAGAGTCACCCGCCCAAATAGAGCGCCTCTGGGTGAAAAGACGATTCGAGGCGGAAAGATCGATCGGATAGTAAACTTTCAATTCAACGACAAATGCCATATGCATGACTACATGCATTTTGATCCAGAAATAAAATTGTTGGATAAAAAACAAATTGCCATAAAGTTCCCAAAATTTGACATGCAAAACGATATTCACCGTCCAAAATATTGTAATCTCATGAAGATAAATCTGATGATTGTCGTATTTAATTTCGAAAAACAGATCTATGTCCGTAGCCACAAACACCAAATTCCGTTGAGCTTACAGGCAGATCCTAGAACTGTTGAATTGGAAGAATTACGATTTGATGTGAACGATCGAGATGCTGAGACCGTACTTATTGGAATGAATATCGAATACTATGAAAGATTTCGCGAAGATTATGCCCTGCTAAATAGTAAAGATCTGCATCCTGCGGCAATTGTCGGTGCATTTATTATTGAATCTTAAAAGCAAAATATAGACATAGGCACTATAGAGAAAGAAATACCTTAATTGTTTATTATTGATATCACCGAAGAGGCGATTCGATTAAACACGCTATTAAAATTTCTCAATCTCCTCAATTGACAATCCTATAATATCAGCTATGACCTTGGAATCAAAACCGCTCTTCAACATCTTTAAGGCTGAGATTCGCTTCTCAGCTTCAGCCTTCGCTCGTTCCTCTTGCCGACCTTTTTCTATTCCCTTTTCCATGCCTTTTTTAATGCCTTTTTCCATGCCTATACGTTCCGCTGTAAGGCGAATGCTTTCCGCATCTCTTTTATCCTTAAGGCTCAATTCATATGCTTTCATATCTTCTGAATTTAGATTTGACACCTCTCCTATGTCAAAGATAAGACCAAAGACACGCTTATCCAAAAATTTCGGTATTTCATTGAGTTTAGACATATGTTTGAAAAGATAAAGCCACATGTCCATAAAACTTTTTATCTCAACCTCCTCTTTGCGAAAATTAGGCAAACAAAGAAGTTTAAAGCCTAACTTATCGTAAAACTGTTCACCTTTCTCACGATCACAAAGTACCACATCATAATAGTATCGATCATTATCAATGTTATCCAATGCAAAATTAAGAATACCAATGAAATAAACTTCTGGTAACTCATAGGTATTTCCGCTATGTCCGCGTGGAACTAATGTATGTATAAGACGCGAGCTGTAATAAACCATACGATCACGGAAAAAATCTTGGGGAAGTTGTTGCATTTCGATAATGAAATGACTATTGTCATCACTGGTACAATAGAGGTCAAAAATGACTTTACGATTGTGTTCCTGTTCACCAATACGCTCTGTGGGGCGATATTCCAGATCGCGAATAACTTTTTCCCCAGCAAATAGGCCGTTAAGGAAATGGATCAGATTCTCTTTACCACTTCTCGGGCCAAAATACAATTTCATGCCAAAATCGGTGCACATATCCACATATTTGCCCAAGAGATTATTCTGCTTTTTCATAAACTACATAATTGGTTATTTGATAACAAAAATGCAAATAAAACACACGAAAAACTAAAAATATTAGTTTTTTTTTATTCTGATTAAATCGCTCGATTGCAAAGAAGTACTTTGATTTTCAACCTCCCGTATTTTCCTACTCATTGATACCTTCCACTGAAAAACTTACTTTTGACCTAAAAGAATCTTAATGTGATAGGGTAAAATTCTTTAGTTGATTGCCATGTGCAAGGACTATTCTACAGCGAGTTCGGACAATTAAATTGTTAAAATCATTCATACTTTTTCAGTTAGTGTTCGTTAAGTATTGATATATCCCCTTTAGCTCGGTCTATTTTTTCAAACCAGCGTTTAAACCAATGCTGCTTATACATATGATTGTTTGTCCAAAAGAGCTTCAAGTCTTCATGATCCATACCCTCGGTTGTTTCATAAATTTCTCGGTCAGCCTTTAGCTCATCAAACATCTGCTTGATCTGCTTTTTAGTATACATAGGCTGGCCGTATTTGCAGGCGAGAATGAATTTCTTAGCTGTTTTTCTTTGTTTAGGTGTAGCTGAATTATGATGGGAATAGCTTAACATCCACATAAAGTCGTTTAACAGTTTTTCTACCTTAACATCGAGTATCGCACATAACATTCTGAGATTACTTGGAATATCCACTTTGACCACTCTTTCCTTCGAACCATACATTTCGTCGATTTCGGCATACTTATGATACATGTCTACCGTTACAACCTTGTTTTTACCTTTCTTCTTCATATCAAGTCTATTTTGATTTGCACAAATAAACACATCTCTATCTACGTACAGAACCAAAACCACTTGTAAAATACCTAGCATAGTTTGTATCACACTAGGATTTCTTGTTTTGTACCATCTAAAGATATTTCGTATCTTAAACACTTAATATATGCTAACTTTGGATTTATGAGTACAACCAGCGCAACACACCATATAGGAAGAAAAATCTGTCGTATCCGCGAACTTAGTGGAATGAAACAAGAGGCTTTAGCATTCGAATTGGGTGTAAGCCAACAAGCTGTATCCAATATGGAGCGTAGTCCTGAGATAGAAGTAAGTCTATTGGCTCAGGTAGCCGAAGCATTAGGTGTTACGCCTGAAGCCATTGAGAATTTTGATGAAGAAGCAGTGTTTAATATTATAAATAACACTTTTACAAGCCACGACACATCTACACTAAATGCAATAAATATACATCCGAACTTTAATCCGCTTGATAAACTCATCGAAGCATATGAAGAAAATAAAAGGCTTTACGAACGCCTTTTAGAAGCTGAGAAATCTAAGGTGGAGTATTTAGAGAGGCTGCTAAAAAATAAATAATCCATTATCTAAAGCGATCTGATATGGAATGTTTTTAGACTTAAATAATGATATAAATCCACGAAGTTTATGAAAAGCGGAGAATAAGCAGTTTATTCTCCGCTTTTTTTGCGGTAAATAACCCATATATTTACCGGATATACTTTAGAGATCGATGAAAATTAATTGCTAAACAATTTCAGCCTGATTAAAAAGTTCAGAAATGAATATTATTTCAAACTATCTAATCTACTATAGACCATTGCCTTAAAAGTTCGTTGATGGCTCGACCACGCGTCTGGCTTGAAGAATATCTTAATGACATCGCTTTCATAATTATCGGTTATCTTGAGAATCAGTTGTTCAAGTGCGGATGGATCCGTACGATAATCAATCTGTACATTAGCTGCGATAGCACGCAAGAATCTTAGCTTATCGTGGGCATAAAGATATTTCCAAAATTTCAGTAGTACAGAAGGACGAACACGATAATCTATCACCTCAAGCATTTTTTTATAATTCTTTTCATATTCCAATATCCTGAAATACAGCTCATCAGACCCTGCATATCCCATATTATTGCGAAGCATACTCAATGTCCTCGTCCTAAATTTCTTCTTGAGCTCCTCATCGTTGGAATGATCCATGATAAAAACGTAATCAACAATATTCGGAGCACTTGAAAACTTTTCCATTTTAATAGAGGCAAGCTTGCTAAAATCTCCACTATCCGCGTATATGTCCTCTAAAATCTCCAAAAAAGGATCATTATAAGTTGAATTTACATTGCCAGCGATCACCCTGTTGCAATAATCAATCGCTTTGTTGGGATCATGATCTCTTATTGCTTCTATTAATTTCAAATTAAACTTAGCTTCCCACTGGCGGGGTACAAAATAATCAGCACTGTCGTCAAACATATTATTCTCAAGCAATACATCTAAAAAGAAGCTATCAACCGCTACGGACATGTGATAGCGCCCTTCTAACAGGGAGGTGATCAGATCTTCTATTTTGTCGGCCAGTAACCGTTTCCGTTCTGTGGAAGAGCTTTCGTAGATCTGTATAAACAATTCCAACATCCCCCCCTCTGAATTTTGCTCGGACCACATTTTATCCCAATACGAATTTGTCAATGCGACCCACTGTATGTCAGAATCAACATGAGCAATGATTCCAGCGATTTTCGAATTTCCGGTTTCAATAAACTTTCTAAAACGCGTACCGGTATAGAAAAATTTATATTCGAGATCCAAAACAGCTTGATGTACCGCCGAAAATAGATCAATGATCCTTTCGTTGCCGATATTAAGTGCTAAATACTCCCAAAAAGGATCCAGTGCCTTTTCCCATAATTGTATTATTTTTTTAACTTCTGATGCTTCTATCTTCTTCCGCTTTCCTACTACTGAAACAACAGTATCTTTTAAAGTCTTAGCGACATCTGTCTCTTTATATTCCTGCTTATTTTTCCCGAATTTCATCAGAAACTGTAATTCAATATCTTTATTGGATTTGAAAAGCTCCAACAGCCAGGAGGCTAACACTTCCTGTTCTAACATGAGTAGTAGTTGTTCACTTTCCTTCACCTTCTTTCCCTTGGCTGGCTTACTGCTTTTCTTCGTAGCTGAAGGGCTCTCCTTTTCTGATGAGAGCATCAGAAGTATGGCGATCTGATGTATACAATAACTATCCCTACGCCCACAGTCGCAAGAATGACCGACAACAACTTCTTTATCCAACTGGACATTAATATCATAAGATTCCTCCGCCTCATCTACATAAGCCACAAAATTTCCTTTTACCTCAACTTCTTCCAATTCACGAACGATGAGTTTTTTAGCTTGTGTAAGCTTAGTTTCACTCTGTTTAGCTAAGATCTGTGCTATTCTCATTTTGATTTTTATTTCTACCCAACTAGTTATTGCTATCACCTGTCACCGACATGCTATTGCTCATTCCAACCGCCCTAGTGCGTGCATACTAATTTATATTCTCTTTCTCACATAGACATATAGGACAGTAAGAATCTTAAAGTTTTGTCGCCCGTAACATTTCCCTTTTTCCAGGTGCACCGCGAGCCTTCTCAATAGAAAAGCCCAAAGATTTCATACTACGTTTAAGATTACCCGTAATCGCATATGTCACAAAGACTCCCCCAGGTTTAACAAACTGCGCGACATGTGCTAATGCCGCATCGTTCCACATTTCGGGCTGATGTATGGCAGCAAAAGCATCAAAATACACGACGTCAAATTGTTTTTCTGTTTGAAAATCCATCAATAAAGTATGAGCAATAGTAAGTCGTAAACGTTCATGAACTTGCACCTCCTGCTGCAATGCCGCTTCATAGCAATTCAGGTAAGCTGACCACACTGTTGGATTCACGGTCTCGTTATATCCTGTCTCGGCAATGGTCGTAAGTGGCAAAGGGAAACCTTCAATTCCGACATAGTCTATCTGAAATGGCCTGTCCCGAATGAAATCGGCTGTCTGAAGAAAGTTAAGTCCTGTACCAAATCCTACTTCCAGGATAGCAACATCCGAAGCCCCTGTCTTTTGCACAAAATGATCCAAACCTGTTTTGATAAACACATGTTTACTTTCCTGTACGGCCCCATGCGTTGAATGATAACATTCGCCGATCTCGGCATTGTACAATGTCTTCGAGCCATCTCCGGTCGTTACAAAATTCATTTTTCTTATACTCATTATTAAAAATCTAATAGCCTTATCTCCCTCCCCCAACAAGACATAAACAAGGTCTTCATGAATCTTCGGTTCCATTCGACACAACAGGCCTCTATACTCCAACTTTCTACCTGCAACCGCGACGGTATGCTATCAGAAGATTCGTTCAAAGATAAAAAGCTGGTTCGAATAAACTCCGATTAATCTTTATCAAAACGTAAAATGAAAATAATAGATAAAAAGATTATTTTAGCGCCGTAAACACGAAACAATCACTGAACCTAATGGCATACTCGGCAAAAACTTTTATACAGCACTACGGCAGCATCTTACTCCTGCTTCTTGGCATCAGTATCGGAAGTTTACTTGGCATCTTATTTCCACATTTTGTGGATAACCTTAAGCCAATTGGGGATATCTTTCTAAATCTGCTCTTCGTCAGTGTTATACCCTTGGTCTTTTTCGCAATAGCTTCGTCTGTGGCCAATATTGAAGGTGACAGTGTGTTGGGCAGAATTATTGGCATGATGTCATTCGTATTTGTTGTCGGTATTGTCGTTGCAGGAGTATCGACCATATTCTTTCTCTACTTATTTCCGGTAGACGCCCCACTCGCCATCGAACAGGCAAACAATATCATGGATACAGCCGTTCATGATTCCTGGGGTGAAAAAATGGTTCGATTCCTGACTGTTAGTGAATTTTCCAGTCTCTTATCCCGGCAGAATATGCTTGCCTTTGTGATATTCTCATTTTTGGTAGGTATCGCCACACGCAGATCTGGCGCTTCCGCTGATATATTCCGAAAATTCATTAATTCCGGAAATGCCGTCATGGGCAATTTACTGGTCATGGTCATGAAACTGGCTCCACTAGGTCTCGGCGCTTATTTTGCCTATCAAGTCGGTACCCTTGGCCCACAGCTCTTTGGCTTCTATGCCAAACCTATTGGCCTTTATTATCTCTTTGGGGTACTTTACTTCTTCGTGGTATTTAGTGTCTTTGCCTTTCTTGCATCTGGTCTCAAAGGTATCAAACGCTATTGGAAAAACAATATTTTACCTTCGCTGACTGCCCTCAGCAGCTGCAGCAGTCTTGCGACCATGCCGGCCAACTTACTGGCAGCGAAACAAATTGGCATCCCCGATACGGTAGCCAGCGTCGTCATCCCTTTGGGCACGACCTTACATAAACATGGTTCAGCCATCGCCTGTATCTTTAAAATTTACATTGCGCTGCTGTTGAGTGGACAAGAGTTCTTTGAACCAAGCAATATGATCATGGCAGTGGGGATCACCTTGTTGGTCAGCATCGTTGCCGGCGGTATTCCAAACGGGGGATATATCGGTGAGATGCTCATCATATCGGTTTATCAAATGCCGACTGAGGTCATTCCTTCAATTATGATCATTGCGACATTGGTAGATCCGTTGGCCACGATGCTCAACGCGACCGGCGATACGGTCGCTGCAATGCTCACTACCCGCCTCATTGGACAAAAACTGACAGATCCTGTCCCAGTAAATCAGGGTTAAAGCCTGAACATGCAAGTTATTCAGCTTAAGTTCAATCAATCAGAGGTAATACCAATGGAAATGGTCTTTGCCAAATGCACTAAAAGCGGTAGGCAAAGAATAACTGTCCGTATTGATGTCGATGGAATACAGACTTAAGCTCCTTGGAATTGAAAATATAATTAATGCCGTAATTAACCTTATGGTCAGACCAGTTGAATCCGACGCGATGACTGAGCATCCAAGGTTCAATCTGATATAATCCACCAATCGGATCATCTTTCCCCATTCCCCCTTGTATAGTGGAATTATAAAAAACCCGCGTCAAACTAGGCTGATAGAAAAAGAACCACTCCTTTTCGTTGTTACTTCTGGCCTGCGTCAGATGTCCACGGGTAAAGGTCGAAGCATGGTACGATTTGAGTTTACCTGCACGTATCGGAATTCCTGCCTCGATATTGGTGTTGTTCATGCCCAGCACACCTCTTCCCATCACGCCAAGATCGAAGGACTGCGAATCATTCCGGTAAATTCCTTTAAGATACTTCGCCTGCATATCCACACCAAATGCATTGCGCAACTCCGTTTCCCAACCTGTGGCCTCATACAGTCCAAAAAGATGATGAATAAACTTCTGTGCTTCTTCACCATATGATCTGGAGCCGATTTGCCCAAATTCCACCTTTACTTCTACAACTTGATCCGCTTTTAGAAACCGCGTTGCACCTGCGCTCAAATAAAGGTAACCAGCAAAAGGCCGGTCATATGTCCTATTTTGCCGACGATAGTCCAGCATGCTAATGCCGTTATAGATTCTTTGTCCAAGTTCAAAGTCCAATACAGTATTGGAGATCTCCGCGTTGCTCCCATTCCGTATTGCCACGCGATAATTGACATTGATACCATTCGTATAATACCTATCCTGCCCCACCAAGAGGTAAACATCATTATCGTTTTGAATGGAAAGTTCCTGATTACGGAATTTCACCTGCCCAAACACAAGAAAACACGAAGATAAAAGGGGCAACAGGAGCCCTAAGGATCGCAAACCAACACTCATATTAACAGGCAATTGTAAAATTCATGCGAAATCATTGGAACCAAAAAAGCAAATCATACATCAAATTATTGAAAAGCATTGGTATACCTCCTATTTTTCAAACTAATTTAAACTATTTAGAATAGATATAAATAATATGGAAAAGTTGCATTATTCCTTTCTTAGCGAATCTATTTGTAATTTTGCATTCGATTAGGTGTCAAATGTAAGAAATTCGGGATTTTTATAAGCAGTGATCTAAATATTTTACCCAGTTAACATCATCACCAAGAACAAAGAAACCGAGTGAAACGATTTATGTTTTCGATGGAATCAAACACTTATAAATAAGTAAATACAATGAAAAAAAGTTCAATTATTCTAATTGCTATCATCGCTGTCGCCATTGCCATGATACTTGTTATCTACACCGATTCAAGTACGTATTCGACATTTACCGAAGCTAAGGAAAAGAAAACCGAACTGTACGTGGTAGGTCAATTAAATAAGGAAAAAGCGCTTCATTATGACCCTAAGACCGACGCCAACAGATTCTCGTTTTTCATGTACGACAATGATGGTACAGAGTGTGAAGTGATTTTTAAGGGTGCCAAACCTCAGGATATTGAACGTTCAGAGCAAATTGTATTGACCGGTAAAATGGATGGAAATGTGTTTAGGGCAAGTAAGATCTTAATGAAATGTCCGTCAAAATATAACGATAAATCAGTCGTTACCGAGATCAATGCGACTGCTTTCAATAATTAATTCGTAAAATCAATTTTCAATGGACGTTAATTACGTTGGTGAGCACCTGCTACCCGGGCAGATCGGACAGTTCTTTATTGTTCTTTCTTTTGGTGCCGCACTTTTATCTTGTATCGCTTATTTTTTCGCGACTAAAACTCCTGAAGAAACTTCATGGAAAAAAATTGCTCGCATCGCATTCTGGGTTAATGCTGTCTCAGTCGTAGCTGTCGGCTCAACTTTATTTTATATTATTTACAATCACTATTTTGAATATAATTACGCTTTTGCACACTCTTCGAGAGACTTACCGACTTATTATATCATTTCCAGTTTCTGGGAAGGGCAGGAAGGAAGCTTTTGGCTATGGACATTCTGGCAAACCGTATTAGGCGCAGTATTACTATTTAAAGCCAAAAGCTGGGAAACGTCCGTCATGACCTTCGTGATGTTGTGTCAGGCATTTTTAGCCTCGATGATTATAGGGATTGAGTTACTGGGTTTACGCATCGGAAGCTCTCCATTTATCCTCCTGCGCGATGCAATGGATTTCCCTATCCTAAAGGAAGCAAACTATTTGTCCCTACTTAAAGACGGTAATGGTCTAAACCCTTTGTTGCAGAACTACTGGATGGTAATTCACCCGCCTACACTGTTCCTTGGCTTTGCGTCTATGATTGTTCCTTTTGCTTATGCAACGGGCGCCCTTTGGACCAAACGTTACAAGGAATGGATCAATGCTGCACTTCCCTGGGCACTATTTGCTGTGATGATTTTAGGAGCTGGTATTATCATGGGTTCATTCTGGGCTTACGAAGCACTTAACTTTGGCGGCTTTTGGGCTTGGGATCCCGTAGAAAATGCATCCATTATTCCATGGTTTACGTTGATTGCAGCGGTACACGTCATGGTCGCTTACAAAAATTCTGGCCATTCTTACTTCACCGCTACTTTTTTAGCGATGATCAGCTTTGTACTGGTGATTTATGCCTCTTACCTCACTCGAAGTGGTGTGCTCGGAGAAACTTCAGTACACTCTTTTACCGATTTGGGAATGAGCGGACAACTGATTTTGTTCAATGTCGTATTTTTAGTTATTATGGTGGTATTTCTGACAGTTAAAAAGAAAGAAATGCCGATAACAGAAAAGGATGAGGATATCTATTCAAGAGAGTTCTGGATGTTTATCGGCGCTTTGGTATTAACTGTTGCTTGTGCACAGATCATCGCTTCAACATCAATTCCGGTATTTAACAAGATCTTTGGAACCAAAGTAGCCCCGCCTTTAGATCCGATACAACATTATAACAAATGGCAATCAGGCTTTGCTGTTATCGTTATGATCCTAACCGGATTTACGCAATTTTTAAAATATAAACGTACCGACAGCCGCAAGTTTTTGGCGTCTACTGTGGCATCATTGGTCGTGTCTCTTATATTAACCGCTGGTGTAGTTTATTTGACGAAGACCTATACCAACCTGATCTATATTTTAATCACCTTCGCAAGTATTTTCTGTATTTTGGCTAATATCCGCGTATTGGGAGATGCTGTCAAAGGTAAATGGAAGCTTGCGGGCTCTTCCGTAGCGCATATTGGTTTCGGACTTTTGCTGATCGGTGCCATGGTCGCTGCAGCAACCAACGAGGTCATTTCTGTTAACAATACAGGATACATCGCTGTATCAGGGTTTGACAAAGTTGAGAAACCCGGCGAAAATTTATTCTTGACCGAGGGTGAACCTGTACAGATGGGGGAATACAAAATCACCTATATCGGTGACAGCATCGTTGCTCCAAATACGTTTTATAAAATAAAATATGAACGAATCGACGAAGAAACAGGAAAAGTAAAGGAGCAATTCGTTCTGCAACCTTTTGCTCAAAACAATGCAAAAATGGGTGGTTTGATTGGTACCCCAGCGACCAAACATTATATTACACATGATGTTTATACACTGATTACTGCTGCGGCAGCTGAAAGTCAGGCTACACATGCGAAAGTTTCGGCAGAAGAGAAAACTGGTTTCGAAGACTACGAGGAGCCAGCGACATATCAGGTAAATATCGGCGATACGCTACGCTATCGTAATGGCTATTATGTCATTGAAGGCCTAAATAAAGAAGCTCACCTAGAGAAAATTCCAAAGGGTCCCAATGATGTCATGGTTGGATTGAAAATAAAAGTATTTTCCGCCGATAACAAACAATATGAGGTACAACCTATCTACCTTATTAAAGATGGCGGGGTTTATGACTTCAATAAAGATGTCAATGAACAAGGACTTAAATTCAGATTTACGGGTATTAAGCCCGACAAAGATAAACTGGAAATTATGGTTTATCAAAAACCCCTTCCAGAAAAAAAATGGGTCGTATTTAAAGCCATTAAATTCCCCTACATCAACTTTTTCTGGTGCGGCACAATTGTCATGACAATCGGCTTTATCATGTCCATTGTGAGAAGAAACAAAGAGGAAAAACGAAAAGCATTGAAATAATGAACATAGTGATCTTAGGGAGCGGAAATGCAGCCACACATTTCGCACGACAGTTTCAAAAAATAGGACAGCAAGTCGTTCAGATCTATAGTAAAACAAAGGCCAATGCAGACGCATTGGCCTTTGATCTTCATTGCGTGGCAATTGACCAGCTGCATGAACTTGACTTAAATGCCGATCTTTACCTTATTGCGGTTGCGGATAATGCTATCATACCGGTAATAGAAGCGCTACCTGAAAATTTAAAAGGAATTGTTATCCACTGTTCAGGCGCAACAGATCTGGCCGTACTCAATAGATTTGAGAACGCCGGTGTCATCTATCCACCACAGTCTTTATCTAAAGATAAAGCAGTCGATTTTTCCACCGTTCCGCTTTGTGTTGAAGGTAATACGGATGACAATAGCGCAATGCTACTCCAGCTCGCACGCAACTTAAGCCCGCACAGCTTATATTGTACTTCACACCAGCGTTTAGCTATTCATCTTGCTTCGGTCATGGTCAATAATTTTTCGAACATCCTCTATCAGATGGCGTATGAGATTCTCAACGAAAACAACTTATCCTTTGATCTGATCAAACCAATCATCCGGGAGACGGCAGAAAAAGCTCAAAATCATATTCCGATAACAGTTCAGACAGGACCAGCCATCCGACAAGATAGCAAAACAATGCAAAAACATTTGCAATTTATTAGCAATAAACCAGATTTACAGCAAATCTATCAACTTTTATCGCAGGAGATTACTAAAAGAAAATAGTTTGTTAGAAACGGTTATAAACTTGTCAAAACTTATTCCAAACGGGTGAATATAGCTATTTACTTAGGGAACTTTAGTACATTTGCTTCGTCCAAAAGCGTGTTTTGGAATGCTAATTGAGTACTATAATAATCAGTTGGGCTAAAATTAAAAATAGCGAATCAAAAATAAATAATCGTATTTTCTATGGAAGTTAGAAAACTCATTCTTTCAATAATGATAGTGATTAATTTAATCATCTTATCATTTGGATTTATATTTACATCAAGCTGGTTTTGGCTACTTATCATCCCATTTCCGTTGCTATTGATCGCGTTATATCATAGTTTCCAGACCAAACATGCCATCCTACGCAATTATCCTTTAGTTGGATATTTCCGTTATATCTTCGAATCTATTCGTCCTGAGTTGAGACAATATTTTTGGGAATCAGACATGGATGGACGTCCTTTTAACAGAAGACAGCGTTCGATCGTATACCAGCGTGCAAAAAATCAACGGGAAACCGTTGCATTTGGTATGCAGACCGATCCGCAGGCAGTCGGGAACGAATGGGCAGCGCACTCTGTTTTCCCTTGTCATATCGAGAACCACGACCTCCGCACTACGGTTGGAAACGCCGCTTGTAAAAAGCCTTATAGTTTAAGTGTGTTCAACATTTCAGCAATGAGTTACGGCGCTTTAAGCAAAACCGCGATAACGGCCTTAAACAAAGGCGCTGCACTTCAAAATTTTGCTCACAACACCGGTGAAGGGGGGATCAGTGACTATCATAATAATGGCGGTGATTTAATTTGGCAGGTTGGTACAGGTTATTTTGGGTGCCGTAATAAAGAGGGAAAATTTGATGCCGAACTTTTCAAGGAGAAATCAAACCGTGAAAACGTGAAGATGATTGAGTTGAAACTCTCACAAGGCGCTAAACCAGGTCATGGGGGTATCCTTCCAGCTGCAAAAAATACACCTGAGGTTGCTGCCATTCGTCACGTTATTCCCGGAACAGACGTCATGTCACCTCCAGCGCATAGTGCATTCGCTTCGCCAACAGAAATGATGCACTTCATACAACATATGCGTGAATTGTCTGACGGGAAGCCTATCGGTTTTAAGATCTGTATCGGAGACAAACATGAGTTTATGGATATCTGTCATGCGATGCAAAATACGCAGATTTTTCCAGATTTTATTTCTGTAGATGGTTCGGAAGGTGGTACGGGAGCCGCGCCACTTGAGTTTACGGACAATTTAGGTATGCCGCTCTATGACGCACTTGCATTTGTCACAAAAACCTTAATTTCTTTCGGCCTAAAAAAACACATCAAAGTCATCGTATCCAGCCGTATCGTCACCGGGTTCGACATTTTAAAAGTTATCGCCCTAGGAGCAGATGCATGTTATAGCGCGCGCGGTATGATGTTCGCTTTGGGTTGCATCCAGGCACTTAAATGTAATGAAGACGTTTGCCCAGTTGGGGTGGCGACACAACAACCACACCTCTACAAAGGACTAGACGTGAACGATAAATATGTGCGTGTCGCTCAGTTCCATCGTAACACTTTACGTGCTACTGTCGAAATTATGGAAGCGTGTGGATTCAAAACACTTTCTGATGTATCGGCAGATAAATTTTATCGTAAAGTAGATGCGATACGGACATTGAGCTTTCAAGAAATTTACTTCGGAAATGAAGGTAAATTGGTCAACAGCCGCACAGATTTCGAAAGTAAGCTATTCGAAGATTAATCGGCATTTTTTAAATAAAACAGCAAGTCCCCTATGTCAAATCAGCATAAGGGACTTTTTTATAGCTCGCTTACTTCAGGAAGAAGCCGACCATAAATAATTATGCTAGATTAAAGAGTACACGATGTAAAATCGTATTTGAGACAGCAATCTGATCATCGTTCAACCCCTCCAAGGCCTGTTCAATTGTATTTCTAGCTTGCTTCATGCCCTCGTCCCTCATCTTTCTTCCCGTTTTTGTCAAATAGATCAGATTAGACCGTCTATCGTTTTTATCATTTACGCGAATAACCAGATTGACCCGTTCCAAATTATTTATTAGCCGAGTCACGCTCGGCTTGTCCCGAAATGTACGAATAGCTAACTCCTGCTGGGTAAGCCCCTCCTCCACCCAAAGGTTATACATGATACTCCATTGTTCAGAAGTAATGCTTAATCCGGCCTCACGAAGATTACGTTGTAACCTTCGCATTACTGCAATGGAATATTTGCCCGTTAGGAAATTATAAAAATACTCTTGTGATACTAAATCTTGGTGCAACATATAATAATGGTTATGGTTGTTTACGCAACTTATTATAGCAATAAAATGCTGTCTTTCATATAATGTAAAAAAAGCTAATGTATTATGGCTAACAGTTAGCCTAAGTTACACTTTAGCATAGCTTCTACAAACAAAATTTATCAACATGTCATCAGTAGATGTTGATAAATCATCAAAATTTGATTTATGACAGACTGAAATTAGCAAATAAAAAGTATACAACCAAAATTATTGCTTGCAATTATACCTAATTCAAAAGGAGTTAGCTGATCGTAAAGGAATCAGAGTCTCTCAGGAAAGGGAATTTTTCACGGGCTTCCAATAGATCATTGGGATTTAAGGTAAATGTATATAAGTCTTCATCTTCAGGTTTGTAATACACCACATCCCCTAGTGGAGATATACACATCGAACCACCAGAATAATAAACATCATTACCATCATGCCCAACGCGGTTCACACCAACAACATAGGCTTGATTTTCTATCGCGCGTGCTGGAATAAGAGCTCTCCAATGTGCAGATCGCTTGTCAGGCCAGCTAGCCGTGTATACTAAAATATCATATGCACCATTTTGATTTTTAGACCAAACAGGGAATCTAAGGTCATAACAGATCATTGGACAAATTTTCCAGCCTTTGATATCTACTAAAATGCGTTCATTTCCAGCCTCGAAGTATTCGTTTTCTTTCGATAATCCAAAGAGATGGCGTTTGTCGTATTTTACATATTTGCCATCCGGAAACATCCACACAAAACGATTATAATATTTTCCACCATCTTCAATGATTAATGAACCGGCAACAACACAATTAAGCGAACTAGCCATCTCAAATAGCCATCTTGTGGTAGGTCCATTTGTAGGCTCCGCGCATTTCTTAACATTATTGGTGAAGCCTGTATTAAACATCTCGGGAAGAATAATAACATCCGTTTTTTCGCGTAATGCGGAAAGTCTCAATGCGAGATTATTGAGATTCTTCTCTATATTTTCCCAAAATAGGTATGCTTGAAATACGGTGATCTTTAAAGGCTCCATGAACGTAATCTAAAAATTTACTTAATTATTTTATAATAAAATAACCATTTAACGGCAAGATACAAATTTTAAAAGAAATAATACTTATTGCTGCCGTACCAAAAGGTTATTTGCTAACACTAATAACGGTTCCTTGCGATGATTTGGTACATTTAAAGCTTCCATTTTTTCGAAAGCCCGCTGTGTATAGCTATCCTTAAGTTTGTCCGCAGCAGCTTTAATTTCATATTTCCCATACAACGCAAGCATATCCTTTATTTTTGATGGAGTATCCTCAGCAGGAGCTTCCAACAAATTCTTCAAAATGGGTTTATCTTCGTGCGAAATCACGGCCATCAGCTTCACCAATAAAAACGTCTTTTTATTGATCAGAATATCACCACCAACGATCTTTCCAAAGGTTTCCGGATCGCCGTAAGCATCCAAAATATCATCTTGTAACTGGAATGCTAACCCCACATTCTCACCAAAATCGTAAATCAGTTGCTGTTGCTGTTCATCTGCTCCTGACAGAATAGCACCTAATTGCAATGCTCCACCCAATAACACTGAAGTTTTCAGGCGGATCATCTCCAAATATTCAGCCATCGATAGCGAACTCCGACTTTCATAATCCATATCCAATTGTTGGCCCTCACATACTTCCATGGCAACTTTACTTAAAATTTTCAAAGTTGCAGGTAGATAAACGGGATTACATTTTGAGATTTCCTCATAGGCTTTAACTAACAATCCATCTCCAGATAATATGGCAATATTGGCATCCCATTTCTCGTGAACTGTCGTTTTACCTCTTCGTAAGGGAGCCTTATCCATTAGGTCATCGTGGATTAGTGAAAAGTTGTGAAAAAACTCCACTGCTTTGGCGGCAGGTATAATATCGGCCATGTCCCGCATACCGAATAATTCGGCCGCCATCAAGGTCAGTACAGGTCGAACCCGCTTTCCGCCCAAAGTCAAAATATACCGTATTGGATCATATAAATTGGATGGTGTCTCAGGAAATTTACTTGTCTCTATCGCCTCCATCACGAGTTGTTGTAAATGTTGCATATATCTTTACGATCGAATCTTGCGAATATAGCAATAATCGGATAGAAATGGCAATTTTGTCCCTTTAAAGGAAGTCGCCCCAAAATTGTACATTTGTACAAGTATTTTATTATGCGCATACTGATTATCCATACATTTTACCAAGATCCTGGTGGTGAAGATACTGTGTTTCAGCAGGAAGCTTCCCTCCTTGCTCAGGATCATGAAGTCCTCACGGTCACTTTCCAGAATAAAAAGGGATGGAGGGGAGCCCTTCAGACAGTGGGATCCTTTTGGAATATTTTCGCTGCGCAACGTGTCAAGGAAAAAATAAATACCTTTAAACCAGATATCGTTCACATACATAATACACATTATGCAGCTGGCCCAGTTATCGTGCGTACCATCGCCAAACTCGGAATTCCACAGGTCATGACGCTCCATAACTTCCGGCTGTTATGCCCATCGGCCACGCTGTATCACCACAATCACCTTTTTTTGGACTCAATCCATGAGAACTTCCCTTGGACTGCTGTGCGACAAAAAGCATTCAATAACTCTACGGTAAAAACATTTATCCTAGCTTTGAATTATTGGGTTCACCGTAAAATTGGGACTTGGAAAAAAGTAAATCGCTACATCAATTTAAGCTCCTTTGCAAAAGAAATATTTGTTAAATCTACGCTGAACCTTTCACCTCACTTATTCGTTGTTAAACCAAACTTTGTCTTTCCTACTACAATAGTGCCCAACGTTACCCCTCCCTACTTCATCTACGTCGGTCGTCTTTCAGAAGAAAAGGGCATATTAAATTTGATAGATGCTTTTATCGGGACAGATTTTAAACTACAGATCATTGGCGGGGGACCGCTCGAAGCGGTAGTAAACCGACGCATCAAGGGTCAACCTAATATTTCCTACCTTGGCTTTAAAAAGAGGGATGAAATCTTGCCCTTGGTAGCAAATGCACAAGCATTGCTCGTTCCTTCCATTTGTTTCGAGGGCATGCCAATTACAATTCTTGAAGCTTACTCTGTAGGCACAGCCGTACTCTGCTCCAATATTGGGCCGCTTCCCGAATTGATTGCTCCCGGCAAAACAGGGCTGACCTTCGATCCTCACAATAAAAATGACATCATCCGCTCTTTGACCGCATGGAGTACAAAAATGAAAGATGAAAAAGATGAGATAAGAAAGACCTGCAGTACTTACTATTTTAGTAATTTTACACCTGAAATAAATAAAGGAAAATTATTGGCGATCTATCAGGACGCTATTCACGATAAAAAACGGAATAAATGAGTATCATCGTATTAGATAAACTAGGTTTAGCGCCGCAGATACAGACTGTACTGGAATCGATTTATGATCCTGAACTCAAACCTGCAAATATTGTAGATTTGGGACTTGTATATGAAATCATTACGAAGGAAGAAGGTATTGCAAAGATTGTGATGACACTCACTGCTCCAGGCTGTCCGGTGGCAGGCGAAATCATGAATGAAGTTCAGGAAAAAGTTGCTGCCATCGAAGGCATCAAAGAAGCATTGGTAGAATTGACATTTGATCCGCCTTGGACCAAAGACATGATGTCGGAAGAAGCAAAACTAGAATTAGGATTTTTGTAACTCTAAAGCTTCTGATTATTTTCCAGATCGCTCAGCTTCTTTAAGGGCTTAGCACTATTGGGATCCGCTCCAAAAAGTGTTTTCCACAGCTTTCGCGACTCTTTAGTTAATAGGGGCGATACAATTGAAAGAATAAGGACATAAACAACCACGAAGGATTGGATCACCGGTAATAAAGCCCCCGCTTTACCAATATTTGCCATGATAATAGAAAACTCGCCCCGCGCAGATAAGGTAAAGCCGATATCAAAAGAAGTTTTAGGCTTCATGCCCGAAAATTTAGCTGCAAAATATCCCGAAGCAAGATTACCCATCATGGTTACCAACGCTGCGATCGAAGCCCAAAAAACGGCACCTCCTAACGACATAATATCAATGGATAATCCAAAACTAAAGAAAAACATGGCCCCAAAAAAATCTTTATAGGGCAGTACCATGGATTCAATTTTTTTAATGTATTGAGAATCTGCAAGCACCAATCCAGCCATCAATGCACCAATAGCCTCTGCAACGTGTATCGTTTCGGAAAATCCCGCTACAATAAAAAGCAGCGCAAAGATGATCAATATAAATAATTCAGAGGTTTTCTCCTTCAATAAACGATCAATTGCAGGCACCAGTTTTCTGCCTAAAATCAAAAATGCCAATATAAAAACCAAGGCCAGTAAAGAAGTTCCAGCCACCGTCCAAAAAGAGCTGCTCCCCGTAAGAATCAAGCCTGAAAGAAAGGAGATATGCATCGCTATAAACAAATCATCGAACATAATCATGCCCATGATGACCTCTGTCTCGGGGTTGGCAGTACGTTTGAGATCAGTCAGAACTTTTGCAACAATAGCTGTCGAGGAACTCGTCATAATACCGCACAGCACCATCATTTCCTTAAATGGCATGTCCATCAACCAACCGATCAATAGTCCTGAAGTAAAGTTCAATAAAACATAAATGGTTCCCCCTGTCACAATGGCTTTACCAGACTTAATAAGCCGATTGACTGAAAACTCAAGACCAAGATAGAACAGTAGGAACAGTACCCCCAAACGGCCCATGAAATCGATAAAGGGCTTGCTTTCTGTAAATGTTAAATCCACCATGCCAACCTGTGGGGCGTGCTGTCCCAAAACCATTCCTATAATGATGAAAAAAGGAATAACAGAAAACTTAAGCTTATTGGCAATTAGACCAACAATGGCAACAAGTCCTACAGCGATTCCAATTTCCAGAATTAAGGTATGTGATAGCATAAATTACAGTAAAATTTCCTTTAAAAGTTTAATATTATTCTTTTTCCCCGCGATAACCAGTGTCGTACCTGGGCTAATCAAATAAGATGGTCCTGGATTAATAACCGTATCATCATCCCGTATACCAGCAATAATCGATGCACCAGTGCGCTGACGAACTTCCAACTCCCCGATTGTCTTTCCTGCACCTTCATTTTTGCCCTCTACTTTATACCATTCAATGCGCAAATCGTCCAGAGCAACTTCAATCGTCTCCAAAGCCTTCGGCTTGTAAGATAATCCACCGATGATTCCCGCAATCTGACGGGACTCATCGTCATTAAGTGTCATCACGCAACGTGACTCATGCTCCTCATCATCATAGCGATAAAGTTCCCGTCTGCCATCGTCATGGATAACAACAACCATGTTATCTCCCGCATCGGTTTCAATTTGAAATTTTTTACCAATTCCAATCAGATCGGACTCTCTTACAATAGACATAATCTTCTTTTTAAAATATATACCAATAATAAAAAAACCTTCATAATTTTGTATAAACGAACTTTATGAAAGCAAACTGAAGATGCTTTCCAGCCAATAAACAAAGACTTACAGAAAAAAACAGCATCCTTACTTAGCTACTAAAACACAAATCTACCCAAAAAATAAATCTTAAACGAATCGTTCAATATCTAACAGGATGTCTTCACAAGGCGCAAATTACCCTAAAGTAGCAAAAAAGAACACAGGAAACAAACATTCTTACCTATGGCACGGTATCCGTGAACCCAATAGACCCGCCTTTTTTATTCCCGCAAGGCAGCATCAATCAGCCTATAAGTACCATCTTCCCGGAGCTGACTGCGCCCGATCGTGATATTTTTTGAATGGTAAAATAAAAAGACCCAGCCTGCCGGGGCACCCTCTGCCCAGTACGCCTGACGTAACGCTTTAGAGCGCCGGCCGTCAAAATCATATTTTGCCACATAGTTATGGAAAATCTCTTCGGGCTCAGGCAATACATCTCCGCCAAAGAAATAATGCTGGTCATCCGTTTGAATATGAAATGCCTGGTGATGTGCGGTATGTCCACCATTAAGCGCATAGCTGATTTCATCATTTATTTTCCCCTCACCTTCCACCAGTACCAAATTTCCGCTGCGTTGAATCACATCAAAAATCTCGGTCCGGTATGAACTTGAAATTCCCGAGTAGGCATCTTCCCATTCACCTCGTTGCACAATGTATTCGGCCTCCGGAAATGCAATCCGACCTGTTCCACTTTCAAATGTCACCATGCCACCAGCATGATCTTTATGCAAATGGGACATCAATACATATTTTACATCATCAGGCCGGTATCCTAATTTATGTAAGTTATCATACAGCTGTAACCGCCCATTTTTATCCGTATAACCAAGCCCAGTATCACAGAGTACGAGTCCGGCATCGGTTTGGATCAAGAAAGGATGAACATCGATAAACATAGCGCCCGGACGGTCCTGAGGGTCATCTAGTGACGGATCAAAGGGAACAAATTTTCTGCTTTTATCTACCGAAAAAGAACCTTCGTATAAAGAATAAGCCTGTACCATATTTAAAACATTGGGAATATGCACGTTAAGCAACAGCGAATCAATACCCGGTTTAGGAATTAGGTAAGTCCAGCCTTAAAACGTATATTTACACTTAAAATATTGTGCAAAGATATGCAAAAAAGATGGGTACTAAAATCTAAAACTGATGTCAAAATAACCAATAAACTGCGCGAGGAATTAAACATAAACCCTGTATTGGCAGAGTTGCTCGCGAGCAGAGGGATTGAGACTTTTGACGAATCTAAACAGTTTTTTAGACCTCAATTATCGGATTTGCACGATCCATTTTTGATGCGTGACATGGAAAAAGCCATTACACGTATTATTCAGGCTATTGGTAATAAAGAAAAAATTCTGATCTATGGTGACTATGACGTGGATGGTACAACCGCTGTAGCCGTTGTTTATAGTTTTTTCAGGGAATTCCATAGCCAGCTGGAGTTTTACATTCCAGACCGCTATGCCGAAGGCTATGGCATCTCGACGCAAGGAATCGACTACGCCGCAGCAAACGGTTTCAGCTTAATTATCGCATTAGACTGCGGTATCAAGGCAATCGATAAAATAGACTACGCAAACAGCAAGGGGATTGATTTCATTATCGGAGACCATCACCTTCCGGGGGAAGAGCTTCCTAAAGCTTATGCTGTATTAGATCCCAAGCGTATAGACTGTGAATATCCCTATAAAGAACTTTCAGGTTGTGGAATCGGCTTTAAGATTATTCAGGCTTTTATATTGACAAACGGCATGGATATCAATGCCTGCTATCAGTTTTTGGATCTCGTCGCTGTAAGTATCGCTTCGGACATTGTTCCTATTACCGGTGAAAACAGGATACTCAGCCACTTTGGCCTCATTAAACTGAATACGAATCCCTGTGTTGGATTGAAGGCGCTGATTGACTTATCCAATAACCGAACGAAGATTTTTACCGTTAATGACATCGTGTTCCAGATTGGCCCCCGAATAAATGCCGCGGGCAGAATAGATCATGCCAAGGACGCCGTCAAACTTTTGATTTCCAAATCACTGCAAGAAGCAAAAGACTTCAGTTCGAGCATTGATGATCAAAACAATGTGCGGAAAGACTTCGATCTCAGAATCACAGAAGAAGCGTTGGCTCTCATTGAAGATAACGCTCTACTTAAAAGCCGCAAATCCACCGTACTGTATAAAGCCGACTGGCACAAAGGCGTCATTGGGATTGTCGCTTCCCGTCTGACCGAAAAATATTACCGACCGACAATTATATTGACCGAAACAAATGGTCATATCGCCGGTTCCTGCCGTTCGGTATTGGGTTTTGATTTATATGAAGCGTTAAGCGAATGCGCCGATCTATTGGAACAATTCGGCGGACATAAATATGCTGCCGGACTAACCATGTCCTTAGATAATGTCACCCTCTTCCAAGATCGTTTTGAAGAAGTGGTATCACGACGTATCAGTCCAGAAATGCTGACGCAAGAAATTTTGATCGATGCCAAGTTAGCACTGAAAGATATCGACGCTAAGTTTTTCCGTATTCTCCAGCAATTTGAACCATTCGGTCCCCAAAATGAATCCCCTATTTTCCTCAGTAAAAAGGTAAATGCAGTAGGACAAGCCTTTATAGTAGGTACCAATCATCTTAAGATGACCATTGTGCAGGAAGACTCTCCGGCATTTGACTGCATTGGTTTTGGATTGGCAGAACATATCACGCATATCAATTCTGGACAAAGTTTCGATATCTGCTACAGCATCGAAGAGAATGTGTGGCGCAACAAAAAGAACTTACAGCTAAACATCAAAGGGATTAAGTATTAGTATTGCAAGAGTAAGAAGATATTAAATATATTTACACAACAATAGATATTCCACGAAGATGATTTTAAAGGCAGAACATCTTATCAAAAAGTATAAACAGCGCACCGTTGTCAACGATGTTTCTTTCTTTGTAGAGCAGGGAGAGATCGTCGGGTTATTGGGCCCGAACGGAGCTGGAAAAACGACCTCTTTCTATATGATCGTTGGTCTCATTAAGCCCAATGAAGGGAAAGTATTTCTCGACGATCAGGAAATTACACAAGATGCGATGTACCAACGCGCTCAACGTGGGATAGGTTATCTCGCTCAGGAAGCATCGGTCTTCCGGAAGCTTTCTGTGGAAAACAACATCCTGGCTGTATTAGAAATACACTATCCGAATAAAGAAGAACGTTTGGCAAAACTGGAAGAACTACTCACAGAATTCAGCCTACACCGTGTCCGTAAAAACAGAGGTGATTTGTTATCCGGTGGCGAACGTCGACGTACCGAAATTGCGCGGGCATTAGCTGCAAATCCATCCTTTATTCTTTTGGATGAACCTTTTGCAGGGGTCGACCCAATCGCCGTGGAAGAAATTCAGACGATTGTGGCCAAACTCAAAACCCGTAATATCGGCATCTTAATTACCGATCACAACGTGCAGGAAACATTATCAATCACCGATAGGGCCTATCTGCTAACCGAAGGAAAGATTATGCTAACGGGTACACCTGAGGAGATTGCGGATAATGAGCTTGCCCGTAAATTTTATCTCGGTCGACATTTTGAGTTAAGAAGGAAAAAATTTTAAAAATTAAAGACAAACCTCCCCTATGGCCTTATTAAATTCCATTTTTACTTGGTTCATGAAAAAAAGAATTCACCAGATTGAACTTTTCATGAAATATCCGCATGATGTTCAAGAAGAATGGTTTCAAAGTTTAATTGCCACTGCGGAAGCAACAGAATGGGGAAAAAAATACGATTACACAAGTATATTAACGCCTGAAATTTTCAAAGAACGTGTCCCTATACAGGACTACGACGATATTAAGGGTTATGTTGATCGTATGATTAAAGGTGAGCAAAATATTCTGTGGCCATCGGATATCAAATGGTTTGCGAAGTCTTCGGGCACTACCTCAGATCGAAGCAAATTTATTCCAGTCAGTGAAGAAGCACTCGAAGAATGCCACTTCCAGGGGGGGAAGGATATGTTGACAATCTATTGCCATAATAGGCCCGAAAACCGTGTATTTACAGGGAAATCGGTGGTTATCGGTGGTTCTTCACAGATAAACAATTTTAGTCCAGATTCCTATTATGGTGATCTTTCGTCGATTCTCATTCGGAATCTGCCTTTTTGGGCCGAATTTAAACGGACACCAAATATGGAAGTAACATTAAACCCAAACTTTGAAGAAAAAATTGAGCAAATTGCTCAAATCACGCTTAAAGAAAACGTAACGAGCCTAGCGGGTGTACCCACTTGGAATATTGTTATGGCCAAACGTATACTTGAAATTACAGGTAAAGACAACTTACTGGAGATATGGCCAAATCTCGAATTTTATGGACACGGGGGCGTGAGCTTCAAACCTTACCGTGAACAATTCCAAAAATTGATCCCGTCAGACAACATGTATTATTTGGAGAATTATAATGCTTCAGAAGGCTATTTTGGTTTACAGGACCAATCTGATTCGGAAGATCTCCTACTCATGTTAGATTATGGTATTTATTACGAGTTTTTACCTACAGAGCGAATGCAGGAAGAAAATCCGTCAACGCTACGCTTGGATCAGGTTGAACTAGGTAAAAATTATGCATTGATCATCTCGACCAACGCAGGTCTTTGGCGTTATAAAATCGGGGATACCATAAAATTTACATCATTATCCCCTTATCGTTTTCAGATCTCCGGACGCACCAAACAATACATTAATACTTTTGGGGAAGAAGTTATCGTCGACAATGCCGAACAGGCACTGGCCGAAGCGAGCAAACTGACTCAAGCTCGAATAAAAGATTATACGGCAGGACCGGTATATTTTAAAGATGCCCAAGCTGGCGCACATGAATGGGTGATCGAATTTGAACAACAGCCCAATGATTTTAAGCGTTTCTGTGAAATATTAGACGCAAAGCTCCGTGAAATCAATTCGGATTATGACGCCAAGCGTTTTAAAGATATGGCTCTCCGCCAGCCCATCGTTCATAATGCACCCGAAGATACATTTTACAAATGGATGAAATCACGCGGTAAGCTCGGGGGGCAAAATAAGGTTCCTAGATTGAGTAATAATCGCGAATATATCGACCCGCTCTTAAAACTACTCGCTAGCTAAATGATATTTTAAGTATGATTACTTCATGATACAACATGAAACATGATGAAGCATACGGCCGAAATAATAGCCTAGCCTCCGGCTGGAGATTAGCCAAAATTTCCTGGACTTTTTATTTTGGCTAATCTCATGGTACTCAATCGTTTTTGAAAAAACTACTGTGAGTTCATTTGATGTGATAAGCCCAAAAGCTTACACAATTGAGGAGGTTTGTTAGGGTTTAATTGCTGTTTTATATAAAAACACAAAAAAACCGAGGATAAAATTCATCGAAATACCTTTCTTCTGAACTTCAACGTCACGCGGTAACAATGTGTGTACATCGCCAGATGTTACTTCATTACCTTTGTCAAGACTGTGAGTCAATTCCATACTTAGTTTATTTTATGATAAGTGATTTTATAGCGTTACTGCAAACCACAAAGCCCATCAAAATGGTTGCATCCTTTACAGCCAAACTTTATGCCATACTATTGAAACCCAACATTAATTAATAAAAAATTAACACTATTAATTATGAATACTTATGCGCATTAAAAAATGCATCGAAATTCTTCCATTTCAAAAAAAAGTGTAGTAAAATGGGGAACAACTGTCCGAAATAAAAGGCATATCCATACCTGCAAATTATCCAGCTATACGTGCGACTTATATTTCATTTTTTTCCTAACTTAGCCTATGTAATTAAAAAATAAGATGAACGCGACAGAGAACTATTCAATTCGCGTAGAGCCAACTCAAAATTCAAGACTCTCGCAAGTAGATTTCGACAATCTAAAATTCGGAAAGATTTTATCCGACCACATGCTGGTCGCAAACTATGATGACGGTGAATGGAAAGATGTCAGCATCGTTCCTTATGGAGATATCAGTATTAGCCCTTCAATGTCCGCTTTACATTATGGTCAAGCGATTTTCGAAGGAATCAAAGCTTACAAATTTGCCGATGGAACAGTAAGCATTTTCCGTCCGGACAGGAACTGGGAAAGATTCAACAAATCTGCAGCTCGTTTACAAATGCCCGAGGTACCTGAAGAGATTTTTATGGATGGCTTAAGCAAGCTATTGGACATCGACCGCAATTGGATTCCAGCAAAAGAAGGCTCATCCTTGTATATACGCCCTTTTATGTTCGCAACAGAAGCAGCATTAGGTGTGCACCCTTCTAAATCATACAAATTTATTGTTATCACAGGTCCAGTTGGCGCATATTACAGCAAAGCAATTAGTTTAAAAGTAGAAACTTACTATACACGCGCTGCTGAAGGTGGTGTCGGTTTTTCTAAGAATGCCGGTAACTATGCGCTATCACTTTATCCAACACAATTGGCAAATGATGAAGGTTATGACCAAATTATGTGGACAGATGCTTCCGAGCACAAATACATTGAAGAAGCCGGTACAGCGAATCTTATTTTCCGCATTGGAGATACGATCATCACTCCACATGGCGACACAATCCTACATGGTGTTACGCGTCGGACAATCATGGAATTGGCAGAAAAATGGGGCTATAAAACTGAGCAGAGAAAGGTATCTGTACAAGAACTAATTGACGGTATAAAAGCAGGTATCGTGACAGAAGCTTTCGCAGCGGGCACTGCAGCCACCATTACAGATATCAGCCGTATCGGTTTTGAAGGACAGGATTATAATTTGCCGCCAGTCGAAGGCCGCGAGTTTTCAAATCGTGTTTTGAATTACCTTAATGATTTACGCTACGGCAAAGTAGAAGATCCGTATGGATGGAACTACCTAGTAAAATAGTCCTCCAGGAAAAATAAAAAAGCCTTGGTTATGAATAACCAAGGCTTTTTTATTTCCTATTCGTATAGCTTTTACAAAACCCTACCTCAACGCATCCCTATGGATGTGCCCAGCCAGTTCCTTTTGGATAAATTCAATAATAGCTGCAGTCTCATGGGCTAGAAACCAATGTGTACGACCATATTTTTTAAACCAGGTGATCTGTCTTTTGGCGTAACGCCTAGAATTTTGCTTGATTTTCGCTATTGCTTCCTCCAAAGACTGCTTACCATCAAGATAATCAAACAATTCCGCATAACCTACTGTAAGCAGAGCAGGTTTCGTCTTGAAAGGAAGTAAAGCTTTCACTTCATCCAGTAAGCCTTTGGTCATCATCAGATCTACACGTGAATTGATCCTTTCGTACAACTTCGCCCGGTCCATATTCAGCCCTATCGTAAGGACATCAAAAGGCCTTCTCTCAACATCTTTCTTGTGGTAGAAAGACATCGGTTTACCGGTTGCCTCAAAAACTTCAAGGGCCCGCACGACACGTTGCGGATTATCCATATCGGCCGTTTCAAAATATATCGGGTCGATACTCTTCAATCGATCTTTTAAGACTTCCAGTCCTAAAACTGCAAGTTCATGATTAAGCCTCTCGCGGACATCATCCCCTGCCTTAGGCAAATCGTCCAATCCTTCGCAAAGCGCCCGCACAAATAAGCCGGAGCCGCCTACCATAATCACGACGTCATGTAATTGAAATAGTTCTTCTAACTTCAGCAACGCCTCACGTTCAAAATCCCCTGCCGAATAATCTTGCGTGATCGTATGTGAATCGATAAAATAGTGGGGAGCAGCAGCTAATTCCTCTGGATCTGGCTTTGCAGTACCAATGGACATCTCTCGGTAAAACTGACGAGAATCTGCAGAAATTATTGCTGTTTTAAAATATTGTGCCAATGAAATAGCCATTGCAGTCTTACCAACAGCTGTTGGCCCCACAATGGCTATCAATGTTTTTCTATTTGCCATATTTTAACACTTTAAAAGCTGAAACAACCTCTAAAGTCTTCTTAATTAATATTCGTCTTCGTAGCCAGTGGATTCTTCACGCTCTTCACCTTCTTCCCCCTCTTCCTCGTCGTCACCATCACTATCGAAGCCATCCAATTCATCTTCATCATCCACGCCATATTGCGTATCATCTTCCTCTACAAATTCATCCTCTTCAACAGCATCTGCTACCGGGAAATTAGCCGCAGTCATCGTCTTAGGAACCTGTCCAATAGATTTAAATAAAGCAGGATAAACCTTTCCGTCCTCTTCTTTCAAAATCTTGATCAATTCAACCTGAAAGTCATAAGGGCGATCAAAATTGTAAACGTAGTAAAATTTCTGATGTGGGTCATCAATAAACTTGCTTAAACGGATATTCTCCATCAACAATACCTCAGCATCTTTTTTACGTTGAGTAGGCTTGAATGCAATTTCAGTTCCCTTTTTCCATTGATCATTGCTTACATAAAAAGAGGAAGATGCATCTGCATTATATCCTGTCGATTTATGGATTTCCTCATGTAGGTCTATAAATGTACTTTTAGAAGGCATGTCAATCTCACGGTACACATCTTCATAATCTTCAAAAGTAACTCTAAATCTATAAATTGCCATCTCTACTATTTTCTTCTTTTAACCTTTTTAAAAATAATACTATATTTTAAGAATTGGAAATTTCCAATGGGATTTCTTGTTTGATTGTCAAGTTCATTTCCACTGCTTTTTGAACCAGAAATTGATAGGCTTCTATTCGGGAGTTTGGAATCTCGCCCTCCAGAATAGCTTCACGAATCAAATTTTTAAGCTGTCCAACGGTACGTCCTGGTGCCAAGCCGAATAAGAGCATAATATCCTCCCCACTGATTGGTGGCTGCCAATTTCGCACCTTGTCCCGCTCTTCGACATCCTTCAGTTTTTGTTTGACAAGTTCAAAATTCTGTCGATATTTTTTCTTTTTAAACTCATTCTTTGTTGTCACATCCGCATGGCACAGCATCATCAGTGCTTCAATGTCGTCACCAGCCTCAAATAACAAACGGCGTACGGCCGAATCTGTTACAATATCTTGTGCCAATACAATCGGCCGAAGATGCAATTGTACCAGCTTCTGAACAAATTTCATTTTCTCGTGGAGCGGAAGCTTCAATTCAGCAAATAGCTTGGGAACCATCCGGGCACCACGATCTTCATGGCCATGAAAAGTCCAGCCGAGCTTTTTATCGAAACGTTTCGTTGCTGGTTTAGCAATATCATGCATAATCGCCGCCCAACGTAACCAGAGATCATCTGATAATTCGCATACATTATCAAGGACTTCCAACGTATGATAGAAATTATCTTTATGCCCCTTGCCATCAATAATATCCACACCATGTAGATTATACATCGCCGGAAATATCAATTCCAATAGACCGGTATCAAACAAGTATTTGAATCCTACCGAAGGTTTTGGGGAAAGAATAATCTTATTGATTTCATCAATAATCCGCTCTTTGGAAATAATTTGTATCCGCTCTTTGGTATCGGTAATTGCTGTAATTGCTTCGATAGCAATTTTAAAATTCAACTGCGTGGCGAATCGAATGGCGCGCATCATACGCAATGGGTCGTCCGAAAACGTTTCTATCGGATCCAAGGGGGTTCTAATGATCCGCTGTTCAAGATCTTGTACACCTCCGAACGGATCGACTAAAGTACCATAGTCAGCTTTATTCAGTGAAAAGGCCATTGCATTGATCGTAAAATCACGTCTATTTTGATCATCGGATAGGGAGCCATCTTCTACGATAGGCTTGCGCGAATTCGCGCGGTAGGATTCCCTTCGTGCACCCACAAATTCCACATTGAGGCCCTCATACACAAGCATTGCTGTGCCGAAATTCTTATATACGGCAACTTTAGTATGTAGCTTTTCACCCAGTGAAGTCGCAAATTCAATTCCACTCCCGACAACAACAATATCCACATCATTCTTAAAAGGACGCTTCATGATATAGTCGCGGACATACCCACCAATGACATAACATTCGGTATGTGTTGTCTCGGCGAGTTCCTTAATGATGGTAAAGATTGGATGTTGTAAATTATCGTACATAGTCAAAACAGCAGGTAAAAAACCAAACAGTTTGCAAAAGTAACAATTTTTTCCCTAATCCCTATCTTTGGATAATTTACGGAAAGCAAGTGGATTTTTAAGCAATTCAGCTTGTTCACGGCGACGCTTTACAATATGCAATGCGGAAAAAATAGCTTCTACAAAAGAACTTTCGGAAGCTAGATTTTTTCCGGCAATATCATATCCTGTGCCATGATCTGGCGAGGTTCTTACAATAGGTAGACCAGCGGTATAATTTACACCGGCACCTTTAGCGATATGTTTAAAAGGAATCAACCCTTGGTCATGGTACATCGCCAATACCGCATCAAATTTCTCATATGCCCCTTTCGCGAAAAATCCATCGGCCGGATAAGGACCAAAACAGAAGATCCCCAGTTCGTTGGCCTTTTCTACGGTAGGCCTGATGATCTGATCATCTTCGGTACCAATAATGCCATGATCTCCCGCATGTGGATTGAGCCCTAAAACAGCTATTTTAGGCTTTTCTACCCAAAAATCTTTCTTCAGCGAATCATTCATCAGCGCAAGTTTTTTAAGAATGGCCTCTTCGGTAATTTGAGCAGCAACCTCATGTAAAGGAATATGACCGGTCACCACGCCGATACGCAGTTCATCACATACCATAAACATCAATACATCATCGGCTCCAACTTTGGCTTGCAGATATTCGGTATGCCCCGGAAATTGAAACCCTTCCTGCTGGATGTTGTGCTTATTAATTGGAGCCGTCACCAAAGCATCGATTTTACCCGCTTTTAAATCTTCAACGGCTTTCTCTAAGGACAAGAAAGCATATTTACCGCCAATTTCGTTTTCTTCACCCAGCGAAATCTTGACGTCTTCCTGCCAGCAATTGATCATATTTGCTCTTTTGGAATGCGCCTGCTCAGCATCATTAATAACATTAAAGCTAAAATCATTTACGCCGATCGCTTTACGATGAAAAGAAGCAACCTTTGTGTTTCCATAAACCACTGGTGTAAAGAAGTCACACAAACGTTGATCCACCAAAGATTTAATGATTACTTCAAGTCCAATGCCGTTAATATCGCCTACGGTAATTCCGATTTTTAATTTATCGCTCATTCTGTTTAAATGCTTTGATTCAAAAATAGGGATTTTTTTTTAGTATTAGGTATTGTCCTTTATCCTTGTTCTTTGCCCGTTGCTCTTTTTTAACGCTTAGCTTTTCACTGCTGACTTCTAATTTCTGACTTTTAATTTTTAATTTTCATTACTTTTGCAACATGAGTACAGTAAGAGCAAAAAAACATTTAGGACAGCATTTCTTAAACGATAAAAATGCTGCACAAAAGATTGTGGAAGCATTGGATCCTAAATTGGGTTTTAGCCAAGTGCTTGAAGTCGGTCCAGGGATGGGGGTACTTTCGGATTTTCTGTTGCAGAAAGAGGAATACGAAACCTATTTAATCGATGTGGATGATGAATCCATCGCTTATTTGGATGACAAATATCCCCAATTGGGCAAAAGGTTAATCCATGGGGATTTCCTAAACCTTGATTTTTCACAATACTTCGGCGAGAAAATGGCCGTTATTGGCAATTTTCCCTACAACATATCTTCTCAAATTCTCTTTAAAATTTTGGATGAACGTCAACGTGTCGTTCAGATGACAGGTATGTTCCAAAAAGAAGTGGCTGAACGCTGTACGGCTAAAGCGGGCAGTAAGGAATATGGCATATTAAGTGTCTTTTTACAGGCTTACTATAAGGTAGAATACCTATTTACCGTCAAGGCGGGAGCATTTAATCCGCCTCCAAAGGTATTGTCAGGCGTTATTCGCATGACCCGCAATGAACGGGATCAATTGGCCTGCGATGAGAAACTGTTTTGGCGCGTTGTGAAAGCAGGTTTCAACCAACGTCGTAAAACCCTCCGGAATTCACTCTCAGGCGTTGTTCCCAAAGATAAAATGTCCGATAATCCACTCTACGAACTACGAGCAGAACGACTGACGGTAGATGATTTTGTGGGCTTAACAAATGAAATAGCAAATAGTCTTTAATATGCGGGCGGCAGACAGCACATTTATTATCGTTGGTGGAGGTATCGCGGGATTATGTGCTGCAATCGGGCTTGCAAAGCTGGGCATTGAAGCACAGGTATATGAAAGTGCTGCTGAGCTTAAAGGCATAGGTGCTGGATTTGGCCTTGCAGCCAATGCCATGCAGGCTTTAGCGTATTTGGGATTGAAAGATGAAATCGTTCCGATAGGACATTATCTTGCATCCTACCATGTCTTGGATCAAAAGGGAAATATATTGGTTGAACCAGATACCAGATCAATCAGCCGAAAATATCAACAGGACAACTTCGCTATCCATCGGGCAGACCTGCATCAATTTCTATTATCCAAAATCCCAACCACACAGATCCACCTGGGCAAACGCGCTGTTTCCTTCGAACGAGAGGGTGAAGAGATTCGAGTTTATTTCGCCGATGGAAGCCATACAAACGGACATGCCCTTTTAATTGCTGATGGTGTACACTCCCCCCTACGGCAGCAACTTATACCCGGTTCGGCACCACGTTATTCGGGTTACACCTGCTGGCGGGCCACCATTGACAATAGCAGCATACAACTCAACAAAGGGACGGAAACCTGGGGTGCGAAAGGACGTTTTGGAATGACCCCACTTGTCAATAACCGAATTTATTGGTACGCTTGCATTAATTCATCTGCACAAAATCCAGTTTTAAAAAATTGGAAAACAAGGGAGCTGCTCGACAACTTCAGCGACTATCATCCCCCTATTCCAACGATCCTGTCTGAGACTAGCGATAGTCAATTGATTGCAAATGATATTATCGACATCGCACCGCTTGAGCAGCTTGCATTTGACAATATACTGTTGCTTGGTGATGCAGGACATGCCACGACCCCAAACTTGGGGCAGGGAGCTTGTCAGGCTATTGAAGATGTCGCTGTACTGATGGACGAGCTACAAACAGCAGCTTCGGTTACCTTAGCCTTCCAACAATTCGAAAAAAGGCGATTGGATCGGGTTAATTATATTTGCAATACATCCTGGAGGATAGGCAAAATTGCACAATGGGAAAATCCATTTTTGATAGGAATGCGAAATTTTTGCATGAGAATCATGCCGAACCGCATGAAGCAACAGCAGCTAAACAAATTACTGTCTGTGGATTTTATGCAGATTAACCGTAATCATGCCCCTGGGCACAAAATCAACACGAAATAGAAGCACTATTTATTTATCGTTCCCACATAAAAAATAATTGGATGAAAACTACTATTCTGATCGTCGACGACATTCATGAGATCATGCTTGAGAAATTTGAGCAGGCAGGTATCCATTACGATTATCAGCCTGCTATCAGCCGAGCAGAAGCCGAGCAAATTATTTCTAACTATTCAGGCCTGGTCATCCGTTCCAAATTTCAGGTCGATAAAGCATTTTTTGACCTCGCGCCCAACCTCCGCTTTATTGCCCGCGCCGGAGCCGGTATGGACAATATCGACGATGCCATTGCTGCACAAAGAGCTGTGCAGTTAATTCCGGCAAATGAAGGCAATCGGGACGCTGTCGGTGAGCATATGATCGGGATGTTGCTTAGTTTGATGAACAATCTGAATCGTAGCGACCAACAAATACGATCTTGCCAGTGGTTACGTGAAGCCAATCGTGGTTACGAACTTAAGGGGCGTACTGTGGGATTGATTGGCTACGGACACAATGGGATGGCCATGGCAAAAAAATTATCGGGCTTTGATGTAACGGTACTTGCCTACGACAAATACCGGATCGGCTATACCGATCAATATGCAACAGAAGCAGACATGAAAAAAATCTACAAAGAAGCTGATGTGATCAGTTTTCACATTCCCTTAACGGATGAAACAAAAGGGATGATTGATGTGGATTATCTAGCAAAATTTGAAAAACCTATTTTCTTTTTACTCGGAGCACGAGGCGGTATTGTACAAGTACCAGCAGTGCTTAGTGGCCTTGATTCAGGCTCCATGCTGGGAGCAGCATTTGATGTATTGCCTGTAGAAAAGTTCCCAAAACTCGCTGAACAGAACTGGTATGCGGATCTTATCCGTAGAGACAATGTGATCTTATCTCCCCATGTTGCAGGATGGACATTTGAAAGTTATTATAAGTTATCAGAAATCGCCGCCGATAAGATCATTGCATTTCTGACGTCTTGAGTTTTACACGGCTCATTGGTCAAAATCTTTCGTGCAGCAGGCAGCTTCAATACATGAAGTCCGAGTAATCTATTTTTGCTGCCCCTGATAACAACTCATGCTGCTGGACTAAAGATGACTAGTAGAACAACAATCAAAAACTGTAATACCAAACTACCGTCGAGTAGATAAGCATAGTGATAATGGTCTTTTGTTTTGAATACCGCAAACTTTAGCAGGGCAAATATCAGCAAGTTTGTTAGAAGTAGTCCAATTTTTATAAGCATGGTATAGGGTGCCAGCAGGACCAGAATACAATGCAGGCCCAGTAACAAATAGGTAAGATTTTTAGCTTTTTGTTCGCCCAGCATATTCGGCAAAGTCCGTAGGTGATAATAGGAATCCTGTTGGATATCCCGAATATCAAACGGCAATGTACAGATAACCAAAAATATGAACTTCAATCCACAAAGCGCAACAAATACCCAGCGATCTATGGAGACACCTACATTGGCCAGTTCCACATAAGGTAGCACCACGCTGCTGCAGACCCACACTAAGGCAATATGAAAAATTTTGGCACCAGGAATCTGTCGAAGTCCCACTTTACGATCATGGAACTTAAATAGTGGCATCCCGTATAATAGGCTTAGGATTCCAATAAATCCTAAAAAAAGGAAAGAGTAAATGTGTATAAACCACAAGCAATACCCCAGCACAAGCAACGCTATACCATTATTTAACCACATGACCCATTCATGATTAAAGATCCAGCGTGTCCGGGGAAATTTTGATTCTTTTGGATTCTTGGGCTTGGACCACCATAGGCTAAAATTATACAGTAATAGTGTCGCTGTTCCCTCCACCAGCACAATATACCAATTGATGGATCGTTCAAAAATAATGTAAGTCAGTGCACATTGTGCCATGGCTGCCATAGCGATCAGAAGATTCGTATAAATTGTAATATAGAATAGCTTTCTCAGAAAAGACATCTTGGTAAATCTTGATGCAAGATAACAATCTTGATAGACAAAAGTAGTTTAACATTATATTAAACATCATTTTTTTGATAAAATGGGCAAAAACCGCTAAATTGTACACCGAAATCGAAATACCAAAAACAATTTCGCAACGATAACAATATAAATTAAAATAATTCATAATAATCCTAATAACGATGAGCCTACAAATAAAATCATTTGAAGAATATCAAAGTGAATATAAGCGAAGTGTAGAACAACCTGAGGAGTTTTGGGCGAGCATTGCAGATCATTTTTTCTGGAAGAGAAAATGGAATAACGTGCTAAATTGGAACTTTGAAGAACCTAATGTCAAATGGTTTGAGGGTGCCAAACTAAATATTACAGAAAATTGTCTTGATCGCCATATATATGCAAATGGAGATAAACCGGCCATCATCTGGGAACCTAATGATCCGAATGAAGCACACCGCATTCTTTCCTATAAGCAATTATTGCAAAAGGTGGAGCAATTTGCCAACGTACTTAAAAATAATAACATCAAAAAAGGAGACCGTGTCTGTATTTACTTACCAATGGTTCCCGAATTGGTCATTGCCGTATTGGCTTGCGCCCGTATTGGTGCTATACATTCTGTAGTATTTGGAGGTTTTTCAGCGCGTTCTATTGCTGATCGTATCGAAGATGCCGAATGCAAACTGATTGTCACATCAGATGGCAGTTACCGCGGAAATAAAACCATTGGACTTAAAAATATTGTAGATGACGCGTTGATGCAGTGCGATACGGTGGAGAAAGTTATTGTGTTAACACGTACACGCACCCCTGTATCAATGATCAAAGGCCGTGATGTATGGTGGGAAGATGAGATCAAGAAAGTAGAAACACAAGGAAATCCAGCGTGTCCAGCAGAAGAAATGGATGCTGAAGACACCCTGTTTATTCTCTATACATCAGGATCTACAGGAAAGCCGAAGGGAGTGGTGCATACCTGTGGTGGTTATATGGTATACACCGGTTATACCTTCATGAACACTTTCCAATATCAACCAAACGACGTATTTTTCTGCACAGCAGATATTGGCTGGATTACTGGACACAGTTACATCGTTTACGGCCCCTTATCACAAGGCGCTACCTCATTGATGTTTGAAGGTATACCAACCTTCCCGGATGCGAGCCGCTATTGGGATATTGTGGATAAGTATAACGTTAATATTATCTACACCTCACCGACTGCTCTACGTTCATTAATGGCTTTTGGTGATGAATTTGTAGACAAAAACAACCTTTCTTCGTTGCGTGTTTTAGGATCTGTGGGAGAGCCAATCAACGAAGAAGCCTGGAACTGGTTTAATGAGAAAGTCGGTAAGAACAATTGTCCTATTGTTGATACGTATTGGCAAACAGAGAACGGTGGCCATTTGATCACTTCATTGGCGGGCGTGACACCAGAGAAAGCAAGTTATGCGATGTTCCCAATGCCAGGTATTCAGCCTGCTTTGATGGACGAGAATGGAAAAGAAATCGAGGGCAATGATGTCACAGGAAACCTGTGTATCAAATTCCCTTGGCCGGGTATGTTACGTACGACGTGGGGAGATCACGACCGCTGTCGTCAAACCTATTTCTCGACCTATAAGGATATGTATTTTACGGGCGACGGATGTTTCCGTAGTCCGGAGGGCTATTACAAAATCACAGGTCGTGTAGATGATGTACTCAACGTTTCGGGTCACCGTATTGGCACAGCTGAAGTTGAAAACGCTATCAACATGCACGCTGACGTTGTAGAATCTGCAATCGTAGGCTATCCGCACGCTGTAAAAGGGCAAGGTATCTATGCTTATGTGATTGCCAATCACCACACAGATGCCGAAGCGACCAGACGCGATATCATGGAAACCGTTTCTCGTATTATCGGTCCGATTGCAAAACCAGACATTATCCAATTTGTCGATGATCTCCCAAAAACTCGTTCAGGAAAGATTATGCGCCGTATCTTACGTAAGATTGCTGAAGGCGATACCAGCAATTTAGGAGATACTTCTACCCTACAGGATCCGAATGTAGTAGAAGGAATTATCAGCGGGGCATCAGCCTTGAAAAAATAGTATAACGTATACGATACAACTAGAAATGGCTGTCCGATTTTTTTGGACAGCCATTTTTAGTTTGATTTATCTATATAACTGCTGTTACATATATATCTTCAGAATGCGCTTTCAGCTCTTTGAGATCACTTTTGCACATCCGCTAATTATACGATCTAAATAGGCCTAATTTGATAAGTGCAATTGTATGGGAAGCGTATACTTCACATTAACGGCCTCTCCACGCTGTATGCCGGGCTTCCATTTTCCTGCTCTTTTTATCACGCGAATTCCTTCCTCTCCTGTTCCGAAACCTAGGTCATTCTCTACAACTAAATCCTTTATGTTACCATCTTTGCCGACCACAAACGCTATCCTTACAACGCCAGACACCCCATTACTAATAGCGCCCCTTGGGAAGACATAATTGCTCGCGATGAAGCCCATCAGTCTCGAAATTCCACCAGGGTAATCGGGGGGACTCATAAAGTTGGAAGAATCATATTTGAAAACTTCACCCGAAGCCTTTGTTTTAATGCCTGAAATTAATTGATTATTTGTGTAAGTTTCAACAAAACTGTCCTTTCCCGACTTTCCTTTCCACTCACCCTCACGCAAATTATTTTTCATTTTCCCCTCTTCATATCCCCCGCTATAACTTAAACGGATAAAACCCGTTCCATTTTCCAGTGTTTTATTATTGAGTGAATCATAATATACGACATAAATAGGATCTCCTATTTTCAGTTTTCCCTTTTTAGCTGAACTAGTCGGATAAAAAACAATTTTTTCCAATTTATTACCTGGATAAAAGTAAAAAGCAGAATCTACAAGCGCGCTGTCGTCGCTATAGTCCTCAATACTTCTTATCGTTCCCTGTTCATACAATTCATATTTTCGCCCGCGAAATTTAAACGGGTAAAGAGGACTCGTACTGATCCCACTGAGCTTAATGGAGTCGTTGCGCGTATAAAATTCTTCGACACGGTAAACTTTATCCTTCCCAGATGCATCGATATTAACTATCCGCGTGTAATAGGCCGAATCCAAATGCTTTGTTTCGGTATCATTTCTCTTGTGATAGGTGGTAAAAGAAACCTGAGCATAAAGGTTTGATAAACAAAAATTGAATAATAAAAAACAGACTAATGACGCCCAAAAATTTAAATAACCTTTCATAAATACTTGTTTGTATAACGGTAATAATAAGAAATATACAAGATAATTAAAAAATTAATTGGTTAAAAAAACGTTTATATCTATTACGTATTCGACAAAAACAGCAATTTTAGTTTTCCACAACATGTTAATAACGTTGTTGAAAACCCAATTTACACGTAGAAAGAACAACATAATCTTATAACTAAACGCCATCCTCATAGAAGCAGTAGAGCAATTGTGCTCCCAAAAAGAAATATTACTTTCTTTTACATAGTATAAAATCAATGATAGGAGCTCAACAGAATAGGTATACTACCTTTAACGGCTTAGAAATAATTTTGGCACTTTTTAAGTGCTTAATACAACAAAAAAAGCCACATCATCCCGACGTGGCCAAAATAAACATATGAATTTAATTAAACAGTTTCTATTTATACGAGTTTACGGAACTTGCAACTTTCCAGGTACCTGATTCATTGACCAATGTCACTACATCTGTTTTGATGAAATTGTCAAACTTCATGGTGATACGTGCTACCATATAGTTTTCAGATTCCTCCAGAACTTCAGTATGCGTCCTGCAGTTCAATTTTTCACCTTTTTGTTTTTTCAGGAACGAAATAACTTCCGAACGGCTGTTGGTACGAACTGATTTCCCTTGAATTTTCTGATTAAATTCCTGAGCGAACAACTTTTCTACGCCCTGAGAAGCGCCTTCCGTCATTACGGACACATAACTATCGATGGCCAGATCAGCTGTGGATAGGTTCAATGCTTTTCCAGGATCGGTAGTTGCCATTGCGAAAGTTGATATTGTAATCAATGCTGCTGCTGCGAATGTCTTTACTAAAGTTTTCATAATATTGTACTTTATCGTGTTAGTTTTTTGTTTCTTTTCTTATTGTCGCAAGGATCTTGATTATGTTGCATCATTTCCTTTAAGATTCTGATTCAAAAGTAAGACAACGCAGCGTTCTATTTTATTACATTTCGATAAACAAAATAAAAAAGTCGGTAAATGGCAGTAATGGAGCGGTGAATGTATACAGGCTAGGATTGAAAAAATTGAAGATATATGAGTGTAAATCCCGCTAGAATGGGGCTGTCCGCAAAATTGATGCATCGAATACTGATTTACTTACCTGAAATGGGATCTTGCCTATAAAAGATATCAATCTCCCATTCATAATTGCTTACTTCTTCAAATTCTCTTTCTTTAAAATTGAAAGAAAAGGTATGATTGTATGCTTGGAACCACAGTGGATGAGTTTGTAACTTTCGATGCCAACGCTGAAAGCGTTTTCCACATCGTTATTAACATTATGTGGAAAACTAAAGTTTACTTAATTTGCCAGCTCTCCTATAAAAGATACGCGAGAATATTTACGTACAACTTATTGGCAGATGAATTAAGTCAAGACATTGATGAAATAATTGCGTCCATGTAATTTTTCCAAACCATCTATTTTATTAGAATAAAGGTACCGTTAACATAATCAAGTTTCTGCGTGCAGTAGTTTGAAAAATGATAATATTGCCTTCGCCCCTATTAGCTAGCTCCTAGGCTATTGATGTTTTTCTATTGCTGCTAGACTTATCCGAGGCTGCATAAAGTTATCCATCATCTTCTGGAACCGTGAATGTTTTTATAATATTATCAATGCGACATTATCAACTGCATAAAACAAGCAGTGGTTTACATGTCGATGCGTATTTCTTTGACAAAAATATATTTGCATCAGCTTTTGCCTCTTTTAGTTCAGCAATAGGATCGGTATACTTAGTTATAGATAGTCTTGATTTCCCTTTCTTCTAAAAAATGATTAGCATCCTCTTTTGAAATCACCACAATAGCATTGATAAAAAATCTGATTCAACCGCTCCAATTCGAAAAAAAACAACTATCTTTAAGAGAGTTTAATTTCAAAACGCAAAATAATAATCAAAATTATGAAGGCATATCTAAACAAAAAATCTCCATTAGTATTTGTATTGAATATTGTTACAGCATTATTTTTAATCAATCAGATGCCTCAACATATCCTAATACAACACGATAGTACTCTTCTAATAATTATATCGGTAATATTAGTTGATCTCTGTGCTGTTTCAATTCTTATCTATTCTTTATATAGACTTATCTTTGATCGGATAAAATTCTAGAAATGAAAACAATTTCATAAAAAAAATAGAATATTTAAATCGATTATTAAATGACAAAATGAAAGCAATTTTCTTAAAGATTATCAATTCTTCACCACAGCAACTATATTCGGAATATCTTTAGGCGGATGGCTCAAATAATAATTGCCTTCATTCTATTGGCTATAGGAATAAAGGATAAACACCATTTAACCATTTGGATCGCACTCCTATTGATTATAGAAGAATTCAATAGCAATATTTTCTCCAAAAGAAGTTCAAAAATTAGAAACGAGAAATAGTTAACTTTTATTCCAAACAACGGGCTCTCGCAGAGCTTTAAGTGGGAACAAATTAGGGTGTAGATAGGTCCTTTTCAGAAACGGATTTATATCTACTTTTCCTTACTGACAGCCTATCTATAAAAATTGGTTAGGAGAGCGGGAAATATTAATCTTTTCATCATTCTTTTCGATTAAATAGTCTGCTTTACTATATTTTTTAGGATTCATGATCCTGTTATAACAACTGATATATTTAAAATCCGAAATTATTTAACTTTTTTAGTCCTAATTTCCATGGATGTGAGCACCAACGCTCCAACTATTAAATACACAAGTGTTGCAACTATTCTAAAGACCAGGAATTCTGTCACTTCATTTCGAAAGTAAACGTCAATAAGTTGTTTAGATAGTATAATTATTAACATGATCTGGCAGTAGATAAAAAATAATTTGCGATGTGTTTTCATAAAGATCTATAAATATTAACTATTATTATTGTTTACTAATACAATAAACTATCCAAAACTAATATTAAAATTAATATACTCTATTAATAAGGCGGCCTATATCTTTTAATTATGACAATTGAAACAACAGATTTATTACATCTATAAAAGATTTACAAAAAACAAAGCCACGAGCAACCAATTAGTATTGACGAAACTTCATAGAGAAAGCGTACTATTTACACTCGATAATATGGATTTTTGGAGCAATTTGCTTTAATTTATCAATAAATTGGGCAGCATTTTCCGGATCAATGAATACATCATCAGCGAAATTATAATGCAGTATTATACCTTTCCTATAGGGTCTCAAAATTGTAAGTCGCATTGTCCGAAACCAATCGACTTTTCTGTCTCTAATTTACGTACTGACATGATATTCACCGATTTTATACCCCAAATACTCTTTATGAAAAGTTTATTATCTTCAATCCAATAACGTTTATAGAAGAAAGTGAAATACCAAGTTAATGCAAATACGAGAAACATGAGCAATGTACCCGTATAGAGCCCCTTCTCAAGTCCTTCATAAGATATTACTACGATAAATATGATCATGGCAATACCCCAAATATAACCACCAAAGTTTATGCGTGTTTTAAAGACTTCTTTCATAACGAATGATTTTAATAGATCAATTATTTTTATTCCAAACAGCCAGCTCTCGTCGAATTTTAAGCGGAAATAAATTATACACTTCACGATATTGTTCGAAATCATCTTTCGTATTCACCAATATATGATAGATATGAGGGATGACTTCGCTGCTAATATTATTTTTCATAAACATTATCTCTTCCTGCAACAATGCTGCCTTGACATTTACCAGCCAATCCTTTGCTAAGAACGCATTTATTTGCGCTGAATCTTTGAATAATTTAAGATCATTGAAATGTGTTGCTACTTGCCGAAGACTGTCTTTCTGTTGTCGATTTTTTGCCTTATAATAATTCAATAAGGTTAAGTATTCATTATAGAGTTTGTTGTTTTCTCCATCGGATACGACCGCCATTTTAATTGATTCGCCTCCATTCTTAGTCAACAATAGTTCTTGTATTTGCTCTTGGTGATAGACGCTATCAAATAACAGTTTATAATTATTGGACTCTTTTGAATCCAACCAAAATGTAGTTGACATATAATATTTTGGTGTGCCGAGCTCGGGCTGACGAGCAAATCTTTCCTTCTCTTGAGGCCTTACAATATCCCTATCCCATGAAAGGATAATTTGATAGATACCTTTTTCCAAATTCTCTACTCTTAAAGCAAAATTCAGAGATTTTATCGTATCACACAACACTTTTCGCCCTGTTTTGACTTGAAAAAGATCCATATAAATAGGGGGCGAAACATTAAATTCACCGCTTAAGTTCCATGGACCAGAAGTTTCGCAACGAGTAAACATGAGAAAAAAAGACAATAACAAGCTGTATTTCATCAAAATTTGAATTTTTATAATCAGTATTGTCTCTAGTAAGCATTAGAAACAATACTGATTTTCCGATTTTACTACATAATTAATTACTTAGTTTCACTAATTTTCCATAGAAAAACGAATTCGGATTATTTGTTTTTATCAATCCTCCTACTCCTCTTACTTTCGGATCTGAACTCGCGACATAATCCAGCTTAAATTCAGCATTTTTGAAATAGCTCTTAATATCACTATGTATCCATCCTAAATCATTTTGAACTTCGTTGGATAGTTTGATTATATTATCAGTCATTATATAATCGTAGCCGACGTCAACGCGGTAATTATAACCATTGACAAAAAACCATACTTCTAATTTAGCTTTTTGCGAACTAACGAGTCGGAAGGTCATGGAAACCATTTTCACACCCCACCCGTTGTAGGTATTGATTTGCCTTGCCCATATATCATTAAAAGCCGAATTTATGCCGCCAGGCAAAGTTGCTCCATCAATTTGAATAGAATTGTAGGTGTCGCGATAACCAAAAAATGCCGTAATTGGCAATACAGGTACAGCGTTCGACATAATTTCATAGGGTTTATTGGACGAATCTAATAACATAAATTTGCCATCTTGCATCTTTGCCTTTACAATCGTCAAATCGCCCAACACTACAGGCTCAGCAAAATTTAGTCCACCTAGATCAAAATTGTATTTACCAATCTTGGAAACAATTTCCTTACCTGAAATATATGTAAGAGAGGCTGTCCTGCTCTCATCACTAAACGATACCGAAATCTTACTTTCTAATGAGGGAATTTGTATATATAAATTGGGATTAGCATCTGTATAATTTAGCAGTTGACTTCTGCTTTTACCAAAGCCATTACTGAGATACTGTTGACTCTCACTGGCGGTTGCTTTCACCAAGATCATTGATTTCTGAAATTTACGTCCCTCAAAAAACAACGTATCTCCATGATTTTTAATATAATTAAACTCGATATCACTTCCCATCCCCTTTCCTGGCTGCCCATTGTAGGTAGCTGGGTTCGGATCTTCAAGCATAGTTAAATAGGTGTAGGTATCAAAAGAAAGTGTAGAAGTCATGATTTGACGTATCCGGTACGTCGACTCTTTCTCTTTTGAAGCCGTCTCCTCATCCAGATCAGCAACCATTTTCACGCGGTCATTTTTACCAAACTGCATATAAAAACCATAGGCTCCGGCATACTCGGTTACTAATGATCCCTTCCAACCATAAGGAGATTCGACAAGCATCTTTCTGACATAAGAAAGTGTGTCTGCAATACGGGAGTCAGGATCCTTTTCAAATTCCAAAGCAACTTCTTTCGGCTTATTACAACTTACTGTCAGTAAAACCAAACATATAACATAAAATATCTTTTTCATACGGTAATTTTCTGGGTTAATTGGCCAAATAAGTAAGAATTCAATCTCGTATACCTATTCATACTCAAAGTATATTCAGTATAGAAATCAGTACAAAAAGGATCATATTTACCTGATGAAATCATCACAGAAGTATAATCCGTGCTATGATATTCTTCAACCATGACCCTTTGAAATTCATTTTGCAATTGCGTGACGTCAATGTTAAAATACTTTATCATATAATCTCTTACAATAGACTCCTTTTCCTTGAATTTCTTATAAGCTGTTTCACCCGATTGTGATGCATAATCATCATAAAACTTTTGTCCTCGAACGACCAGATGTGAAAGTGTTTCAGCAAAGTCCTCACCAATCGACTTACGCGCATACGGACTGATAAATCCCAAAGATCTAGCTTTTGCCTCGGTATTTTCAGCCGCAGTCCACTCTGCATAATAATCTCCTACACAGACTAAACCAAATTCGCCTGGTATAAAACGATTTTGATTTAATATGTGTGTAAATTCATGGTGTATTACCTGTAGATTTCCAATCACAGAACTGGCATCGTTATCATTCAGTCCATTGAGACCGTACAATGTAATTCTTCTTCCCCCATCTGCCGTACCTCCTTTCACAGAGCCATCAGGATCATAATCACCAGATCCAAAAAGTGCAAATTGCTTCGGCGTATAGAGTTTAATAAATTTAGAGCCGCCAATTTTTCCATATACCTCCAAAAATCCCTTGAGTACGATTTTCATTTGCGGGATTACTTTCGACTCATCGGCCGGTGCTATATTTTTATTAATATCATGCATATTCCGCTGATATCTATAAATAACTTCGATGTTAAATGGATCGGTCAGATTCGCGCTGATCCAATTGTCGATAGTACCAGGAACAAAAGTATCGTAATTTTGTAAGGTATAATTTAATTTATCTTCTTTCGAACAGGAAAAAATTAATCCAATTAGACCAATCCCTGTAAATAGTTTAAAAATGATCTTCATGACTTATCTTGGGTTTAGTTCAACACCTGCTAATTTAGCTTCCTGAGGGATTTGGAATACCCTTCTAGGATCATCGGGTTTTAATTCAATAAATGTTTCTCGTTCATCGCTTCCTATGACATTGTGCTTGACCGTTATCCCTTTACGAATAATGTCAAGCCACCGTAGTCCCATGGACATAAATCCAACATGTTTAAATTGCAATACTGTTTTAACAAGAGCTTCTTTGTCATCAGTGACGTCGAAAAATTGTTTTGATTTAGCCACTGTAACAGCATAATCAGTTGAATTATAATTGTCGATCCTATTGCGTGCAAATAAATTGAGATCAGCTAGTGCCCCGTTTACATTGCCTAATTCGGCATAAGCTTCTGCTCGATTTAATAAAGCCTCATCTGACATTAGTACCGGAACCATTAACATAGGAAACCCTGTATTGGCGGTAGGGTTCGTTACGTACCAAAATTCCTTCCATATATAGGTTGTGTAATGTGGAGAGCCATAACTTACACCAAAATTGTAGAGCTTCGCTCCTGCAGCAGTCATGCTATTATAAATATTTTGTACGACACTAATTCCCATAGCATAGCGATTGTCCCACCAGCGCTGATAACCGCTATACGTTTCTGTAATTAACAAATTATAGGGTTGTGTAGCCTTGGTAATCTCTGTACGGGCAGCCTCAAAGCCTAATGATTTTAAAGTTGAGTTATAAGGAACAAGCTTGCCTACATAATTACCTCCAAAAATCTTATTTGCGTTATCCACCACTTTTTGCCATTCGCCTGTGAACAGATAAAAACGAGAAGCAAAAGCATGCGCGGCTTCGGGCGTAAAATGGTACTTCGGAACATCCCACAAACCATTCCCTTGATCCAATAAGGCCAATCCCTCTTCTAAATCTTTACGGATATTGTCATATGTAGACTTAACTGTACCTCGATCATATTGCTTTATTAAAACCGTTTCTGGATCTTTCACGTACGGTATTCCTGGAGAATCATTCGATGCATTCGATTTGAAGTCATATACTTTAGCAAAGTAAATCGCCAACATAAAATGACAATAAGCCCTGGCCACAAGTGCTTCTCCTTTATAGGCCAGAACCTCGTCACCAAAATTATTTTTTTCTATAGCTGCTAGGGCATGATTTGCTGCAGCTATTGCTTCATAACAGGAATTCCAGTACGCTGTAGGAGAGTCCGTATCATCACCTATGATATCTTTCCATTGATAAAGAGAGGGTACCGGTTGATAAATACCTCCAACACCTTTGTCCTCCACATTGTCAGAGTAGGTCTCGGCCATGGCCAATGAATTTCTTCCAGGATAGGCTGATGCGACTAATCTTTTAACTTTATCTACCGTATTGATCTGAGCACGCATATCCGGCTCTTGATCCAGATATTTACTACATCCGCTAAATAGAAAAACAGACGTTAGCAATATATATTTAATCGTATTTAATTTCATAATATAATTATTTAGAATCCTAACTTCACCGATAATGTAATTTGCTTAGGCACTGGAAGAGCGACACCTCCATTGCTGTAAAACTCTGGATCCACGCCATTCAATTTCCTATCAGCATGTAATAGCCATAAATTATTGCCCACTAGATTAAATTGAGCAGTCCTGAATTTTATACGTGACACCAATTCCTTGGGTACGTTGTAGCCTATAGAAATTTGAGACAAACGGATATAATCACCTTTAGCCACTCGTTCAGATGAATAGTTATAAGCATTATACGTGTAGTTAGCAGCATTCCTTTCGCCTAAAAAGTTCTTGACATCGAATTCGGCGGACAAAGGATCAAGTGTCGACGGGATTACGGTTAAATATTCATCCCCATGAAAAATAAAGCGATTTACGAGATCTTTCGATACATTGTACATATCCAAGTAAGACGATGAATAACTAGGCTGTAATCTGACCTTATTACCAAAAGCAAATTTCAGTAAAAAAGAAAAACTGAAATTGTTATATTCCACTCGGTTATAATAACCACCGGCTATGGTCGGATCTACTGGTCCTTCATATTTCAAGAAATCTGTTTCATTATCTTGAAGCCAAAAATAGGTCGTTCCGGGCGTACCGTCAGTACCGATGAACATCGGATAACCGCTTCTCGCATTAAGCTTATCGAAATCAATGGAGTATAATCCGCGATGGGGATTTCCAAGTTTAGCTCCTCCCTCCGCGGACACCAAGTCCCAAATATTTCTGGTAACATTCAGCTTAGTAATTTCGGTTCTATTGTACCCAAATGTAAATTGCGTTCTCCATGTAAAGCCTTGCGGATCTTTAAATGGATAACCTCCAATTTGAATATCCACACCGTGGCTTTTCATATCCGCGTAATTACCATATTTCTCAAATTGACCTCCTATTCCTGAGGTTCGGATAGGACCAATCAGATCAAAAATATTCCTTTTGTAATAATCAACATTCAGATCTATTCGGTTCTTTAAAAAACTCAAATCGGCACCAACATTGAGCTCATACATTTTTTCCCAAGTCAGCTCCGAATTTTCTAAACCGCTGATATTAATCTTCCCCTCTTTTTCTGACTCGTACGGCCGATAAGCCACGGCATTATAAAACACTGCAGATGAGTTTGAAGCATTCCCCATATTGGCGACTAGGCCATATGTACCGCGCAAACGTACATGAGAAAGAATATTACTATTCTTGTTAAAAAAATTCTCTTGATCAATATCCCAGGCTCCCGATATATTCCAGGTTGGCAACCACCGTGCGACGCTTGTGTGTCCCATTTTATTGGAGCCATCATATCGTGTGGTAAAGTTCAAAGAGTATTTATCTTTATAATTATAAGCTCCACGGACTGCATAAGCTAACTTTCGATCGTAATTGTAGGCCATTCCGAAGGGTACATTTCCACTTTCAATAGCATACTTATAATACCGATAAGTAGGCATAACAAGATTTCCATTATCATATTCGATGCCTGGGCCATTAAAATCATGGTTTTGCTTATCGGCATACTGCAATTCATAGGTTCCAAATAAATTTAAACTATGATCATTCCATTTTTGATTATACTCTAAATTATGTCGCATGTAATAGCTAATCATATTATTGTTAGCGACATTAAAGAATCCTCCATTAGGCAATAGAACATATTTATCTGTATTCGGAAAATCCGGATCGGCATATAAAAAGCGATTTCCTGCATTAACGGTTTGATCGCCATTTGCCCGATATGCTTTCGACAAATTTGCATTTTCTGTTATCGTATGCTGTCTTTCTGAATTATAATAACGGTACATTCCATTTGCAGAATAGGTTAAGGAAGGTAGAATTTTGTAAGTTATCCCTCCCTGCACCTTGATATCCATCAATTTAAGTTTGATATAGTTATTATCAATTTCATTTAAGATATTAAAAGGGGCATAATCTCGATTGAAATATTCCAAGTTTCCGTTTTCATCATAAGGAGTGATGATACGGCTAGTATTAAGAGAATAAGAGTAAGGATTAATATCAAAATCACGCGAGTAAGTACCGAAAACAGCATCCGAAACTCTATTTAAAGTACCTGGTGTACGTTGATCGCGGATATTACTTTGAAAAATAAATTCCGTACTTAGTTTATCACTAATTTTATAATTGTTTCTAATATTGCCCGTAAACCGTTTCGCGCTATTACCTATTGTAAAACCGGAATCGTTCATAAAACTCGTAGAAGCATACGTTTGGCTCTTGGTGGTCCCGGTAGACATACTTAAAGAATGATCATGAACCAGAGACTGTTTAAATAATAAATCAAACCAGTCCGTATTGACATTCGTATAACGCTGTAAAAAATTATAGCGTGAAGGAGCATCATTTCTCAGATCAAAAGAATCCGTAGCTGGATTATACTGATACATGAGATTATACATCTTATTAAAGACTCCGCCTGTCGGAGAACGGGAGACTTGCGAATGATTCAAGTAGCCTTTATTTTCCATATCAATAATTAATTGCATCTGCTGCGCAGAATTCATGATATCGAACTGGCTATAATTGGGTTTTATATAGGTTGTAAAGTTGCCTGAATAATTAAAGTTAACAACTCCCTCAGTATTACGTCCTTTCTTCGTATTTACCACGACTACCCCGTTCATCGCTGCCGCACCATACATCGCTGTTGCAGCGGCATCTTTCAATACCGTGATCGACTCAATATCATCGGGATTCAAGCCCGCTACAGAGGACCCCAGTAAGGTATTTGCATCACCAGTGGATAATGCTTCGTTGGAGATATTGACAGCCTCATCCAAAATAACCCCGTCGATCACCCATAAAGGTTTATTATCTCCCGTTAAGGAAGTTGCCCCACGAACCCGGATTTTCGGAGCCGCACCAAATGTACCAGAGACGTTTTGTACAGAGACACCTGCCGCTTGCCCTTCCAGCATCCTAGAAATATCTGGAACACCGGCACGCTCAGCTTCCTTAGCGTCGATTTTGGATGATGCTCCAGTGAATAATTTACGGTCCAAATTTTGGTAACCTGTAGCAACAACATTAACCTCCTTTAACTTAAGGTCATCAGCCGTAAGCACTACATTCACGCTTGACTTGCCATCCACGGGAATTTCTTTGGTGCCAAACCCAACATACCGTACTACCAAAACAGCTGATGAAGAAGCATTAATTTTAAAATGTCCTATATCATCAGTCTGTGTTGAAATAGAAGTGCCCTTTACGGTTACTGTAGCTCCGCTTAATACTTTTCCATCTTGACTTTTAACAGTGCCAGAAACAGATTCCTGCATGTCCAGTGGTACCTTCATACTGACATTCTTTGAATTGCTATTGATGGAGATTGTATTAGCAATAATTTTGTATTCAATATTATTGTTCTTCAAGACAACATCCAATGCTTCCTCAACGGACGCATTGTTAACGTTCACTGAAATCCGGGCCTTGGTATTCAGGTTTTCGCTGTACAGTACGCGCAGATGAGACTGCTTGGAGATCGCTGACAGAGCTTCTTCAATACGTGCATTTCGCATATTTAAGGTGACTCTCTGAGCAGTGCCTTTAGCATGTACACCGGTAACAAATGCGAATAGAAGACATGTACTAATTTTCATAATACGCAGGGGTTTACAAAAACGTGGATCTTGAGGGATCAAGAACCACCTTTTGCTAAATGGTAAGTTATTCATACATTTACACTTTGTGGTTAATTGGGATTTAATTGTTGACTTTTTAATTTAGGACCTGATAATCACATTTTCTGAACAGGGATGCGCCAACATTCCTGTTCTCTTTTTTAAGGTCTTTTGGTTAGGTATTAATTTTTCATAAGCGCCCAGGTTTAGGTTTAGTTTAGGGTTATATTTCTAGCTTTTCGTTTCTATGATCAACTTTTTCCCATCCACTTCGAATTTGAGATTACTCACATAGGATAGCATTTCCAGTACTTGAGATAATTTGACATCTCGTTCGATACTTCCGGTATACTCTTTGTCCAACTGCACATTTCCCCTGAATTTCACATCCAGGTCATACCATCTTGATAATTGATGTGAGATATCTACAATCGTCTCCTTCTTGAAATAAAACTCATTATTATGCCAGGACAGATCCCGTTGCAGATCCGCCTCTCCTTTGATTAGATTATTCCTAGACGACCATACATATTCTCCGGGCAATAGTACCACATGCTGGTTATTTCTGGTTACTTCAACTTTTCCTTCTGCAAGCGTTGTACGAACTTGCTCAGAATAAGAATTCACATTGAAATGCGTACCTAACACTTTGATTTCATTCCCTTTGGACTCAACAACAAAGGGTCGATTCGGATTATGTGCCACTTCAAAATAAGCCTCGCCATCAAGAAAGACCCGGCGTTCTGTTTTTGAAAACTGTACGGGAAATTTCAGTTGGGAAAGAGCATTGACCCAAACTTTGGTACCATCAACAAGCGTCATTCTATAAAAACTCGCCTTTGGGACTATTAATGAATTATATTGTACAGGAATAGCCCGATCTGTCCCTTTGACGATCAGCTCATTGATATTGCCAACAAGATTACTGTTTTTAGTCAATGTTTTCGTAGAATCGTTATTCAGTGCGATCTTTGTTCCGTCTGCCAGGACTAAAATTGCCCCACTTGTCGCTGGCGCGATATCCTGCTTTTGCACCGCAACAAGTGGTCTTTCTTTTGGAATATTAGAAGCAAATTCAGTTCGCCACAGTGCGAAACACACGACTAAAAAGGTAATGGAAGCGGCAATTCCTAACGCCCATTTTCCAATTGGTTGTATTCCAGTACGATTTTTATTATTTAGTTTATTCCAGGCCTTATTGACGTCCAATTTGCGGACAATAGACAAATCTTCTTCTATGTTTTTTGCTTGGCGAAAAGATTCCAGAAATTGGTTGTTCTGCGGACTAGCATTTAACCACTCTTCAAGCTGGCTTTGCTCTTCTGCGGTCAAGCTACCACTAAGGAATTTACGAAGTACTTCTGCAATATGTGCTTTGTTTTCTTTCATATATTACACTAAAGAAACGCAAGACAAAAAAAGGAGTGACAAGAATTTAAATATTTTTTAACAAAAATATAATAAGGGGAATAAATTCAGGATTTAATCGTTTTAACAGCATTTTCATTCCACGCTGTTTTTGTGTTTTCACGGTATTGATACTAATCTGTAGTTCTTTGGTAATCTCCAAATTAGACAAACCCTCTAGATAGCCTAAACGAAAAACTTGTTGACAGGCAAAAGGCATTTCTTCAATAATCCGATAGATCTCTTGAATAACCTCACTGTGGATAATATTTAGCTCTAGAGCTGTATCGTCTTCCTCTGTAAAACCTACGACGTTCCAATATTTTTGACGAACTTTCTCATGACGAATGTGATTATAACAAGCAAATCTGACAGCACTATATAGATAATTTTTTATGGCAATCTCATTATCACTTACTTGATCCGTATGTTTAAAGTAAGCAATAAAAGCATCTTGAACCAGATCCTCCGCTACTATAAGATCACCTAATATCTTCCATGCAAAATGACATAATCCATTATAGTGTGTTTTGAATAATATTTCTTCTTTCTGCATCGCTAGCTCTCTTCGTTGCCACTTATTGTATTCTATAGGTGGATATTTAGGACATACAAGTACATCTCCTGCGTTGAGATGTTTAATAATTGTGCTATAAAAATGGCTAATATTTTTTATTATTTGCAAAAAAATAAAAAATATTATTTGGATTACATTTTTTGCACTTATAAATAGAGTTTTTTCTAAAAATAAGCAACAAAAGAAAATCGTGTCAACCCGATTAAGACGAAATATATCAAGATATCGAAAAAAAGTTGTCAAAAAAATAGTTTTATGCTCACCATAAGAGAAAGTAACAAAAACTAACACCGTTTTTCAAAATAGAAAAGAATATTGTGCATAATCTTATAAAATTATGGCCCCTCCAAATAATCTTTGGAAGAGCCATTAAACATAAACTATACTTCTATCCTACCGAAACATACTTTACAGTTTTCTCTGGGTATTCATAACCTTCCAACACAACAGTTCTCTTGAGCACGCTACAATGATTAGCACTACGGAGAACATAATATTCATTATCGTCCAATTCCCCAAGCAAGTTGTAAATAGAGGTTTCCTAGCCTATCTGTAGGTACATCCGTGGCTTTCGTGCCAATAAGCTTCCATTCGTTCTTCGTAATAGCAGATTTATAACCAACTCTACATTCAGGATAAAACACTGTCCTGTTTTTATTCATTGATTTCAGTGTAATATTAAAATCTACAATAGCTGCGTTATATTCCATCTGGGTCTGATTAGAATTGGAATCTAAAAAGTCATCAAATGAACCAGATTGACCATGCTTTTGAATTGTAAAAGTGGACCATTGGACTCCAACACCAAGTTGTGGACTCAATATAAAATTGCCTGCGCGAACTGCATTACTTGCCACGTGCAAAACAAAATCGCCGGTGTTCAAGATGTTATCTTTTTTACTATTTGTGGATAAACTAAAACTCCCTCCGATTAATGTTTGCTTAATACGGTAAGCTATGCCTGCTCCGGCATTCCAGCCAAATCCAGGGAATTTTCCAGCACCTTCTTGCTTTAAGATTCTATTCAGATTACTTGCGTTATTAAATTGGACCCCTCCGAAATAGATGACTTCTAGTGGCAGACGTATCTTTCTTACCGTGTCTTGTTGTGCTCTAAGGGCACTTACCCAAAAAAGAAATAAAAGGCTAATTGTATACTTCATAAAATCAGAAACATTAAATCAAATACTTTAAATTGAACTATATTTTAGAGAAAGACAATTTATAATCACTTTTTATTACATATTTATAATATATATTAAAATAAAGTAAAAGACATCCCCAACTGAATGTTGGGGATGTCTCTGCTTAACAACTAAAATTGGCTTAACAATATTGTTATTAGTTATTCAATGGATCATTGATATCACTTAGGAAAACTTTAAATGTGTTCGTTGGAGCAGCCACATCAGTTAATAATACGGATGATGGCTCATTCACCTCATCGGATGTAATTCGGAACGTACGTCCATTCAATGGTGTGGTAAACTCGCTCAATCCACCTGTCCAATAAGCAGCAGTAAAACCAACAACATTGTATAACGAGCCCGTAAATGTTATTCTGACTTGATCAACAGTTCCTGATACTGGAGTGATATTATGTCCCACTGCTCCTTCTACGGCGCCGTTTTGCAGCACATAGTATAGTACTTCCACTCCTGCATTTCCGATGTACATATTGTTTAACGTAATACCATTTGCTTTTAATTTGGTTTTTGCATTGTTCCAATATACTTGTCCAATTGGCCCTACATTCTTATAAGACATGGACCATAGATTAGCTTTAAACCATAAATTAATCGGCGTCACCTCTGGAACAATTTTAAACGTATTACCATTATCTGTGTAATAACCATATGGATAAGTGCTTGTTGGCTCAATAAATTTTAAAAAGTCAAAGGTTACACCGGCCATTGTGTACTTTTCGTAAAATTCAAGCCCTCCTGGAACGACTCTGAAAGCCATACCTTTAGCGGATTGATCCAGCGGATTGCCAAAGACACGCATTTTAGGACTATACCCCATAACAGCAGATTCTCCATCCTTTGTTTCTAAATTAAATACGCCAAATTGTTTAAACTTAGCCGCTGCCTCTTGATAAGCTTTAGACTCGGTTTCAAACTCGCCATCTTTCAAAGGTAACATCACCAAGTAACTACCACTTTTCTTACCTTTCAAAACCACGGAGTCTGCGCTTGCATTAAGTACAATGAATTCAAAATCACCACGCATACCACTATCATCGGCACCTATCCCACCGTTATCTTTACCTGGCTCAGAAAACCAGTGAATGTTTTTATTGTAACCGTTAAATGTTAATACAGGTCCCGATTCCGGAGAAATTGAGTATGAACTGGTCTGTGATCCAGAAAAAGGATCAGATGCAACCGTAACTTCAGCATTCGAAATAAATTTACTAAAGAGTGTATATCCTCCAAATTCCTGATTATTGCTTGGATAAAACTTCATTATCCAACCCGCTTTATTCGCTTGCAAAACAGTGTAGGTTTTTTCTACAGCTTCGGTTATTCTAACCGTTGCATTTGCATCAAATATCCGATCCTCGTCCCGCTTACATGATGTAACTAATAAAAACGGAAGTAATATTAAGACAATTAAATATTTTAATTTCATGATTCCTTATTTTAAAGATGTTTGATCAAAATTAGGTAGATCCGCTTGCCTCGCTAGAATCTCATCACGCAACTCATCTAAGTTGATATTCCAAACATTTTGGAAATACGTACGTATGATGTCAAGTTTAGCCTCAATCAATGCTTTACCTTCCTCTCCTCCTCTGCTGATACGCTGGTTCCATTGCGCTGGCGACAATGTGATATAAAAGGAGTAAGTCTCTACAAAATCTTCATTGGGTTCTTTGGAAGCATATGGAGAAACGAATCCCAATGCGGTAGCTTCTGCTTCACTCTCATAGACATCACTCCAGGCATCCGATACATAACTCCTACCTGTAATCTGTTCAAAAGAAGCGGGATACCCTTTAGTCTGGTGTAAAATATGACCAAATTCATGATGCATAGTATGAAAGTATGTATTATTTAAAAACGCAATATCCTTTCCTGTGTTTGCATTCAATTGATTCAACAGATAAAGGGTGATTTTAACACCACCTTCCGCTGTTCCCAATACAAATGTTCCATTATTGCGATAAGCTGGAGAACCAATGTAATTCAACAATTTTGGAAAATATTTTCGAATAAAATCCTTACTACCAGTGACTTTATTATAAGGCTCAATACCGAGATGATATAATAATTTGGTCATTCTGACGGAACTTTCATAACTTGCAGGACTCAAATTATAATCTAAATCAGACTCCTTTTCAACAAATTTGTAAAGAATTGCAATATTATAATCCTTCGTATAGGTTTGATCTATATAATTGTCCAGTTCATTTTTTTCCACTTTCTGATCCACAAATATACTTTCAGGGTTCAGCTTTTCTTCAGAGCACGAAAATAAGAGCACCGAAGAAAACAACAATACATTAATCTTATTTAATATTTTCATAATTATCTTGGATTAGGTGTGTAACCGGCGGCAATAACTTCAGCAGGAATTTGCAAAGCCGCCCTTTTGTCACGCGCAATTAATTTTGTATCTGTTTCTACGGAAGCTACTGCACCAGAAGAACTCAATACACGTCTTTCTACTTCAATACCATAGCGTTTAACATCAAACCAACGCAGTCCCATGTGAAGAGTTTCTACACGACGTAAAAACAACAGTGCATGGAGCATATTCTCCTGTGTACCAACCTCAAATGGAATCATCTGCGGATTCAATGCTTTCTTTGCTGTGGGTGATTGAGCAGAAGAATAATCTATTCCATTTGCCCATGTATTGATACTAGCTACCGTAAAGTTTACTGGCGGTCTTACCAGGGTATTGTCAACCCAACGCTTCATATCGACCGCAGCATCATCGTATCGTTTCAGGTGAATAAGAGCTTCAGCACGAACCAACATCGTTTCTTCTGTAGTAAATGGTACATAAGCACCACGGGCATATCCAATTCCTGCGACAGGGTCCGTATACTCGAACATATACGAAACACGGGGAAACAATACTTTATCTAAATTTGTTCCTGCATAAACAGAAACACGTAGTACATAACCAGTTGCACCTAATTTTCCATAAGGCCCTTGCGCCATGGCTGTTTCATTGTTTGCCAAAAATGCGCCATGGGAATACCTCGAACCATAGGTATAGGGGCCAAATATTACACCATGTTGCGTTGCGGCAGTGGCTACCATTAAATTGGCCTTTTCTTCACTCTTTGTATAGGATATTGCTCCATTTGGAAATCCTCTACTTCCAACTGCGTCAGCGGCAATCCTTTCATAATTTCGAAGTAAACTCGTTGGATTCGTTCCAATCGCTGCATTGGCAAAACTGACGGCTTTTTCCCAATCTTGCATATATAGGGCGACTCGAGCGCGTAAAGCGTTTGCAGCCCTAGAGTTCATATGATATTTGGGGGTGGATCCGAACGAAGAATCATCAATCAGCGGAATAGCTTCATCTAGATCAGCTACGATATAGTCATATACTTCCTGGACTGTATTCCGTTCATATTTCGGGTCGAGATCTTCCTCTGCGGTGGTCATATAAGTAACTCCTAAATCTGTTGCCGCATTTGCTTTCGTATAATGCTGCGCAAATAAATTAACGAGTGTAAAATGATTATAGGCTCTTACAGCCAAGGCTTCTCCTTTTTGAGGATTTAAACTGGCTGGATTCCCCATTTCTTCGATTGCTTTTAATGCCGCATTTGCACTAGCAATCGCTTTATAACAAGCTTCCCAGACGTCTTTAGGTCCCTCATCCTGATTGTCTGTAACATCTTTCCAATGGAATAACTCTTCCATAAAACGCTGACTATTGGGATTGGTAGGGCCATAATCATCGACATTATCTGATGAAAGTTCAGCACTCATCAAATAGGCCACCTCTGGATAAGCAGAGACCAACAACTTATCAATTTTAGCCTCAGTATCAAGTGTTGCACGATTGTCAGGCATTTCATCTAAAAACTTATTGCAGGATGATAAACCCAAGCTACAAATCAATGCAACTGCTATATATAATTTTCTATTTCTTTTCATTTCAATTACGATTTAAAATTTTGGTTACAAGCCTAAACGTAAGGTCAATGTATATTGTCTCGCAATTGGAGCAGCTACCCCTCCAGCATTGACAAACTCCGGATCTTGTCCATTCAGCTTTTTATCCGCATAAATCAAGAATAAATTAGTTGCATTAAAACGTAATCCTAAGGAGTTAATATTCCACGCTTTCACTAAATCCTTCGAGAATTCATAGCTTAATGAAACATCTTTCATACGAATAAAATCACCTTTCGCCGTACGTACTGATGAATAATTATAGGCACTATAGGCATACTTCAAATCGTTGGCATATGCCCTGTTCTGCCCGGTTGTAGCAATAATAGGTACGTTCGTGAAGGCTTCATCTCCCGCCACCATCCAACGGTCCGCAAACTCCTTGGTTGATGCCGTTAAATCTGAATATTCGTTGGAAAATACGGGATTAAGTCGTACAACATTACCAAATGAGTAAGTAATAAATACATTTAAACCAAAGTTTTTATAATTAAACATATTCCCCAAACTTCCTGTATGAATAGGATCACTTGGCCCTTCATATTTTAAAAAGCCAATTTTATCCCGTTCTTGAAAATTTAAATCCGTAACAGTTTCCTGATTATTTGTATTTAAAAAGACCGGCAATCCTTCATCATTCAATCGTACGAATGGTATAGAGTAGAGTCCACGAACGGGGCCTCCTTCTAGGGCAAATCCAGTACCTGTGATGAGATCCATCACTTGGCTTCTAGTGTCCAAACGCGTCACCTTTGTTTTCACATTAGAATAAATAAAGTTTGACGTCCATTTAAATGCCTGATCGCGAAAGATATGGCCAGTTAGGCTCAACTCAGCTCCGTGCGATTTCATATCAGCCACATTACCAAATTTAGAAATCTGCCCGCCTAACCCTTGGGTATTGATAATACCGATCAAATCAAAGTTATCGCGTTTAAACCAATCAAAATCTAGATTTATCCGATTATCTAAAAATCCCATGGACGTTCCAATATTCAACTCATGCTTTTTTTCATAAGTCAAACCATTGTTGGCCAAATCTGCTATTTCTAAACCAGATTCGGCATCTCCCGCCGTAGGGCGCCATGGAGTATAGGAACGATAAACCGCATACGAATTTGTGACAGTCGATGGTCCTCGATCGCCCGTTAAACTATAAGAGCCTTTTAAGGTAAAATGTGAAAAAGCTGGTCTCAAGTTTTCAAAGAAGTTTTCCTCATGTGCATTCCATGCTCCGGACAGGTTCCAGCTAGGCATCCATCTCGCAGAGGTTGCTTCACCTAATTTATTTGCACCCTCATATCTAAATGTACCATTCAATGTATATTTCCCTGCATAGGAATAGGTCACATTTGTAAAAAAAGCAGCTTGTTTGTAACGCGTATTTGAAGGGTCATTTTTATTGTTCCGGTTGACGGAAAAATAAGGTGAATTCTCTTCTTGACCACGCTTAAAAACCCTATAATCGGTAAAAGGACTTTCTCCTAAATCATATTGGATTCCCCAGCCTCTAAACCAGGTATTGTTGCGTTGCGATGAGGTAAGTTCGGATCCAGCAAACACATTAAGAATATTGTTTTGATCAAAGGTCTTATTATATTGAGCAGTAAAACGGAATAGCTGCTCAAACATGGTGTAGTCAGTCCGATTATAAATTCCACCTTCTGGTAATACCGAAATAGGTCTTGCATAAGGATCATCCGGATCCGTATACAGGAAAGGATTTTTATCACGAATGGTCGTGTTTTCAGGTTCTGAGATACCCGCGCGATAAGCCATTGCTTGGTTCGAACGATCCTTGATATAGTGGTGCTGAGTCGTAGACTGATAACGAACTGAACCAAAAGCTCCTAACTCTAAGCCAGGAATAACTTTCCATTTCAAATCCCCTTGAAAACGTAGATCGGCTACATCAATATCCATATAATTGTTTTCCAATTCATGCAGAATATTAAACGCAGCGTAGTTACGGGTGTAGAAGGTATTTGGATCTAACGTACGCGATGTATTCATCGCATATGCATATGGGTTAATATCAAAGTCACGCTTTACTTGGCCAAAGACCACATCTTTAGATTGACCAAGGGTACCCGGTGCCTGTTGTTTACGATATGACCCATTGGTAATAATATTAAGCTTAAGACGATCTGAAATATTATAATTAGCATTCAAATTTCCAGTATAGCGATTTACTTTACTACGTTTCGTCCAGCCCGGATCTACAAGACCACTGATGGAAGAATAATATTGCGATTTTTCAGTTCCAGAAGACATACTCACAGAATGGTTATGCTGTAGGCTTGGTTGGAACAGTTGACCAAACCAATCTGTATTTCGAAATTCAGCTTCTTTAAGGAAGTTATTGACATTATGTCTATCGGTGAACAGATCATTTGGGATCTCGCTTCGTTGGATGCGCCTATATAAATCGCCATAAACACCACTATTACTAGCGACCGGTAAATCAGCAAATCCAATATATCCTTTATTGTACATGTCGTCATATACAGACATTTGCTCTTGCGAATTCATAATATTGAATTCGGAATATCGAGGTGTAGCACGTGTCGTGTATTCTCCTGTATAGTTAAGCGAACTGCGGCCCGCTGTACCTTTTTTAGTCGTAATTACGATAACCCCCGCCATAGCCCGAGCTCCATAAATTGAGGTTGCCGAGCCATCTTTTAAAATCTGAAAGGATTCAATATCATGCGCATTTAGACCTGCTACCGCAGAACTTATTAACGTCAATGCGTCACCAGAGGACAGTTCATCTGAGTTAACGTCGGCAACATCCTCAATAATCACTCCATCAACGACCCAAAGTGGTTTTGAGCTTCCATAAATAGATGTAGCTCCACGGACACGGATTTTTGGTGCTGTACCGAAAGTTCCTGTTACGTTTTGAACCGAAACCCCTGCTACTCTTCCTTCTAAACCACGACTAGGGTCAATCTGTCCGCCGATTTGCGCTGCTTCACCTGAAATCTGTGAAGTAGCTCCAGTAAATAACCGTTTATCAAGACGTTGTCCCATACCAGTGACAACAACTTCTTCAATCTGTTTTTCATTTGAAGCCAAAACGATCGCAATAGCACTTCGTCCTTTAACCGCGACTTCGACAGTCTCATAGCCAACATAACGAACAACCAAAGTGGCATCTGAACCGGCATTTATTCGAAAGCTGCCATCAGGAGCTGTCTGCGTAGTAATATTTGCACCCTTCACGGACACAGTGGCTCCTGCTAAAGTGCTTCCTTCTTTACTCCTGACTGTCCCTGAAATCCCTTGCTGAATTATATTGCTAGATGCAGCACCTTGAGTTTTGCCATTTACAGATATCGTATTCGCAATAATCTTATAATCGATATGATTATTGCGTAAAACAGAATTCAAGGCTTCTTCAACGGTTGCATTCTTCAAATTTACACTGACACGTGATTTAGAATCGATATTCTCCCCGTAAAATAGCTGTAGGTTGGACTGTTTGGAAATCGCGCTGAGCGCTTCTTCAATCCGTGCATTTTTCATTTTCAACGTAACTTTCTGCGCAATGCCGTTGGCTTGGACTCCGGTCACAAAGGCGAAAAGAAGGCAGGTACTAATTTTCATAATACGTAAAGGTTTACAAAACCGAGGGTCATGAGGTATCAGTCGCCACGTTTTGCCAAATGGTAAGTTATTCATACATTTACTCTTTGTGGTTAATAGGGTTTACTTAATTCGCATTTTTAATTTTTTAGGCCTTTTAATCATTCCGGAACGGGGATGCTGCAACATTCCTGTTCTTTTTTTGTATAAGGCTCGTAGGTTAGGTATCAATTTTTCACATAAGCACTTTTATTTATTTTCTATAATTAATTCTTTTCCACGAAGTTCAAACTTCAAATCACAAACATAGGTCAGCATTTCCAAAACTTGCGATAGCTTGACATCACGCTTAAAATTACCTGTATACACTTTATTCAATGCGACATCTTGCTTAAATTTGACCTGGATGTCATACCATTTCGAAAGCGTGGAAGCGATTTCCACAATTGTCTCTTTCTTAAAATAAAACTGATTATTATGCCAAGAAAGATCATGCTCTAAATCTGCCGTTCCTTTATGAAGCTGGCCAGCAATAAGGTTAGCATATTCTCCAGGCTCCAGAATGATCACATCCCCCGAGTTACTTACTTGTACTCTTCCGGAAGACAATGTCGTTCGAACATTATTACTATAAGCATTGATATTGAAATGTGTACCTAACACCTTCACTTCATTCCCCTTGGATTCTACAAAAAATGGACGCTTGGCATCATGGGAAACTTCAAAATAAGCTTCACCCTCCAAAACGACACGACGTTCTTTATCGGGAAATTTTACAGGAAATTTAAGTTGAGAGTTTGCATTCACCCAGACTAGGGTACCATCTTCTAAAGATAGTTTGTAAAAATTCCCTTTGGGAACGACCAATGTATTAAATTGCAATAGTACGTCTTCTGCCGGAACGTCCATTCGAGCGATATTATCTGCAACGAATTTTGGATCTACAGTTTTGCGCGACTTCTCCAAAGGCATAATCGATCCATCAGCCAAAACCAATAGAGCCCCCGACTCGGCAGGTGAAATATCTGTTTTTACCAAACGAGCAGATGATGCTTGATCAGAAACTATTCCTTCCTCATGGAGGATATAAAAGAGCGACGTCGCCATCAATATTAAAATAACGGCTGCAGCACCAAAAAGAGGAATATAATTTTTCTTAATTCTCTTTGGGGTCCGCTGAATGTTACGCCAAGCAACGTCTTCATCCAAATCACCAAAAAAGGTAAGATCTCCCTCTATATTCTTTGCGTCCTGAAAGCTTTCAATTAAATCATCATTGCGCTTATCAGATTTTCGCCAATGTTCAATTGCCTCCCGTTCCGCTATGGTTTCGTGACCTCGAAGCAATTTATTAATGAGTCTGGCAATGTAATTGGTGTTGGTGTTCATATCTATAGGTTAGAAACCCTATAGAATGGCGAAGGGTGACAATAAATTAAAATTATTTTAACAAAAAAATAATAAGGGGTAAAAACTCGGGATGTAGCCTCTCCATCAAGATTTTCATCCCACGTTGTTTTTGGGTCTTAACTGTGTTTACACTAATTTGAAGTCGTTCTGTAATTTCAAGATTTGACAACCCCTCCAAATAGCCCATCTTAAAAATCTGTTGACAAGCGGAAGGCATTTGGGCAATAATTCGATAAACTTCATTGATCACTTCGGTATGAATAATGGAAAGCTCAACGGAATGCTCATCTTCCTCATTGAATTCAACCCGCGTCCAATACTTTTCCTTTACTTTTTCATGACGTAAATGCTTTAAACAAGAAAACCGCACAGCAGTATATAAATAGTTTCGCACAAACGCTTCGGATTCATCCATCCGCTGTTTTTCTCTGAAAAAGGTAACAAAGGCTTCCTGTACCAGATCTTCGGCAACAGAAGATTCTCCCACAAATTTCCATGCAAAATGACATAAACTTTTATAATGCTGTCTAAATAACTTTTCTTCAGGTCCCATACGATAAAGCGAAAGTGGGTGTAATAAAAAAATTGATCAGTTACTATTAACGGAGTCCGATAAACTAGTCTAGCATAAAGATAGAGATTTAATCTTATTTTAACAATTATTAACATATTTATTACCTATTTTGCAAAGACCATCAAGATAATTACAATGAAAATACGTAGTTAACTAACCTAAAATATTTATCTCGGCTATCATTTTATCATTAACAAATTCCATTACGAGCAAATCCATTCTTATATTTTTTACGTTCATTCGATACAAAACACATAAAAATCTCGGTTTTTCCGAGTTTTTTTACTATATTGGAAACTTTCAAAAAACCTTCATCGCCCTATTAGCGTTGACTAAGATGAAATATCGAAGGTTCTAATTGACAAGTAAAACAAACACTTCAATAAAAATTAAAACAAAGACTAAATGCTATTTACTGTTCTGTCAGGATTAATAACATCGAGCCTTATTGTTCCATTTGGTCGTTTCCTAAAAACCAAATGGGGTTTTATTCTCGCATTCTTACCGGTACTTCTATTTCTATATTTTGCTCAATATATTGTACCTATTGGTCGAGGCTCCTATTTTGTACAGTCAACCTCGTGGGTGCCCTCTCTAGGTATCAATCTGGATTTTAAACTGGATGGGCTATCCCTACTTTTCGCCTTATTGATTACCGGTATCGGAGCCTGTATTTTCTTCTACGCGAATGCCTATCTTAAAGGGCATCGGTATATCGATCGATTCTTTGGCTATCTCTGCTTATTTATGTCAGCGATGCTGGGGCTTGTCCTATCGGACAATATGTTATTATTATTTATCTTTTGGGAACTGACTTCAATCAGCTCATTTTTTCTCATTGGATTTAACAATGACAACAACGATTCACGCAAAAGCGCATTGACCGCTCTATCCATCACGGGTCTAGGTGGCTTCTTTCTACTGGCAGGTTTCATTTTACTGGGTAATATCGCAGGTACTTATCATATTACAGCACTGCTCGACAAAGTATCACTCATTCAACAACATCCACTCTTCCCCTTGGTATTTGGCTTGGTCGCACTTGGAGCAATTACAAAATCTGCACAGTTCCCTTTCCATTTTTGGTTACCTGGTGCCATGAAAGCGCCAACGCCAGTCTCGGCCTACCTCCATTCTGCAACCATGGTCAAAGCAGGTATTTATCTTTTGGCCCGCTTTTCGCCGATTCTTGGAGGGAACCCCATCTGGATGTACTCCCTGATGGCCATTGGTGGCTTTACCATGCTCTACACCGCCTTTCATTCGCTGTTCAGAACAGACTTAAAAGGCGTTTTGGCCTATTCAACGATATCCGCACTAGGAATTTTGGTTTTTTTATTGGGTCTTGGTACAAAGGACGCCATTATTGCAGCATGTGTCTTTATACTTGTACATGCCTTATATAAAGCCGCTTTATTCCTTATTACGGGAATTATAGATCATGAAACCGGGACAAGGGATCTGACGGTTTTACGGGGACTGCGTAAGGTTTTGATGCCTGTCGCTATCGCAGGTTTTCTTGCTGCACTTTCCAGTGCTGGTATTCCGCTTACTTTTGGATTTATTGGAAAAGATCTGATCTATGAGGCAACACTACACGCAGCACCGGATTTATTTCTCTATTTGACAGCGGCTGCGGTCGCAACAAATATATTATTGGTCTCCGCTGGATTTATGGCCGGTATCAAACCTTTTATGGGGAAGTTGCCCGAACAATTCAGTAAAATCCATCTGCCTTACAAAGCCATGTGGATCCCACCATTACTTTTAGCCGTTCTTGGTGTTATTTTTGGCTGTATGCCCGGACTTATTGGTGAGTGGATTGCAGGCCCAACCGCGGTAAGTATACTTGCCAAAACGGAAGTTTTTCAGCTAAAAATCTGGCATGGCTTTAATTTAATCCTGCTCCTAAGTGCAATTACAATTGCTGCCGGTACGCTACTCTATTTCGTAAACAGACCAAGTAATAACAAATTGACCTGGATTGCGAAATTCAATAAGATTTCTCCAGAATATATGATCAATCTGTGTGCACAGGAAATTGTATTGTTCTCCGCTTTCTTCACAAACAAAATGCACAACGGCTACTTGCGTTCATATTTATTAAAAATCATCTTATTTGCGGAAGTATTGATCGCCTACCAGCTATATCTCGGGGGGCCACTCCATATCAAATGGGAAACACTATCGCCCGTGAGCTTCTACGAAGTAACTACGGTCTGTATTTTGATCGGTGCTATTGTATTGACCATACGAACCACATCCCGGTTGACAGCAGTCGTGGCCACTAGTGTCGTAGGCTATGCCATATGTCTTATTTTCGTATTTTACAGTGCTCCAGATTTAGCAATGACCCAGTTTACAATAGACACCCTCACGGTAGTACTCTTTGTCTTGGTACTGTTTAAACTCCCTTCCTTCCTGAATCTGGCAAACAGACGCACCGTCATTCGTGACGCCATAGTCGCTGTAATTTTTGGCGTTTTGCTGTCCATGGTAGCACTCCGTGTCCTGCATGAACCAACAACGACTAATATCAGTGATTTCTACGGCGACTATGCTTATGTGCTTGCTAAGGGTAAAAATGTAGTCAATGTACTGCTTGTGGATTTCAGAGGCTTTGACACCATGTTTGAGATTGTCGTGTTGAGTATTGCTGCATTGGGTGTATACAGCTTATTAAAATTACGTTTAAAACCTTCGGATAAAGAATAATGATGTTTAACAGCTATGGGTCCGTAAACGGACATAGCATAATGCATAGCTAAATAGTAACAAATGAACAGTACAATATTACAGACCGCAACGCGATATCTATTACCGATACTCTTACTTTTCTCGGTATTCCTGCTATTAAGAGGGCACTATTACCCTGGGGGAGGGTTCGTGGGGGGCTTGGTCGCTTCTATTGCCTTTGTTTTGCATAGTTTTGCCTTTGGCCCACAAAACACCATGAAATTGATTCAATATAAACCCTTATCCCTCATCCCCATAGGACTGGGTGTTTCGGCGATAAGCATGTTCCTGCCCGTTTTCTTTGGCTATCCCGTGATGACGGGACTGTGGCTTGAGGAAAAAATTCCAGTCATCGGAATGATCGGAACAGCATTGTTTTTTGACCTTGGTGTATATTTTGTTGTTATTGGCGTCGTGCTTACAATTTTATTTACAATTGCGTTAACTACTGAAGAAGAAGAATAATGGAACTGATTCTTGTCTTATTAATAGGCATTTTATATGCCGCTGGGATATACCTTATCCTCCGTCGAAGCATGGTAAAACTGTTGTTGGGTATTATGTTACTGGGCAATGGCACCAATATACTGATCTTCTTATTGGGCAATATTATTAAAGGAAAACCGCCTATTATTGCACCAGATCTGAAAGTATTCACCGATATTTATGCGGATCCAATTCCGCAAGCTCTTATTTTAACAGCCATCGTGATTAGCTTTGGCCTAACCTCCTTTGCCATCGTTCTGCTCAAGCGTGTCTATGCATTGCTGGGTACAGACGATTTGGATGATTTGAACACCCCTGAGGAAGAAGATATATGATAGACAACCACATTATTGCCACGATCATCGTGCACTTATTTATTGCTATTGTCCAACTGATGTTTTGGCGCAAATCTACTGCACAACGTTTCCTGAGTGTTGGTGGAAGCTTGCTCGTTCTTATTCTTGCTTTTAAATTATTCTTCAAGGTCTACGAAGGTGGTATTTTAACCATGAATGCGGCCAATTGGAAAGCTCCCTTTGGAATTGTCTTTGTTGCGGATCTATTCAGTAGCACCCTTGTCCTTCTCACATCAATTGCAGGTCTTGCTGTCTCCATCTTCTCCTGTGTCGGCGTGGGCCGCCAGCGTATTCTCTACGGATATTTCCCGATCTTCCACTTTTTAATGATGGGACTGAATGGAGCCTTTCTCACTGGTGATATCTTCAACTTGTATGTATGGTTTGAAGTCATTATCATTTCTTCGTTCGTACTCATGACATTGGGTGGGAGAAAATCCCAACTGGAAGGGGCTGTAAAATACATGGCCATGAATATCTTGGCGTCCACATTTTTCTTAACAGGGATAGGCATACTTTATGGTATTTCAGGATCATTGAATATGGCCGACTTAGCTTTGCGTATCCCAAAGATACAGAACCAAGCGTTAGTAGAAATCACAGCGACATTTTTTCTGATCGGTTTTGGTATTAAATCTGCCGTATTTCCACTTTACTTCTGGCTACCATCATCTTATCATACCCCGCCCTCGGCAGTAGCGGCGACTTTCGGCGGCCTATTGACAAAAGTAGGTATCTACGCATTATTCAGAGTGTTTTCTTTGCTATTTATTCCCAATCATTTTACCAAAGAACTACTGATCGCACTAGCCATATTGACAATTTTGACCGGTGCCTTTGGTGCATTGATCAAAACCAATATCCGAAGGTTGTTTTCCTATTTAATCGTTTGCCATATCGGCTTTATGATTGGCGGGCTGGGCCTATACAGTAAATGGGCCTTACTAGGAGCAATATTCTATCTCATCCACGATATCATGGTTAAAACCAATTTATTCCTAATTGCTGGTGTTGTACGTCAACTCCGCGGTACCATGGATATGAATAAATTGGGTGGACTGTATGCACAATACCCCAAAATTTCTTTACTTTTTGCCCTTGTTCTTTTTTCTCTTGTCGGCATACCGCCCCTATCGGGTTTCTGGCCCAAAATCTATTTATTCCGGGACGCGTTCCAGCTCGAAAAGTATGCCTTTGCAGGAGCCTTGATCATCGGTAGTTTTATCACTTTGTTTGTCATCGCCAAAATGTGGGCACAGGTATTCTGGAAAGATGCACCTGACCCAGAAATAGTTGAAGATAAATTTGCAGATATGGTTGGGTATAAAAAAACAATGCTCATACTCCCGGTTGTTATTTTGGCATCTGCGTCGCTGTATATCGGGCTCAATGCCGAGGCTATCATTCATGTGGCGGATCAGATTGCTACACAATTATTGGACACATCACCTTACATAAACGCTGTACTAGGAGGGCAGAAATAATATGATAAAGCAGTTTTTAATGAACCTCATGTTATCCTTTATCTGGGTTGCACTGACGGGATCAATGTATTACTCGAACTTTCTATTCGGTTTTATGCTCGGATTTGGCATACTCTGGTTGATGAACAGAAATGAAGCCGATCAGCGCTACTTCTATCGGGTACCTAAAACATTGAGTTTTATTCTTTTTTTCCTTTGGGAAATGATCGTTGCTAATATTCAGGTTGCCTATGATGTCATCACACCGAAATTTTTCATCAAACCGGCCATTGTGAAATATCCTATGGATGCAAAAACAGATTTAGAAATCAACCTACTTTCAACTTTTATTTCGTTAACACCAGGCACACTTATACTCGATGTAAGTGAAGATAAAAAGACGATCTTTATCCATGTGATGTACATGAAGAACAGGGAACAGTTTGTCTCTACCCTTAAAAATAATGTTGAACGAAGACTTTTAGAACTCTTAAGATGACTTTAAACAGCTATTTTGACTATGTAATTCTCCCAATCTTGACTATTTCAGTCATATTGGCTTTTATTCGCCTGTATAAAGGACCTCAGATATTTGATCGTGTTATTGCCTTAGATCTTATTATTACCATTGGAATCGGTATCATTACCGTCTATAGTATACGAACTTCGCAGGAAGTATTTTTAGATATTGCCATGATATTAGCACTTATCGCATTTCTTGGCACAATCGCATTTTCATTTTATTTAGAAAAACAAAGCAAAGATGAATGATATTACTTTAGCCATACTAAGCACTATAGGGGCACTGGCCATATTGTTTGCTTCTATTGGCATCTTGCGGATGCCGGATTTTTATTTACGTCTTTCGGTAACCGTCAAGGCAGCAACACTCGGTGTTGGGCTATTGCTCATTTGTGCTGCTGTCACTTTCCCGGATGTATCCGTGACTACAAAGGCCATAGCTATTGGTTTCTTTCTGATTCTAACGGCGCCAGTTGCAGCACACATGATTGGCAGAGCCGCATACATACAACGCGTAAAAACATGGAAGGGAACCACCTTAAATGATCTAGAAAAAGAGGGAAAATTAGATTGCAGAAAAGAAGATTTTTAAGAAAAGTCCATTGAGCCTTTCTTAAAAATCTTCTTACCTTGATTAAAATAGAATAAAAACAGGAGCAGGCACAGAAATTTCTTTCCCGGTATCTGTTAACAAACCAGTTTTCGTATCCCGGCTAAACAAAACAATGTTGTTCGTGTATTGATTGGCAACTAAAAGATATTTACCATCTGGAGAAAGATTGAAATTGCGCGGTCCCTTACCTTTTACCGAATTATTGGCTATTTTCTTTAATTCTCCATCTTTCTCTACCGAAAAAGTAGCTATCGTATTGGCATCGCCCCTATTGGTTGCATACAAAAATTTGCCATCAGCAGACATCTTGATATCTGCCCCACCGTTACTTCCTTTAAAACCTTCCGGATTGATATCAAATGTACTTTGATACATCCAGGCATTGCCATCTTTCTTATAAAAGGCAATTTGACCCGTCATTTCCAATACAACATACAAGAATTTCTCTTTCTTATCAAAAACGATATGTCGCGGGCCGCCCCCAGCAGGAGTAAAGATATCTTCCGATTCCTCAGCGAGGCTATAGGTATTTCCAGCTTTATTGACTGAATAAATTGAGACCTCGTCCAGGCCAAGATCTTGGATATACAACTTATCGCCCTTTTTAGAGAAAAAAGTAGAATGTACATGTGGTTTTTCTTGCCGAACTGGGTCAACTCCCTTACCTTCATGTTGTATCAGTCGCGCTCTTTTACTCAAGACACCATTACTTTCTAGATCAAATAGAGCCGCAGATCCGCCCGTATAGTTTGCTACGGCCAGCAGGCTTCCGTTAGGATGGACCTCGACAAAACAAGGCGCCCCTCCACCTGAAGGGAGTGAGTTTAGAAATGTTAAATGCCCGTCTTTAAAAGAATAAGCAGAAACTGTCCCTTCTTGATTCGGAACCTCATTAACAGCATAGATAAAGTTGTTACTCCGGGCGAGAAATGAAGGGTCTTTACTCTCCTGTGTACTCAACAACGTTGCATTACCAGTTTTGACATCAAAATTATAGACATAAATACCTTTGCTTTCAGTTTTGCTAGTGTAAGTACCGACAAACATAGGAGTCTGTTGTGCAAAACTAGCGAAAGGTAAAATTGTCATTAAGTAAATAAATGCTTTTTTCATCGAAATTATTTTATAAATTGATACCCATGTATTTAATGAGATCGTTGCTACGGGTTTGTGTATACACTATTTGCGACCTCGATTAAATTTATGTATTCATTTTTCGGTGCTTAAATTCAAAAACCCGCAACCATTTTATCGGCACAAATATCGTCAATAGACTTGTTAAATTTGGTTAAAACCGCCCTTTCTAATAGGCAAATGCGTATTTTAGCGCATCAATTTTAACAATTCCAAAATCACCCATTTAAAATATTGGGAGTGCAAAAATATTGTTAAATAAAAGTACGAATAATTCATATAATCTGATAATTTTGTGCTGTTGTTCAAAAAAGTATATATTGAATATAATTAGCTTACATATCTGCAAAGGCCTGAGCCTTTAATAATGAATAAATCATGAACAAATGACCGAGTGAAAAGAGCCCATTTAAACAAATGGTGGACACTCATAAATATCATAAATAATTTATACGAATGAAAAAAAACATTTATATATTGTTTTTATTGCTTTTAGCTTCAATTCAGGCTAGTTTAGCGCAACGTCAGGTGATTGACCGTGTTGTCGCAACAGTTGGATCGGGCATTATCTTACAGTCCGACGTGGATATGCAATATTCGCAATGGTTAGCGCAAGGAAACAAACCTAATGAAAACTTTAAATGCGGTGTACTTGAGCAATTAATCATTCAGAAACTGCTTTCCCAACAGGCCGTAATTGACTCTATTGATGTAACAGAAACCGAAGTTGACGACAACCTTAACTCCCGTTTACGCCATATGTCACAACAGGCTGGAGGTCAAGAACGTCTTGAGAAATTTCTCAACCGCTCGTTATTACAATACAAGGAAGAAATGCGTGCAAGTGTTTTTGAGCAGTTGAAAGCGAACAAAATGCAGCAAAACATTGTTCAAAAAGTTGACGTAACACCATTGGAAGTAAAACGTTATTTTGAAGGCCTGAATCAAGATAGCCTCCCTTATTTCAATACTGAAGTCGAAATTGGTGAAATTGTCATGATGCCGAAGTTGACAGATGAGGAAAAAAAAGAACAACGAGACAAAATTGAAGGTATCCGAAAACAGATTGTAGAGGGCTCTGATTTTGGTACAATGGCTCGTATATATTCCCAAGACCCAGGATCAGCACCCTACGGTGGCGATTTGGGTTTCGGTACGCGCGACAACTACGTCAAGGAATACTCTGCAATGGCATTTAAATTAAAACCTGGAGAAATATCGCCCATTGTAGAATCTAAATATGGATTCCATATTATTCAGGTACTCGAAAGACGTGGCGAAGAGGTTCACACACGCCATATTCTAATGAAGATTAATCCTGGTGCCGCAGCGTTAGAACGGACTAAAAATAAACTGGACAGTATCTATAAATTAGTCGTTGACAAAAAAATGGATTTCTATCACGCTGCCACAAATTATTCGGATGCAGAGGAAAGTAAATTCAATGGTGGTATGATCCTTAATCAAGAAGGCTCAAGCCGTACCACAGTAATTCCTATGGATGGCTTGGAAAAATCAGTATTTACAGCAATCGATCAGCTAAAACCGGGAGAATACTCCAAACCAGCGCAATTTACAGACAAAATGGGCGATGTTGGCTATCGCTTCAATTATTTAAAAACGCGTATTCCTCCACACAAAGCTAATTTGGACGAGGATTTTACCAAAATTAAAGAGGCGGCCAGACAAGATAAAATCAATCGCAATCTGAGCAAATGGTTTGACGATAAATCCAAAACAACATTTATTGATATCAGTGACGAATTTGGTTCATGTGATGAATTGAAAAAATGGAGAAAATAATAAGCTTAAAACACTTATCACCTAAAAAGGGCTTGAATATCAATTATTCAAGCCCTTTTTATTTTCCAGTCTCCGTTATTATTTCTCAAACATCATCTCAATCAGGATATTCCAATTGGCCTTCTTCACATCATCTTTCGCCAATTCACTGAGTTGCCAGATGCGAATATAATTATACTTGACAACTTTATCCTTCTGTCTCACCGTTGCCGTTCCTTTTGTATAGGCAAAATCTCCACTATACGAACGTTTTACTTCTTCGGGGACTGTTTCTATCGTCATTCGTTGCTTTTTGAGATAGGCCATCATAGTAGCCTTTCCTTCCATCGGACTAGTCCAGGGAAACAAAAACCGTACATCCTCACTTAAAAACTCCTTATAAGCGGTTGGGTTGTCGGCTTTCAATACTGTCGACATTAACTTGTCTGTTTCTAAAACAATATCTTCCCGCTGATTTAAGCGTACTTTAGAACGATGTTTCAGATACCAAGAATCGGTAGGTTCGATATATTCCAAATCAAATTCACCGTCGTTCCCATTGTTTTCCACTTCGGCGCGAATATCGACCAGCCACTTGCCCTTCTTATTCCGCTTCCATACGGTGAGATATTCTCCGTGTCGCAATCGCGCACCTACCTTCTGAAAATCCATAGACCCCGAAGTCACGCCGAACTCCTGACTCTTCGCAATCAGCGCAAACGTAGGTTGCCAATGCAAGACATCCGGAATATTTGGTCTATTATTCAGATAATTATAAGCATTTACTGCCGACGGAACATAAAACGTAGATTCTTTATCAATAATCGAAAGAAATGCCTGGTGCGGTGTAGATGCTTTAGCCAATGCTGCTGCATCCTTATCTGCCTGCAGTAGGCTGCCAACTTTCTCGGGTATCTGTGCATGTAGTGTTGTACCAACAACACTCATCATTGTTACAACAGATAGCCTATTCCAAAAATTCATACGCAAAATGATTTCCTCTTTTATAAATTCGATTTCTTCTCTATCAAATCTTATTCCAAAGTGTTCCTTCTTTACTATCTTTCAATTGAATTCCAATAGTATTAAGCTCATCACGAATACGATCTGAGGTAACGAAGTCTTTATTTGCTTTTGCTTCATTACGTAGCTTAATAACCAGATTCATGACATCGTCAATATCATCAGATGCGGATGTCTGATCGTTTCTAAGCCCGAGGATATCCTCGACAAATTCTTTCATGAATACTTTCAAGTTTTCCAATCCTTCAGCCGACACTTTCGCTTTACCATCATAAATTGAGTTGATGATACGTACAATTTCAAATAGCTCGGCGATGAGTACTGGACTATTAAAGTCGTCATCCATAGCGGCGTAACACTTGCGGCGGATTTCAGCTAAATTAAATGAATCAGCACCTTTCGATACTTTCAATTTATCTAAGAGGCTTATAGCAGTCATTAGGCGCTTATAACCCTTGTCGGCTGCATCCAGTGCCTCATTTGAAAAATCCAAAGTACTTCTATAATGCGCCTGTAGCATAAAGAAGCGTACAGCCATCGGCGAGTATCCTCTATTCAGTAAGGGATGATTTCCTGTAAATAACTCGCCCGGCAAGAATCCGTTTCCAGCAGATTTAGACATACGGGCACCATTTACAGTCAACATATTGGTATGCATCCAGTACTTTGCAGGACTCGTATGGTTACATGCTTCAGACTGTGCAATTTCATTGGTATGATGTGTAGCAGCCAAATCCATTCCACCACCATGAATATCAAACTGATCGCCCAGGTACTTTCTGCTCATGGCTGAACACTCGATATGCCAGCCCGGAAAGCCAACGCTCCAAGGAGCGGGCCAACGCATGATCGTTTCGGGTTTTGCTTTGATCCACAAGGCAAAATCCAAACGCCCCTTTTTCTCATCCTGACCACTCAATTCACGGGTGTTATTGAGCATATCCTCTAATTTACGATTGGTCAATATCGTATAATCATATGTTTCAACGTATTTTTCAACATCAAAATATACGGTACCATTCCTTTCATAAGCATAGCCATTCTCCATAATCTGTTCGATCATCTCGATCTGCTCGCAAATATGCCCTGTCGCCGTAGGCTCAATACTTGGCGGCAAGGTATTAAAAAGACGCAATACGTCGTGAAAACCTATCGTATACTTTTGTACAATTTCCATAGGCTCCAACTGTTCCAATTTTGCCTTTTTTGCAAATTTGTCATCTCCCTCATCACGATCGCCTTCCAAATGCCCCGCATCCGTAATATTGCGCACATAACGCACTTTATAACCAAGATGACGTAGGTATCTAAAAATCAAATCAAAAGACACGAACGTCCGACAGTTACCCAAATGTACATCACTGTATACAGTCGGGCCACAGACGTACATACCAACGAGATTGGCATGAATGGGTTCGAATTTTTCTTTTGTTCGCGAAAGTGTATTGTATAAAACGAGATTATGGTCCATGTCTAATCGCTGCTTGAAAGCTATTTTTGTCTAAAGTATATTTGAATTGGCACACCAGTAAAGTCAAAATTATCACGTAATTTATTCTCTACAAAGCGCTTATATGGATCTTTGATATATTGTGGTAAATTACAGAAGAACGCAAACATCGGTGTTCTTCCTGGCAATTGTGTTACATATTTAATTTTGATGTATTTGCCTTTTAAGGATGGTGGTGGATAGTTTTCAATAATATCCAGCATCACTTCATTCAGCTTGGACGTTGGGATTTTCTTTGTTTTGTTAGCATATACCTTATCAGCAACCTCCAACACCTTAAGAACACGTTGTTTTTCAGTCACCGAAGTAAAAACAATAGGTACATCAGTAAACGGCGCTATTTTTTCTTTGATGCGATCTTCGAACGCCTTCATGGTCTTATTATCTTTTTCGATCAAATCCCATTTGTTGACAACGATCACGATACCTTTGCGGTTTTTCTCTGCCAAGTTGAAAATATTAACGTCCTGCGCCTCTAATCCATCTTGCGCATCGAGCATTAAAATCGTCACATCAGAATCTTCCAACGCTTTAATAGTACGCATGACCGAATAAAACTCGATATCTTCATTTACTTTGGATTTGCGACGAAGACCTGCAGTATCGATCAATAAAAAGTTGTGTCCATATTGATTATAATGAATACGGATTGAATCACGTGTTGTACCAGCCATTGGCGTAACAATATTGCGATCTTTACCGATCAATGCATTTGTCAAAGAGGATTTACCCACATTTGGGCGACCAACAATCGTATATTTAGGTAAAGCTTCATCTTCTTCCTGCTCTTCTTCAAAATGAGAGACAACAGCATCCAACAGTTCTCCTGTACCCGATCCTGTAGCGGAGGAAATATTGAAAACCTCTCCTAATCCAAAGGCATAAAACTCAGCCGATTCATGGTGCAATTTTGCGTGATCGACTTTATTCGCCACCACATAAACAGGTTTGGAACTTCTTCTCAGAATATCAGCGATTTCGTCATCCAAATCCGTAATTCCGGTAGTGACATCTACCATAAAGATCACGACCGATGCTTCTTCAATAGCGATATAGACCTGATCACGGATTGCCTCTTCAAAGACATCATCTGAACCATGTACAAAACCACCTGTATCAATTACTGTAAATCTCTTTCCGATCCACTCGGCTGTTTCATAATGACGGTCGCGCGTCACCCCACTAAAGTCATCGACAATCGCTTTTCTACTTTCTGTAAGACGATTGAATAAGGTAGATTTACCAACGTTTGGACGACCAACAATTGCAACAATATTTGCCATATTTATTTTATTTGATCCACCCACTATCACAGCAGGTGGCACTTTTATGCTAAAATTATACTTAAGGGAACAAAGATACGGATTCGAAAGGGATAATTGAGACACAAAAACAAAAATGGCTTTACCGTGAAGTAAAGCCATTTATATTGATTAAATGATCGTATACATTTAATTCTAATTAGACGTTGGATTCTGTGTCAACTTACCAGGATATGAGTTTATCGCATCTTGTGGTATAAAATAGGTTACTCTAAAATCTGTTGGTGCAATATCTTCGAACTGCTTCTGCGGTCCAGGATATGTTCTATTTAGAGGTTCTCCGTTGCGAAAAACATCGTAACTGCGTTCCGCCTGATAGGCCAGCTCCAGTTGACGTTCTTTATCAATCAATTTAAATGCATTACTTGCATCGAGCGATGCGTAGCCACCATTTACAATAGAACGATTTCTGATAGTATTCAAATCATTTAAAGCAGCGCCATAATTACCTAATTTTGCATTAGCCTCAGCACGGTTTAAATAAATTTCACCTAAACGGCTGATGACTGGTGAGTGCAACTGTGATTCCTCGCCTTCACGTGAGCACTTCACAATATAAAACTGTGGATAAGCACGGTTTAAGGAAATATAATAATCAATCATACCTACATATGTTTTACCATCTGCATACGAAATTTTATAGGTTTGCTGTGCAGCATTGACAGCAGTCAATGTATAGACATTTTCACCATCTTTACAAGTAATGGTATTACCGCTAATAGTAACAGGAGCCTGCACATAACTCAATGTAACCGGATCACCTGCTTTTTGGGGCACATCCTGCTTAATAAATCGAAACACCGTCGAATATTTCCCGGCATCATCTTTTGAATAAGTAGGTTCAATAAAGGCTGCGCGCGCATCGACAATCGTATAATGATCAGGTCTCCAGTCATTGCGACCAGTTTCATTCAATAAATCAATGTACTTGGCACTGGAATACATCTCACCCCAGCCCATACCACCGATATTCGAGTACATACCACCAATACCATAATAGTGATCATCGCCCGAAAATTCAGAAGCCACGCGTTTCACTGCAAAGATGGTCTCCTTGTTATCTTCAGGTCTAAATGTATTGTATTTCATAAATTGCTCACGGCCCAATAGGACATATTTGCCTGAGTTAATCACTTTATCCGCATATTCTACAGCAAGACGCGCATATTCCGCATTTGGATTTTTATACGTACCACTCATATACAGATAGATACGGGAAAGCATGGCTTGCGCTGCACCCTTAGACGCATATGCTGCCCCTTTATCAATTGTCATTAAAGCTTCTGCTTTTTTCAGATCACTGATCGCTTGCGCGTAAGTATCTTTTACAGACGCACGGTCTGGTAAATTCAAATCATTGAAAACATCTTCAGGTGTACCATTGACAATCGGAACGCCTAAATTTGTTTCTGGACTTTGGTAGTAAGGCTTCCCGAATGCGCGACAAAGGTAAAAATACATCATCCCGCGGATATAGTAACATTCACCTATTTTATTATCCATTTCTGGACTCTGACCTTCAGCAAACATCTTGATCAGGTTCGACGATTGGGCAATCGCTTTATAACCGCTATCCCAAAAGTTCTGCAAACGGTAATTATTCGGTGTTCTTGCATAGGAGATAAATTCGTAGAACGCATCTGTGGATGACCCGCGGATCATCATATTATCACCGGCATATTCACCAAGACGGTGCATCGGATCAGACCAAGCTTTTAACTGCGCATAAGTACCTGTTACCATTGCATCAGGATTACTTGCTATATTTTCTTCGTCCATCGAAGTATAAGGAAGACGATCAATATCGCAGGAGGATACTGCCGCTGCGATCAAAAGTCCGATTAATATCTTTTTCATTATTGGTTTTCTAAACGTTAAAATTAAAATGTCACACTTGCGCCGAACATGTATTTACGAACCATTGGATATACAGAAACGCCTGTAGATCTGATCATTTGACCACCCCCGCCTTTACCATCTGGTTCAGTCAATGGAAGCTCCGGATCAACACCCGAGTAGTTTGTAATCGTAAACAAATTCTCTCCAGCTAAGAATACACGTAAATTTTTGATGTTATACTTTTTCAGATCGAAGTTGTAACCCAAAGTCAAGGATCTCATTTTTAAGAAATTGTTACTTTCCAAGAAGCGTGTTGACGGTGAATTGCCTTTATCTTGGTTATCGTATCTTGCAATCGGGTGAGTGGCAACATCGCCAGGTTTTTCCCAACGGCTCCAACCATCCTGTAACTTCATCTGGTTACGATCCGTATAGGTTCCATCCGAATCAAATTCCTGACGCGAGTAATTATATAATTTACCGCCCAAGGAGAAACCGAACACGGCATTCAGGTCAAACTGCTTATAACTTAAAGCCGTACTGAAACCGCCGAAAAGATCCGGATTTCCTTTTCCTACATTACGGAAGGTTGCATTGGAATAGTTCGACGTCGTTGTCCTTGTTTCATTGCCATTGGCATCTGTCTCGTATCGATACCACATTGGCAAACCATTATCTACGTTAACACCAGCCCACTCTTTTAAGTAATAGGTATCTATCGGAAAACCAGGTTGAAGCAGACGTTGCGCTGATCCAGCGATACCCGATCCGTCACCTGCGATAATTGGTTTTGAAACTAGATTACCATTGGCATCTTTTGTCGCAAATAGCTCGGTCAATTTATTCATATTGTGACTCAAATTAACATCCAAGCTCCAATGTACATTGTCATTTCGAACGATGTCGCCACCAATGGTCAATTCAATCCCCCGGTTTTGCATCTTACCAATATTTTTCCAGATAGAAGTGACACCGGTCAGACCGCTGATTGGCACTTGATAAAGTACATTATCAGTCTTCTTGTCATAATAATCAACATTGAATCGCAATCTATTCTTAAACAAGGCTGCATCAACCCCAAAACCAGTTGTGTAGGTTTTTTCCCAAGTCAGATCTTTATTACCGATTTGGCTAATTAATGCCCCTGGTATACCATTGTAACTTGATGATGCAGACACCGAGTAAAGACTATATTGCGGATATAATGAACTTGGTCTATTACCTACCGATCCATAAGCCGCCCGCAGTTTCAAATTATCTACCCAATCAGCCTTGAACCACTCTTCCTTATTGATATTCCAGCCACCACTAACGGAAAAGAAGTTTCCATATTTTGCATTGGTACCAAAATTGGATGCTCCATCTCGACGGAACGACACCTGTGCCAGATATTTATTATCGTATGCATAGTTTGCATTCGACAAGAATGACTGTACTGCCCATTCGGAAATTCCGCCTTTCGTACGTTCTGGCTTTGCAACAACATCCAATACCTCGAAACCATTGACAATACCCGTTCCGTAAGCATCTAAAGTTTTTGTCCAGTAGTCGTTAAATTCGTATGCAGCCAATCCATTCAGACTATGTTTATCCCAGGTCTTGTTGAAACGCAAGATTTGGTTGGTATAACGACGCGCAAACTCCATGCGGTAATCCGTCACACGCCCAATTACACTTTCACCGCTGTTTGATCGCGGATCTTGATAACCACTGTCAGAATACGTATTGTAGCGATAATTGTTGACAGAAGAGAAGGTCAACCAATCCGTTAATTTGACATCGAAATCTAAGTTACCCATAAATTCATAATTGGTATTGGCACTATGATTCCATTGCAAGTCATACAAGTAATTCGTGCTTGCATTATTGACCCAGCCACTATAACGGTGTGGCACTAAATTTCCATTTGCATCGTATGGACTATCCCAAGGTAGGTTTCCATACATGGCATTGACATCATATTGACGATCATCTACCGCACGTCTCGAACCGGCAATAGATGGCTTGATGGTCAACCAGTCAAAAGGCTTATAGTTAGTACGTAATCTAAAGTTATAACGATCGTAATCATACCCTTTTACAGCACCGGCTTCGTTGTAGTACCCTAAAGACAAATAAGACTGTAGTTTATCATTTCCTCCCTGAATGGATAAATTGTGGTTTTGAACAAATCCAGTCTTCGTTGCCAGCTTCCACCAATCAAAATTGCTATTGCGCAAGTCCGAATTCCAACGTGGGAATTTGATATCAGCGGGATTCGAAAATGAAGCAAAGTAGTCATAAAGTTCAGCCCCGTCCATCATTTCCATGTGTCCATTGGAAAGTTGGTTGATACCCATTTTTGTAGAAAAGCTAATGCTTGTTTTGGAAGCCGAAGGATTTTTTGTTGTAACGACAACAACACCATTTGCACCTTGAGAACCATAAATAGATGTTGAGGCAGCATCTTTTAGTATAGTCAATGATTCAATGTCATCTGGATTGATATCACCTGGGCTTGAGCCAACGATAACACCGTCAATAACCCACAACGGACTCGTCGTACCGCTTAGGGTTGCCTGACCACGAATCACAACACCACCATTTGATCCAGGTTTACCAGCTCCTGGTGCAACATATACACCGGCAGCCTTACCATTCAGCATATTCTCAACCGATGGCGTAGTGACATCACGTAATTTGTTTCCTTTAACCGCCTGAAGAGCGCCAGTCAAACTTTCTTTTTTCTGTTGTGTTCCATAACCAACAATAACAACTTCCTGGAGTGCCTCACTATTAGACTCCAGATTGATATTGACAACCGGTCCTGTCACTATCACTTCTTGTGCTTTATACCCCACACTCGTAATGACCAGTACATCACCATTTTTAGCATCTATTGTAAAACGTCCATCTGCTCCTGCCGATGTCGATTTACCGCTCCCCTTAACGCTAATAGTTGCTCCAGCCAATGGGCCGTCCGTCGACTGCACTTTTCCATTCACTTTTTGTTGATAAACAGCGCCATGCAACAATACATTTTGGCCCGCAACTGGAAGATCATTAGCATTTGCCAAGTTGTGCGAACTTGATAGGAGTAAAGCTATTGATAACAGACTCAACTTGTGATTTTCAAGAATCTTTGAAATCATAATATTTTATAGTTAGTTTAAAAATTGATTAGCTTACTAATCAAAATTTAGGTACATGAATGCTAAAACTAAAGTAAGATGGTAGGATATCAAAATTTACAAACAACGAAATCGATTGCGCCAATTGGACAAACGATTGCATAAACACGCATTATACAACCTATCACACGTGCACGAAGAAGAAGCATAAAGCTGTATCAAAAATTGATCTTTAAATAAATGTGGACAACCAAACAATGGGAAATTAGATGAAAGGAAAGTGCGCCTACCCTGGAGGATATACCATGGCTACAATAGATTAGTAGCGCATAAAAAAAGCCAAGATATTCATCTCAGCTTTTTCCTTTAGTAGCGGGGACCAGACTCGAACTAGTGACCTTCGGGTTATGAGCCCGACGAGCTACCAACTGCTCCACCCCGCAATGTATTTTGAATCTCTTAAAAAGAACCGGCCATTGCAACCGGCTCTTCCTTTAGTAGCGGGGACCAGACTCGAACTAGTGACCTTCGGGTTATGAGCCCGACGAGCTACCAACTGCTCCACCCCGCAATGTATTTTGAATCTCTTAAAAAGAACCGGTTATTGCAACCGGCTCTTCCTTTAGTAGCGGGGACCAGACTCGAACTAGTGACCTTCGGGTTATGAGCCCGACGAGCTACCAACTGCTCCACCCCGCAATGTATTTTGAATTTCTTAAAAAGAACCGGCCATTGCAACCGGCTCTTCCTTTTAGTAGCGGGGACCAGACTCGAACTAGTGACCTTCGGGTTATGAGCCCGACGAGCTACCAACTGCTCCACCCCGCAATATATTTTGAATTTCTTAAAAAGAACCGGCCATTGCAACCGGCTCTTCCTTTTAGTAGCGGGGACCAGACTCGAACTAGTGACCTTCGGGTTATGAG
>NZ_JAVDTD010000013.1:0-174823 GCF_031455655.1 Sphingobacterium sp. 2149 | reverse complement strand
AAATCCTTTAAACAAAAATGACCGAGTAAGGTAAACCCGATACTCAGTCATTTCTTTAGGACTCATTAAAAACTTGAGACTTTTTCAGTGCCCTCCATTGGGTTGTCCCTTTTTTTATTTTATGGATCGCGCTATCGCTCGTGCTGAACTATGGATGTAATGTCAGATTATATCAATTATCCGTTAATTATCTGTACAGTACTCGTGAGTTTTTATTGTAATTGCTAAATTTATCAGACAAGGTTATATATGCAGATATCGATGGACGCAAATAAGAATAGAGAAAAAATAAGTTCCGGTTTTTTTTCAGTGCTGACGTATAATGTCGCGGGATTGCCCGGGATTATTTCGTCGGCAATTACAGGTAGAAGCAGGAGTATTGCCGAAATTGGAAGAAAGATTAATCCTTTTGATATCGTGAATGTGCAGGAAGATTTTAACTACAATAGAAGTTTATATTTAGGCGGTAATTTACATCCATATCGTACAAAAACAAAGGGCCGTGTTCCCTTTGGTGATGGTTTAAATACCCTGTCTCATTTCCCAATGACTGATGTTGTCCGTATTCCATGGAAAAAACGTACGGGGGCAGATTTTTTAACACCCAAGGGCTTTACTTTTGTTCAAGTGGAGATTGTGCCTGATGCCTGGCTGGATGTCTACAATGTCCATGCAAATGCACAAAATAGCAGAAAAGCTTCAAGTGCACGTCGCGATAATCTGAATCAGTTGCGCGATTATATCCGTGAACATTCGGGCGATAGGTCAATTCTTGTGATGGGCGATTTTAATGCACATTATAGTTTTTGTGATGATAATCTGCATGATTTTATGGATTCAACGGCTTTGGTTGATAGCTGGGTTGAATTGGAAAATGGGGGCTTAGTGCCAGAGGCTCGCCACGAGTTTAAACCCCAGCATATGTTGTCAATATGTAATCAGAGCGAATCCATTGATAAGATTCTTTACAGGAGCAGCAGTGACCTCAGTCTTGCTGCCCGGGACTATAATATAGAAAACAATCTATTCACGAATGTCAAGGGGCTGCCGTTGTCGGATCATTATGCGTTGGCACTCAATTTTAATTGGGCGATCCACCGTTAGTAGCTGTAACTTAGACTGAATGTTGGAACTATACGTTGCGTTGTCGTGTTGTCATTGATATAGGTTCCCTTAATGATGAATTCGAAATCCGGAAGCGGATATCTGAAGGCGTTAAAGTCAAGTGAAACGTATGCGCCGAAGCTTTTTGGTGAAACATCAGTGTGTTTGTGAATATTTTGATAGTCGGCGAACATTCCGCCTTTTACGCGCTTAATATAAGCTAGTGACCCTAATCCAAGGTCGGGATAAGCTATTGGAAAACGGTAGTTGACCAATACAGTATTTTTTACTTTTTCATATTTGTAATAGCTAAATCCGCTCACTAAAGGGATATCGTTGATATATTGATAAATTCCCGATCCTGTTTGGGCACTCAATCGGATCTGAAAACCGTGATTGCTCCTAAACCCTGGAAGATAAAATATTGTTCGTGCCGATAGGATTTCACCTTTTGCGTGGTTTTCAAAGGGGGTATGTCGATAGGTGACACTCATATTTTGCCCCCATCTTGGGTAAAGATCCATTCTGGCCATTCGGGCGTTGCGATTGAGATAAATTTGGTATGTCAATGGAAAGGCAGTTTCATCATTAAAATTTTTGACATCGGTACGGCTCAGATCATAACGTTTAAGATAGGCGGTAGCCAGGTTGAAACCGGTGGAATAGATGTAGTCTCTTCTGTAAAAGGAAATGGGGATAGCGATTTGTGAGGATATATAATGCTCCCTCCAGTCAAAGCGGATGCTGCTATCCGGTTTGTTAGGGATGCTTGCCGCGGCGATCTGCCCCCTGTTTTCGTAACGCAAGGAAAATTTTGGAAAGTATTTATTGTAGGTAAGTTCGGCGGAATATACTCCTTTTCGAATATCCGTATCGTATTCGTATCCTAATGCAATTTGTGTGGTGTTTAAAATGTTGTTTGACAACCAGAACACGCCAGGTTTAAAGTTGTCAAAGCTCTCAAAATTACTGCTGCTTAAGGAAAGACTATGAAAATTGAAGGTTCGTCCCAGACCATTGTAAGGGACGATTTGGCTATACTGACTGGGATCTACTGGGATTGAAGCGATGTTTTTGACACTGTCTTTGGTCAATGCAGTAGCGTAGTAGTGTGAAAAATAATCCGTTTCGGGAGCAATAGCAAATGAGGTATCAATAGATGTTTGACCGATTTTATAACCATCAAATTGGTAATCGTTGAAGAGTAATTGTTTAGTTTCCTTATCGTAAAATGGGTTAAATGCACCAAACTGTGCCTTCGTCAGAAGTTCCTTGTTGCCGGTTAAAAGGTCTATTGTGTAGATGTTGTCGATACCATTAAAGTTTGCTTTTGCCATAATGTTCATACTCGAAAGGTATTGAGGTCGCTCAAATTGCTGATTCCCCCAAGCTGTTAGGTTAGTAATTTTATCGGTTTTTAGATCAATTTCGCATATAGCAGTTCCTGTTTGTGACAATCGTATAGCGATAACTTTGTCGCCCTGGGCGTTGAAAGCAGGATGTTGGAGCTGTTCAGTATTACCTATTTTGATCCGTTTGACGACAGTGTTGTTTTTAAGACTTATTAGCGTTAGATAACTATCGTTGGATAAATCTACTTCCACGCAAGCGATGACTTCCTCTAATGGGCTAAAAACAGGTGAATAATATCTAGATTGCTTGGTAATCTGTTTAATTTTTCCTGTTTTGAGGTTCATGATATTAATGATGCTATATGTTCGCTTATTGAAACGGGGGTCTTTGTGAAGCTCATCCCACATGATGTAGTGACTATTTACATCGAAATGTGCCGTTAGTTGGATGCCCGTTTTAACCAGCATATTCTCTGCTTTTGTTGACGTATCAAAAGTATATATAGCGTTTGTCTTTTGTGGATTTTCCCGGATAAAATAGATCGTCCCATTCTTGTATTTTGGCAATAAATTGCTGTTATAATATCGGTTGTTTTTTTTGTCTATTTCTGTGTATTTTTTGTAGTGATAATTGGCTGTTTTTGTCCTCCATATTGTGTCCAAATTTGCAATAGTTTTACGGTATAGATAGGCGCTATTCCCGCCGATTTTTTTCTTTAAGACACGATTGATATTATAAGGGAACAGTGGTTTTCGATTTAGTTCTGAAAAGAGATCCGCTTCATAATTTGGCGGCAATTCTGATTTTAACGTCGAGGTCATCAGATAGCCTATTGTGTAGTAACTGGGAACGATATCTTTATAGGATCCCAATAAATATTTATTAAAACTATAGTTACGATTTGTTTGAAAGTTGGCTTTTATCGGCATTTCAAAAGCGGGTAATCTTCCCCTTCCTCCTTCAGAATATAGGGTCTCCGTCAGGGTGGCATCGCCTTCGAAGTACCACGAAGGAACAGTCAGCCCATAGTAAGCAAGAGCGAGCTGCTCAAAAAATGGTGCGCGTAATTTTCCTGTCAATTTGTCAAACTGATTGACGTGCCTAGACTCGTGAAGGATCAAATTGGGTAACCAAGTTTGGTTGTCGGGCTCTGCTCCAGCGGTGCTATATAACTCAGATTTACGCGGCGATAACTGGACAAAACCATTTGTTTGGAGGTTGGTGTTGTGAATAATGAAGGGAATCTTTCTAGGTTTAATTTTATAGTTTCTTGAAGTTGCACGGAGTGAGCGGCTAAGTTGATCCGCTAGGGTGGGGGCTTTGTCCTTCATTTCCGATGGGAAAATAAGTTGAAAATTTGCTGTCTCAATCTTCAGCCATTTTTGGCTTGAAGGTGCTTGGCTATCTTCAAAAAACTGAGCAAAAGATTTTTTTGAAAAGATGGTTAATGTGAATACTGTTAAAAAACTGATAATTATATATTTATGATTCATTATTTTTCATATATGAAGGTTTTGCTATTTTTTTTAGTTTTATTTTTGCTGTATATATCAACTTTAAGTTTCTATAATTAGTGTTTTATTCTTGAATATTAGATGTTTGTGTATTTTTAATTTCTTTTTCTTATTATATTTTTTTGTTTAAAAGAGGCTTGAAAAGTGTTTGGGATATTACTTGAATGTTCCATTACTTAACAGGTTAAAGCACATGACGAATATACTTAAATAATTGGCGATTCAATGATTTTACACTAAAAATTTGATCGCTTTTCTTAACCGGTTTCTCTGACTTTATTGCTTTGTCACTTGCACTGGATTTGTGCGTGAACGGGTGCTGAATTCATTTTTTCGTTGTGAAAAGTCACGTCGTCAGTTTTAAATAGATAGGTCATATCTTTTCCTTTCACATTGTACCTATTAAAGGTGATCATGTAATTAGATTAGCCTTTTTCTGCATAATGACATAATGTCTTGTTTTTGTATTGAGAGGTGGATTGCAATTACGATGTGCATGCGAAATACCTTGCTCAATGACTGCATTTTATTATTTATTTTTTTATGTAGAATTTGCTTTAAAAAAGCGATTTTTGTAACATATAAATTTTGTGTAGATGTAGGATTTTTTAAATGGATTAGGAGATATGGAAGAACTGGAAATGCAGGTGAATCAAATAGAGCAATTGATAGCAAGTGGAGATGTTGTTGGTCTGGAAGAATTTTTGAATGAATTGAATATTTCTGAAGTAGAGGAGCTGATTGATGAATTGCCCGAACATGGTTCGCTATTTATAGAGTCATTAAATTTGAACCGTGCAGTAAACGTTTTTCGTATCCTGGATTTTCCTACGCAGAACAGGATTTTTAAAAAGCTTTCTAAAGCAAAAATAAGCGCCCTAATTAACGAGTTACCACCGGATGATCGTACCTCATTTTTTTCCGAAATGAAGGATGATATCAAGCATTTAATTTTATTGTTACCGCCCAAAGATCGCGTTGAGGCATTGGCGCTGCTAGGGTACCCGGAGGATAGTGTTGGACGCTTAATGACCCCTGATTATATCACCGTAAAAGAGCATTGGAGTATTGAGCGGATATTGGGTCATATCAGGCGTTATGGAAGGGATTCTGAGACGATAGATGTATTGTATGTGATTGATGGTGCGGGTAAGCTAATTGATGATATACGCATCAAAGATGTATTGATGGCGGAGCCCGATACAGTGGTTGGGGAATTGATCGATCATCGCCTAATATCGTTAAATGCTTATGACCCGCAGGAGGAAGCAATCAACATCTTCCGGATGAATAATCGGGTGGCCTTGCCTGTTGTTGATGAACATGGCGTGATGTTGGGGATTGTTACCGTTGATGATATTCTTTGGGTTGCCAACGAGGAGTATACCGAAGACATGCAGCGCATCGGGGGAACCGAGGCATTGGATGAGCCCTATCTGGATGTATCGATTAAGAACTTGGTGAAGAAGAGAGCCGGTTGGCTTATTGTGCTTTTTCTTGGGCAACTTTTGACAGCGACAGTGATTGAACATTTTGAAGAGCAAATGGCGAGTGCGATTATGTTATTCGCGCTGATGCCTGTTATTATTTCCAGCGGTGGGAATAGTGGTTCACAGGCGTCGACATTGATTATTCAGGCTATGGCTTTGGGGGAAGTTACGCTAGGCGACTGGTGGCGGGTGATGCGCAGGGAGATCATATCGGGCTTGATCTTGGGACTTATTTTGGGTACATTAGGTTTTGTAAGGATCATGGCGTGGCAGTCTTTTGCACATAGCTATGGGGAGTACTGGGTACTGGTTGCGTTGGTTATTTCTTTATCCTTAGTCGGTGTTGTACTATGGGGGTCGCTAATGGGATCTATGTTGCCTTTTGTTATGAAGCGGCTAGGAGCTGATCCTGCGAGTTCGTCGGCACCCTTTGTGTCGACTTTGGTCGATGTCACCGGTTTGTTGATTTATTTTAGCGTGGCTACGCTTATTTTGAAAGATGTATTGCTTTAAGTGGGATCGAATTTACATTATTAGTGATGGATATGTTCATATTCTTCGCTAACAAAAGAACAGTAAAGTTCGTTTCGAAGCTGAGAAAGGGGTTTTTTAAAGTGGAGTGGAAAAATAAAAATAAATTATTCTAATTGGAATTTAGGAAGTTGTAAAAAATGTGCTCAAAAAATTTGTAGTATTCTAATAATCTTCCGATACTTGCATCACGGAAACGCAATAGGGTCTCCGGAAAAATTGAAAAATACTCCTGAATAGCTCAGCAGGTTAGAGCATCTGACTGTTAATCAGAGGGTCGCTGGTTCGAGCCCAGCTTCAGGAGCAATGAGATAACTTACATAACCGGAGTTATCTATACTATTCAATTTTTCATTCCTGAATAGCTCAGCAGGTTAGAGCATCTGACTGTTAATCAGAGGGTCGCTGGTTCGAGCCCAGCTTCAGGAGCAGCAATGCAATAATTTTATTTGCATAACAAATTAAAATGTACTACTTTTGTACACTCAATGAGAAAGTAATTTCTCGGGATTAAATTCCTGAATAGCTCAGCAGGTTAGAGCATCTGACTGTTAATCAGAGGGTCGCTGGTTCGAGCCCAGCTTCAGGAGCAATATTTAAACCGGCTTTATGCCGGTTTTTTTGTTTACCATGCTTATAAAAAGACTATGAGTTTAGTAATTATTGGTACGGTGGCTTTCGACACAATAGAGACGCCGTTCGGTAAAACTGACAAAATTCTAGGTGGTGCCGGCACATTCGCAAGTCTGGCGGCATCCTATCTGTGTGATCAAATCAAGTTGGTCAGCGTTGTTGGAGAAGATTTTGGAAATGACCATTTTGATCTTATCAAGAACCGTGGTATAGATGTAACGGGCGTGCAGGTGATAAATGGCGGGCAAACTTTTTATTGGTCGGGCAGATATCATAATGACATGAATAGCCGCGATACTTTAGCTACGGACTTAAATGTATTGGCTGAATTTGACCCCATTATTCCAGAGAGCTACCAGGATTGTGAATATCTTCTCCTAGGTAACCTTACCCCTCAAATACAATTGACAACCTTGGCGCGCTTAAAACACAAGCCGAAGTTAGTTGTACTCGATACAATGAATTACTGGATGAATGTTGCGATGGATGACTTAAGAAAGGTTCTTCTGAAGGTGGATGTATTAGCTATAAATGATTCAGAAGCCAGACAACTATCTGGCGAATATTCTCTTGTTAAGGCTGCAAAAGTTATTTTGGAAATGGGGCCGCGCTATTTAATTATTAAAAAGGGTGAGCACGGTGCACTTCTTTTCGGTGAGAATCAGATTTTTTCTGCTCCGGCACTTCCCCTGGCAGATGTGTTTGATCCAACCGGTGCAGGTGATTCCTTTGCAGGAGGTTTTATTGGATATCTAGCGAAAGTAAAAAGTATAAACTTTACAAATATGAAGAATGCCTTGATTTTCGGTTCTGCGCTAGCTTCATTTTGTGTAGAGAAATTTGGAACAGATCGCTTGGTTAGCCTCACTCAAGAGGACATACAAAAGCGATTGAACGCGTTTGTAGCCCTGTCCCAGTTTAATTTATAATCACTTATCTTTCAGTTTTCCGATAATTTGGAATTTTAAAAATACAGCGTCTGAATGGGGAGCGTCTTGAAGCTCCTCAGTTAGATCTTGTCCAGCCCAATGCTCGTAATGCATGCCATTCTTCCACAGTCTACTTTCGCCGACATCATAAATGTATCCACGATAGGCAACCCATATCTGCGGTTTGTCGCAGCCGTTCCTTAAAGCCAATTGACTTTTGCTATATTCTAATAATTCCTCTGCCATTAGTAATGTTAAGTTGGCGAAGATATAAAAACTAGGCTACTTTATACGCCGATAGCGATCTTTTCATTAATTTTCTGGCTACATGTATTCTTGTCTTTACAGTTCCGATGGGGATATTCAGGTGTTCAGATATCTCATGATATTTAAAACCTTCAAAGTACAATGTAAAGGGGATATAATACTCTTCGGAAAGACTTGATAATGCTTCGTGGATGTCTTGCATGACAAATTTACTTTCTCCCTGATTGGAGGAAGCAGACAAGAGGAGGTTTGCATTAGAAATATCCTCATCTTTCGTGATGAAGGAATTTGTTTTTACAATGCGTCTATAATTATTAATAAACGTGTTTTTCATGATGGTATAGAGCCATCCTTTTAAATTTGTTCCTTCTCTGAAATTTTTAAAATAGGTTACAGCTTTCAGAATTGTATCCTGAACGAGATCGTTTGCATCTTCGTAATCACTGGTAAAATTTCTGGCGTAGAGTTTTAATGAGTCAGATTGCTCAATCACCATGGTGTCAAATTCATTCTTAGTCATAGCTTAATGAATTATAACTGTTCTTTTTACAAAACAGTAAGTTTATAAAATGAGGTTCATTAAGTATGAGGCAAATAATGCGCCAAAAATGATAAAATAAGATTTGTTAATGTAATTTTAAGGTTATTTTAAGGCCAATAAAAATGTTTTATGGCTAACTTTAAGTAAATAAAATTAGCTAAAAGTGATTCTATGGCGCTTTGAAGCGTTTTTCTAATCCGCTTTTATTTGTGGAAAGTCAAAACGGATTAGTTAGCGGTTTTTATAATAAATTAACCTCACGCTCTAACGTAACGCCGAATTTATCGGCTACGTCGCTTATTATATGTTCCGACAGGTTGTAAATTTCCTGTCCACTAGCGTTTTGTCTATTTATTAGTACAAGTGCCTGATTTTTCCACACACCCGCTTGTCCATATGTTTTTCCTTTCCAACCGCATTGTTCTATTAACCATCCTGCAGCTAATTTTGTTTCATTATTGGGCATGGGATAGTGCGGAATAGTTGGGTATTCTTTTTGGAGCGTAGCGAAGAATGATTCAGTTACTATGGGATTTTTAAAAAAACTTCCTGCATTTCCGACTGTACTCGGGTCGGGAAGCTTTTCCACGCGTATTTTGGAGACAACGGTTGCAACATCGGCGATACTTGGATTGGTTATATTTTCTTTATCAAGCTCCACTTCTATTGCGCCATAACTTGTATTGATATGAGGGATTAGGCTGAGTTTATAGGTTACTTGAGTGATAATAAACCGGCCCTTATGTGCTGTTTTAAAGATACTATCCCTGTAGGAAAAGCAGCAATCTTCTTTCTGGAATCGTATAAAGCTACCTGTACGTGTATCAAAAGCCTGGCATTCGTGGAAGATATACATTAATTCTGCCCCATATGCACCTATATTTTGAACAGGAGAGGCGCCTACAGTTCCAGGAATCAGCGCCATGTTTTCGACGCCAGCGTAATTATGCTCAATGCAATACCAGACGAAGTCGTTCCAGATTTCTCCCGCTTGCGCTGTTACATAGACATCGTTGCCATCAATTTTTGACTGTATGCCTTTGCTTGTCATGCGGATGATATATCCCTCGAAAGCTTTGGTGAACAAAACATTGCTTCCAGCTCCCAAAACAAAAAAATTGTCTTTAAAAATGTTGTTTTTAAAAATTTCGGTCAATGTTTCATTATCATTCACTTCAATGAGAAAATTTGCCTTTTCCTCTATTCCAAACGTATTGAAAGGTTTCAAAGAAATATTCGATTGAACGTTTAATTCCATATTGACTTTAATTTTCAGAAATTCAAAAAAATCAGCTATCTTTAGCATGATAATCGGTAAAGATAGTATAAACCGTTTATTTAACGATAAAAAATATAAGTTTAATGGGTAATGCAGATGTAAAAAGAATCAAAATTCTAGAGGCTGCGACAAGGCGCTTTGCACACTTCGGAATGGCTAAGACAACGATGTCGGAAATAGCTAAAGATCTCAATTTTTCAAAAGCATTGCTGTATTACTATTTTCCAGACAAAAATAGCTTATATTCTGCTGTCTTCGAATATGTAATTGATAAAATGATCGAGGATCTGGAGGATGTCATAGGGAGGGGAGGCGACTTCGAGGAAATCATGATGTACTCCATTGATATGCGTGTCAAAATTATCAATCAATATTATAATTTGTTTGAATATACCATGAAGATGGTGAAAGAACTCCCCGATGAATTGGAGCAGGTGTTTAAAGAGTCTTATCTTCGGGAAGTTGAAATTATTGAGAAGATTCTGAAGATCGGTATCGATGCTGGAGAAATACAGGTTGAAGATATCAATGAAACGGCGAGAATTCTTTTATACTCGCTGTTCGGTATGCGTATGGGCATATTGAAGGATATGAAAAACATGTTATTTCCCACAAAAGAGGAATTCGATCATATCCTCAGTTTGCAAAAGAAAATGATGAAAATCTTCTTAAATGGCTTACGATTTCAGGTTAAGTAAGTGTTGATTGAAGAATGTGTCCGATAATCTGTTTGGCATGGATTCGTGAATTTTCAATAAACCATAGGTGAGTGTTTAAGCCGCCACAAACCACACCTGCTAGATAGATTCCCGCTACATTTGTTTCCATCGTGTCTTCATTATGACTTGGAATACAAGGCGCTTCTAGTGGAATATCAATCCCGATCCTTTTCAAAAAATCAAAATTGGGTCGATAACCCGTTAATGCCAGCACAAAGTCATTTTCGAGTTCGATAGTACCCTTTGGGGTTTGTATATGCGCGGAGGTCGGTGTTACTTCGGTCAAGTAGCTATTATAATAGACATCAATTTCCCCCGCAGCAATTCGATTTTCAATATCAGGTCTTACCCAGTATTTTACCCGATGGCTAATTGCGCTACCACGGATAACCAAAGAAACTTGAGCTCCTTTTCGAAAAGTTTCCAGCGCAGCATCAATAGATGAATTACTAGCCCCCACAACAATTACTTTTTGACTGCTATAATAATGCGGGTCATCGTAATAATGCCTGACTTTGGGAAGTTCTTCGCCCGGAATATTGAGCAACATGGGAATGTCGTAAAAGCCGGTTGCAATAATGATTTTTTTGCTCAAATACATCCTTTTGCTGCTGGTAACCAAAAATCCGGATCCTTCCTGCTTGATATCAAGTACTTCTTCGAAGAGGTGTGTATCTAGGGCGAACTTTTGCTGTATACGTCTGTAATACTCCAAAGCCTCCATCCGTTTGGGCTTAGGATTGGTTGTTACAAAAGGAATATCTCCAATTTCTAATCTTTCGGAGGAAGAGAAAAAAGTCATATTCTGGGGATAATTATAAAGAGAATTAACCAAACAGCCTTTTTCAAGGATAAGATAATTTAAATTTGATTCTTTCGCTTCTAGGGCACAAGCTAAGCCAATTGGCCCGCCGCCAACTATAATCAGGTCGTACTGTTTCATGCTATCACTCATGATGTAAATGTCGATAATTTTATAGAATAAATCAGCTTAAAGCCTTTTGCAGATCATTTTCTGACATTGTTGTGCTTTTGGTGTGGAGATCCTGAACTATTTTATGTAGATCTTGAGCAATTTTACTTAAAAATTCTAACTGTTCGGTCAGGAGCTGTCCATCTACTGAACTGGTGTCTGCATGGGCAAATCGATCGTTTGGAATCTCGATGATCAAAGGAACGAATTCCTTGGTACTATCTTCGGAATGTAGGAGCTGAATGGATTGTTCAAGTGAGCTTAAGATTTTTCGGATTGCCCGAACATGGTCCTTATTGATATAATTATTGTCCATTTCGTCAAGATGGTTCATTAAAGTCACCGAGAAAGAAGCCAAAATATGGTTGAATATGACGAATTTATTGACTTCCTTCGTATATTTTTGACGTTTTTTTGGTTCCGTCAGCATCCGTTGGAATGTAGAACCCATATTGGCTGTTTCTACATAGACAGCCTTGCGGGTCAATTTATAATCGGTGACAGAAGGTGCTTGGCCTGCAATTTCTTTCAACGCCTGAACGATGTAATTGTAGTTGGCGATCAGTAGCTTACGCATGGATTCCTTGACTTGCATGCTTTCCCAATTAGGGAAAATAACATAGCTGGATAGGAACGCGATCATACCGCCTATAAAAGTATCCAATATTCGTTCTTTTGTGACATCCAAGGTATTGGCACTGACGAAGCTCAGCATAATCAATACATATGGTGTCATAAAAAGTACGGCAATAACATAATTGACTCGGAACAAGCTATATGCAGTTAGAAAAAAGAATACCAACAGTACGAATAGCACAGTGGGGTCATGAATGGTTAAGAGGATAAGAGCTCCTATGAGCCCACCTATTGTTGTTCCGATAAGCCGTTGAATATTTCGTTCTTTTGTGAGTCCAAAGCCAGGTTTTAAGATCACCATAATCGTGAGCAGTATCCAGTATACATTGTTGGTGATATTGGTTACTTCAAACACATAATAAGTGATCGACATGACAATTGCCATCCGGCAGGCATGTCGAAATATAGTCGATTTTAAAGTAAGGTTTTCACGAAACTTTTTTAAATCGATTGCGGAGCTCTGGACAAAGCGTTTTGCATCATCAATTTCTTTTCGTTTGACATCATCGGGCTGTAGATGTGAGTAGCCGTATATATTTCTGATTCGGCGGACAAGATCGCGCAAATTGATTAATACTTTGCGTAAAGCGAACGTGCTGTACTGCTGGTTTCTATCCAGCTGATCGATTTTAGCATGAAGACGGCTGAGATCAGCGTCGAAATCATATAAGGGTTTAGGCTGAGTATTTGTATTGAGCTGATACGCTAAATTATCAAGCTCATTGGTGTATTTTAAGATTACATTTTTGAAATCTTCTAAGATTCCAGTGGGGCCAAAGCGCTCACTGATGGCGTTATAATCATAATGCGCTGCCATACTTTGCTCAAAGAGGTCAACGATATCGTTGAAAACGAGTGTTAGGTAGCGTCCCACTTTCGTGGTATCTTTAATCGATCGTTTACTCTGAAACAGTACTTCCCGTAAGTTTTCCTGATGCTGATTGACTTCAACTTGTTTGTCAATGAGCTTCAGGTAATTTTTGTCGTTATCGATTTTGGCATCGTAAAAATTAGCTTTCAGCCGGATGTAATCTGCGACATAACGGATAGTTTCGGATAGTTCCTGTTCAGCCAACCGGTAAGGACGAACCTGGGTGATGGAAAGACTGATGGCGATATACCATAATCCTCCTAATGTATAAAAGCCTAAATAGTTGATGGCTTCGGCGATGGGGTAGTGAATCTGTACATGAATCAACATCATCAGAATACACATGAGACCGACATTGGCAGCTCTGCTATTGAATACCGCAAACATGGCGAATATAAAGCAAGCCATGCCGATGAATACTGCTAGTAGATATACATTTTGATTAACTAAATTGGTCAGAATAAAAGTTAACGTAGTCAAAATTGCTCCCGCAATCATCCCTTTCCTTCTGTGGCTGGGGGCTCCCGGTGTATCGGAAAGGCCCACTAGAAGGGCACCCAAGGAAACGATTGTTCCATTGGTAAACTGTCCGAAAGTAGCAAATATAAGGACAGGCACGATACATCCGATAGTGATTCGGAGTCCATCAGCAAAATATTGGCTGTAGAAAAAACTTTTTATTTCTTGTGTCTGTTTCATAATGTATAGTACAAACTTAGATAAATTGCGTTTCATATTAAAAACAATTGTTCTTCGATATTACTCCATGAGCGCTGTAAATCGCTATTTCATTTATAGCCCTCTTTCGGATGAAGAAGCTTAATTTTTAATATTGATGGTGAACTCAGGATGGCAATATCAATAGTGTTTGTTATTATGTTTATAATAATATAATTGTTTTTTTGATCAATTTATATTTTTTTATATGTTTAAATATAATATTATTATATTTGGAGGCATAGGGTAATTTCAGAGATATTACAGAATTTCAAGAGTCACCTAAACTCTCTTGACCACTTTCAAAGATTTAAATATGAAGCAAAGTAAAAATGAAGCCGTCTTTCAGGACGAGGTATTGACACGCTTTGAGCTTTTCAAAAGTTTGTTTTTAACATTGCCGTTTCAACGTGTTAAAGATACCGGAACTTTATTGCCATTTTTTGCAAAGCAATGTGAAAAGGGTGTCGATCAGCATTTAACTCCTGATGAGATCATAAAGAGTTTCTTCGATCAGCATGAGGAATTTTCTTCGGAAGAGCAACGTATCGATTTGTTGTTTCGATTTGTTCAATATATAGAGCGTCAGGTCGTCTTATTTGACGCGATCGAAGATTCTTCATTTCAGATGGTCGGCCGTGGCGATGATGAAAACGTTTTGGGAGCATTGATTAAGAATGCCGAAGGCAGTGATGATATGCGCCGTAAGATCGTTTCTAAATTGAAGGATTTTTCTGTACGTCTCGTGTTGACTGCACATCCTACCCAGTTTTATCCCGGGCCAGTATTAGGTATTATAAACGACCTAATTGATGCAATCAAAACCAATGATATCCATAGTATTCACTTGTTGCTGCAGCAATTGGGTAAGACGCCATTCATCAATAAAAATAAACCGACTCCAGTAGATGAGGCTGCCAGTTTAGCGTGGTTTTTGGAAAATGTGTTTTATAAAGTCGCTTCGGAGATTCAGTCGTTCATTGATGATGAACTGAATGTAGAGACAGAAGAAGTGAAACAATTGATCGAATTGGGCTTTTGGCCGGGAGGAGACCGTGATGGTAATCCAAACGTAAGTGTTGAGAGCACCAAGAAAGTTGCAGCCCTATTACGTACTATTTTATTTAGATGTTATTACAGGGATTTTCGTATCGTTAGGCGGCGGATCACCTTTCGTGGGGTTGAAGAATACATGGAAAATCTGCAAACATTGTTCTACGAAAATAGCTTTAATCCAGTTGATCATCCTGTGGACGAAACCGACAATATTATCGCTAATCTAAAAGCAATCAAAAATGTTTTAGAGGAATACCACAATGGTCTTTTCGTTGAGATTGTTGATGATTTACTCCGCAAAGTGATGACTTTTGGTTGTTTTTTCACCACATTGGATATCCGACAAGATAGCCGCATATTGCGTGAGGCTACCAATTATCTGATCCAGCAAAACCAAGAGAAGACCGGGATGCCATTGGATTACCTAACATTGAGCGAAAGCGATAAGCAAAAGGCGTTAAAATTCAAAGAACTTGACTTGACGGTAGGAGAGGATGCTGATGCGTTGACGAAGGATACTTCCGGAGTGATAAAATTATTGAAAGATATCCAGCGTTCGGGTTCTGAGCGAGCAGCACAACGCTTTATCATTAGTAATTGCCAACAGGCCAGTGACATCTTGGGACTCCGTCAACTATTTTTATGGTCAGGATGGAAAAAAGAGGCTTTGACGATAGATTTTGTGCCTTTGTTCGAGACTGTTGATGACTTGACTAGGGCCGCAGATGTAATGAAAACCTTGTACAGTAATAAGGAGTATAAAGCACATTTAAAACGAAGAGGAAATAAGCAGACGATCATGTTGGGCTATTCCGATAGCACGAAAGACGGTGGGTACCTGATGGCGAATTGGTCGATTTATCGTGCTAAAATCGAACTTACAGCGATATCACGCGAGTATGAAGTAGATCTGGTATTTTTTGACGGTCGTGGTGGCCCGCCAGCCAGGGGTGGAGGAAAAACACAACGTTTTTATGCATCTATGGGAAAAGAAATCGCAAATGATCATATTCAGTTGACGATTCAGGGACAAACCATCAGTAGTCAGTACGGTTCTTTAGATACAGCGCGATTTAATATTGAGCAATTGTTGCATGCCGGAATTATTTCTGACTTGAAACAACGTGTGGGCGACACATTAACGAAACATCAACAGGAAATCATTGACAAACTGGCTGAGCTAAGTCACCATAAATTTATGGATCTACGTACGAATGAATTATTTTTGCCGTATTTGGAAACCATGTCGCCATTAAAAGCATTATCATCGATCAATATTTCAAGTAGACCTGTTAAACGTAATTCAGGCCGTGAGTTGCGGTTGGAAGATCTGCGCGCAATTAGTTTTGTGACCTCTTGGAGCCAACTGAAACAAAATATCCCTGGATTTTATGGGGTGGGAACTGCACTGCAATGGGCGGAAAAAAATAACCTTTGGAAGGATGTGCAGCAATTGTATGTTTCTTCGGGATTTTTCCAGACATTGATCGATAACTGTATGATGTCGATGACAAAATCCAATTTTGACATTACCGCTTACATGAAAGACGATCCTATTTATGGTGATTTTTGGAAATCACTGTACGCCGAATATCAGATCACCAAAGAATACCTGTTGAAACTTAGTGGAACGTCAAAACTGATGGAAAATTATCCAGTGGATCGTGAGTCTATTTTAGCGCGGGAAGGAATTGTGCTGCCCTTATTGGTTATACAGCATTTTGCTATTCGTGCATTGAATTCGGATCAGCTGACGGATGCACAACGTGAAGATTATTCGAAATTAATAGCGCGTACAATCTTTGGCGTTGTGAATGCGGGAAGAAATGTTGCGTAATTTTTCTTTCTTTTCAAGGATAGGGTTTCGGAGAACATATATTTTATCTACTTTTGTATAGTTAACAAAATTGATATGAAGATTAATAAGTTATTTATTGTTGCGGCTTGTGCGGGTACATTATTTGCATCTTGTGGACAAACAGCTGAAGATAGACAGCGTCAATATGCAAATGCATCCTTAGCAGATGGTGATGCATTTGCAATGATTAAATTCGTTGGCGAAAATGGAAGCTACTTGGTAAATCTTGCCGATGTAGCAGCAAAACAATCTACTTCAGCTGAGGTGAAAAATGTAGCTGCTAAGATTAAAGAAGCATACGCAGCCGTGTTACCAGAATTGGACAATCTAGCAAAGGAATTGCATGTTGGCGACGCCCAACGCGGGGTGCCTGCATTTCAGATCCCAGCGTCAATAGGCTCAGACAGTACATCCGCATTCAACGATAAAGCATTTTTAGCACTTGTGGTTGAAAAACAAGGAGAGATCAATACAAGATTATCGCATGAGGAGCACAATACGAATAAAGATGTGATTCATGTTTCGGAAGAATCTTTGAAAAAAGTGACAGAAATCTATACCTTAGCCGGTGGTAAAGTTGAAGAACATCACCACTAAGCAGTAGGCTAAAGAAATGAAGAAAGGAGTATTCATGTAAATGAATACTCTTTTTTTATGGCTAAGTCTGATCAAACTCCCTGCAATAATCGTTTGTTATTTGTTAAATTAATGATAACTTAACATTCTTATAACATAGTTTTTAATTACTGTGTTTATTTTAGCATAATTTAATGAAATTATATATAAAGTGAGATACGCCGCAATAGATATAGGCTCCAATGCAGTTCGTCTTTTGATAGCTGACATTATAGGACAAAAAGACCAATATAATTTTAAGAAAACTACACTGCTACGTGTTCCACTTCGTTTGGGGGATGATGCTTTTATTCATCAGGAAATATCACCACGGAAAGCAGAAAGTTTAGTGAAAACAATGAAGGCATTTCGCGAACTGATGGACGTATATCATGTGGAAGATTATATAGCCTGCGCCACTTCCGCTATGCGTGATGCGAGGAATGGAGCTGACATTGTTGCTGAGGTAAAGAAAAACGGTATAAACATCGATATTATAGAAGGTGCAAAAGAAGCCGAGATTATTTACAATAGCCATTGGGATAATAAGATGGAAAAGGATAAAGTTTACCTTTACATTGATGTAGGCGGTGGTAGTACAGAATTGTCGTTGTTTGCGAATGGCATTTTGGTCAACTCGCGGTCTTTTAATTTAGGAACAATACGAATTCTGGACAATCAGGACAAGGCCGAAACCTGGGATGAATTGAAAGAATGGGTGCGAAGTAATACACATATGTATAAGCAGGTGATTGGCATTGGTACAGGCGGTAATATTAATAAGCTTGCGCGCCTTTCCAATGAAAAATTGGATAGGCCATTATCCTATGCCAAATTAAAAGCTGTATATGAACATTTATCGTCATTTTCTCTAAAAGAGCGTATAATTTTATTGGGTTTAAACGAAGATCGTGCAGACGTAATCATTCCTGCGAGTGAAATTTTCCTGACGATTATGAAGCATGGTCGTCTTAAACAAATCATCGTACCAAGAGTTGGGCTTGTTGACGGTGTAATTAGAACGTTGATCAATAGGAATTTAGTAAAATAATGCTTTAAAAAGGTGTTTTCGACTTGTAAAAGACCGAAAATTCTTTATTTTTGTGGTACCAAAGGTGATCTAAGCCCAGGTGGCGAAATTGGTAGACGCACCATCTTGAGGGGGTGGCGCTCGTATGGGCGTGGCAGTTCGAATCTGCTCCTGGGCACTTTAGCAGACAACTCTTTAAATTGAGTTTGTCTGCTTTTTTTATGCGTAAAAATCCGTTACTTCTTCGATAATTTCAATATTCAGCTGTTCTAACAACATCACAATACTTTATCCTATATGCAAAATTAAGAGGTTGTTATTTTGACAAAAATTTAATAATGTTTGGGTATATGTTGGATTTGTATAAAATAAACATTATCTTAGGTTATTAAATTTAATTTTTCTGATAATAAATACATATCGTTTATTTTTACCGATAGTAGAACTAGCCCATTAAAACGCGATTATGCTTACTAGAAATCTTTTGCTTCTTATCAGCACACTTGTATGGCTTAGCTGTACCAAAGATCCAATCGAGCAGAAAGTGGAACCACCTGTGGTGGTACCTACAGATACCACGAAAAATGAACCTACTCTTCCAAAGGATAAGTACGAAATTCGGAAAGTACAGTTACAGATGAGTGAACTTTTTGCCGATGACAACATTGATGAGCAGGTTTACTTAGGTGGTATATGGCACCTCAAGGATACGATAGAAGGTCCCCGTTTGGAAAGCCTGGAATCTAAGGCAAAAAAAGTAAAATTCCATTTTTTATCTCATAACGATGCATCTGTCGATTTGGGATTTTTTGAACCTAGTTATAATAATGTCCTTAATTATGCAAATAAGTTCGAAAAATCGAAACAGGTGAGCAGCATAATATTCAGTTCCAGTACTTTTGAAGATTATGCCCAAATACAAGGATATCTCGGTAACTCAAAAGATGTAAAAAAAATATTGTCGCTGGTTAAGAGGGGCGACTCAACGACAATTAACAAAACAAATAGTACACTGCGGGTAAGCAATGTCAATAAACTCACCCTATTTATCGATTATACGGAATATCATGATGCTTATCCAGACTCTGAAGTGGCCGTTTTTACCAAGGCCCGTTATTCTCCTTACGTACTCTCCTCAGTAACTTACGGTACGCATACGATTCTGATGGGAGAAACGGATTCAACACGGGTAAGCTTAAATACAGCCATAGATAAAATATTGGATAACAAACCACTGGATGAATTAGATAAAAAGGTACTTGATTGCAGTAGGCTACTGCTCTACTACCGTGGTGGCGGAAAGAGCAGCTTTATTCAATATCCAACAGGAGCAAAAGCCATCAAAACAGCACTTAGTGATATGCTTCTCTATATAAAGCAAACGGAAAATAGTTTTAATTATCCTCTTACCTATGACTTTATGAGTCTTCAGGATTACAGCACGTTGCGGTATTACAATATATTTGACATAAGGGTTAAAAAACAAAAGTAAACGAGACAAAAAGAGAAAGGAAATAAGTAGCGATACTATTTTATTCCATTTCACTCAGATTTTTCAAGCATTGTAATGCATTCGGCCAAACCTCATTAAAGTAGTCGATGAAGTCGTTGTTCGTATCTACTTCTACTTTCAATTCAGTGTTTCCTTCAATAGGGGTAAAGAAATAATTTTCCAGTGCGCCGGCCCAATCCTCGACAGCGGGACCCGATAATATTTCTTGACCCTTATTCAAGATTCCCAAATGCCTGATCGATACAAATGCATTGGGAATATATTCTGCAATCTCAGCGATCATCCCTTCTTTCTCACCATGTTCATTGACTCCGATGAAATTAATTTTTTGGCCCTGCTCCCAAATACCTTCGAAATCAGAGCTTGGATTGAATGCGCTTGTCCACTGTTTATAGGTTTCTTTATCGAGCATTGTTTTAAAAACACGTGAGACAGGAGCATTAATCTTAATTTGATAAGTTAGTTTCTTCATTTTCTATTTTTTAGGAAAGTTTGGATCTGCTTTTATTTCTGCGATCTGTTTGGTATGACGTGCACAGTGTCCGGCAATAAACATCAAAGCTTGGTAACCATCAATGGGACCAGTCGGAGAATCGCTGACATGATTCCTGAGGTCTTCTACATCAGCCTTTTTAATATAATCAAGCACGGGTTGGCGAGCTGCATTGAAATCAGTGAGTGCAGTTCTTACATTTTTATAAATCCCTTCTGGCTGAAGTTCCTTAGGCGCTTGATATTTTTGGCTCCGGTCAGTGAGGGCATTCTTGAGATTTTCATCTGTCAATTTGATTTCATTCCTTCTTTCAGGTTGGGGATCTTGATTTAGGCCCTTCTTCGCCATGTCAAATATCATCCGTTCCGAGCGGATAATATGCTCAAGACATTGGCTGATAGACCATTTGTCGGATGCAGGCTTAAACTGAAGTTGGGCTTCGCTTAATCCAGCAACTTGTCTTTCAAGTTCTGCACTTGTCTGGTTAAAGTATTGCAGTAGCGAGTCGGTTCCGAGGTACTCATCTTTTAAAGTCTGTCTTTCTTGTAAAAAAGCAACGCTTCGATGGTTCTGAATGACCAATGAGGGGAGTTCAGCTCGTGAGGGCGCTAAGGAAGCAGTTGCTACACTGGCAATTGCTATCACGTTCATAATTAGATTCATAAGTTAACAAGTTTTAAGATTAAAAATAAATGTCACTACTTCTTTACAATTATAATGCATTTTTGTTTTTTATAACTTGCCATAGGATAAGAAAAAGCCATTATGACGACATTTCTATCCATAACAATCATTTGTTACTCGTAGTGGTACTAGTTAGTGTGGAAAGGAACTATTCGATAATAAGTGTTGGTTGTACATTTATAAATAAAAAGCTTATCTTTAGCATAATAACAGACCTACAATTTAATAAATCTATGTTTAATAATATTTATAGGCACCTTTTTAGACGATCATCAGTGAAGCGGTGCATTTTATTGTGTGTGGTGTCATTAACCAGCACAGTTGCTTTAGCACAACAGACATCGGTATCTAGTCCGGATGGTGCTTTGACCGTTAAACTGAATCTCAGAAATGGCAATCTCTTTTATGAAGTTGAATTGGGTGGAAAGACTATGTTGGAAGCTTCACCGCTTGGACTCCAAAGCAGTACGATTAATTTAATTGATAGTCTGCGTCCAATAGCGGAAAAGAGGTCAGAAATCTCCAGTAATTATAACGAATTAAAAATAAAGCGCAGTCAGGTCACGTATCAGGCAAATGAGCTGCTTTACCGCTTAGAGAATCCTTCAAAGCAGCAGATAGAGGTCACTTTTAGAGTAAGCAATAACAATATTGCGTTCAGATACTATGTGCCTCAGATGGGGGAGCCGGCCAACTTGGCCTTGATAAAAGAAGAGAGTGGATTTAAATTTCCGATATTTACAACGACATTTTTGACAGCTCAGGCTCCTCCGATGATCGGTTGGATGAAGACAAAACCAAGTTATGAAGAGGAGTATGAAGCAGATCAGCATCTGGGACTTCCTTCAAAATATGGTGTGGGCTTCACTTTCCCAGCACTCTTTCATGTCGGAGATCGCGGATGGGTACTTGTCTCAGAAACTGGCGTATCAAGTGCGTATTGTGGATCTAAATTAAGTGAGGGAACGAAGGATGGCCTTTACAAGATAGCTTTTCCAGAAGATGGGGAAAATAATGGGATTGGACGGGCGGCTCCCACGATTTCATTACCTGGTTATACACCTTGGCGAACACTAACTGTTGGAAGTAATTTAAAACCTATTGTCGAAACCACCATTCCCTTCGATGTCGTCGAACCTCAGTATAAGCCTTCGAAGCAATACGAATTCGGACGGGCGACATGGAGCTGGTTGGAATGGCAAGACGGTAGTATTACTTTTGAAGACCAAAAGAAGTTTATAGACCTTTCATCTGCAATGGGTTACGAATTTGTTTTAATAGACAATTGGTGGGATACAAAGATTGGTCAGGCCAAAATTAAACAACTGGTTGCTTATGGAAAAGAACGCGAAGTAGGTATTTGCTTGTGGTACAACTCAAATGGATATTGGAACGATGCACCACAAACACCTAAAAATAAAATGAATACATCCATCGCACGTAAGGCGGAGATGCAATGGATGCAGCAAGTGGGGATTAAAGGCATTAAAGTCGACTTTTTTGGGGGTGATAAACAGGAAACACTTAAGCTATACGAGGATATTCTTTCGGATGCTAATGATTATGGATTAACCGTTATATTTCACGGATGTACTTTACCTAGAGGGTGGGAGCGAATGTACCCGAATTTTGCGGGTAGCGAAGCTGTATTGGCTTCTGAAAACTTAATTTTCACACAGCATGCAAATGATATGGAAGCTTTTAATGCGACATTGCATCCTTTTATCCGCAACTCGGTTGCCGCCATGGACTTTGGTCCGGTTTTGTTAAACAAACGCCATAACCGCGAAAATAATGGTGGTACTATCCGCAAGACAACGGAAACTTTCCAAATAGCAACCGCTGTTTTATTTCAAAATCCGGTTCAAAATTTTGGTTTGACACCGAATAACTTACAGGATATGCCAATCCATGTAATTGATTTTATGAAGCAGGTTCCAACACTCTGGGATGAGACAACTTTTATCGATGGTTATCCAGGTAAATATGTTGTACTTGCCCGCAGGAAGGCGGATACGTGGTATATAGCTGCTATCAACGCAGCGGGTAAGGAAAAAACTATTTCGTTAACATTACCTATGTTGAGCACAGATACGGTACAGCTGATCGAAGACAATACAGCGCGTGAATCTGAACAAAAACAGATCCGACTTTCTAAGGCTAAAACAATAAAATTGACATTACAGCCCGAAGGTGCTGCTGTTTTAATAGGGAAATAGCCACAAGCACGTCTCTGGTGATTAAAGGAAGCTTTGGGGAAGCTTCCTTTAATCAGGCAGAAGGGTTCGGACTTCTAAGATCTTGTGACTTGTTGATGCTGTCCCGGCCTTAATTTTCAGTTCTATTTTCGTCTTATCTATAGCATCTTGAGGAAGAGGTAATCGTATTGTCTTAATAATTGTCTTCTCATCCTTGTCTTCCAATGTACTTATGGTTTTACCATTGATCATAACTTCAGTTACCCGAGGCGAGCTATCTGCCAGCAATTTGATTGCTACCAGTTTAGTCTCGGGTGTTATTTTCATCGTATAACTAAACCAGCTTTTTGTATCTCGCCATCGCGTATCGCCGAATGCTCCTGCATTGCTACCTTCCTCGCGAAAAAAGTGATCTGATTCTGGTTGCTGTTCACCAGCCACTACTTTATCGACCGTTTTGGCATTAAGGGCCAAACTTTCTATTTCGTCTCTACTCATTTTATCTTGTAATTCCTGTAATTCTTTCGCTGTACCTTGAGGCCAATAGATCATATAGCGAGAATCATGAATACCAAAAAAAGGTTCGAGTTCCATTTGAAGACTTTCTTTTCCGATATAGAGATCCGAGAGTGTAAAATGCAAAGGTTTGGATGCTATAGGTTTTATAAGAGCTGGAATATTATTAGGCCCAGCCTTAAGGATTGGAAGATCATGTAAAGGGATTTGTTTTCCTGATGCGATGTGTCCCATTCGGCTATCATCTGCCTGCAGTCCGGTGAGGTTTTCCTGTCCTGTGCGAGCTCCCAGAACAATAGGTCCATATAAAATACTGTAATAGTTACTCTTATCGGGTAATTGTTCAGTATGTATCTCCATAGGCAGTTCTACGCTAACGATATCACCTTCTCGCCATGTTCGTTTGATTTCGATATGCTCATTCGTCAACTGGAAATTTTCGTAGCGCTTACCATTGACAGACACCTTCGGATTAGTGTTTAACCAGCCCGGTTTACGAATAAACAGGCTGAATGAAGTCGGCTTTTTGGGATTGATTCGTATGTTTGTGTTTGCTTCTGTTGGAAATTTTGTTTCTTGAATAACTTCCATATTTTGCTCCTTCCAGTCTAGGCGTGAAGGAATGTAGAGATTGACATATAAATCATTGTTACGATGGGCATAGATCATTTCACCATATTTGGCGTGATTTTCCATACCTGACCCAACACAGCACCACATACTTGTCTGTGTCTGTGAATAAACGCGATAATGTCCCGGACGGATCTGTGTGAAGTACACTAATCCACCATGTTCGGGGTGTTGTGTCGATAGAATATGATTGTAAAGAGCGCGTTCATAAAAGTCGAGATATTTGCCCTGCGGATCAGTTTGGTATAGCATTTTTGTGAGGCGTAACATATTGTATGTATTACAGGTTTCGGGGCCCTCGATGCTGTGGATCATCTTTGAAAAATCATCTGTCGGATTAAAATGTTCACTCACACTATTTCCACCAATGGAAATGGAGCGCTGTTCAACAACGTTGTCCCAAAAATACCTAACGGCTTCCGCCCATTTTTCGTCATGAGAAAGGTCAGCTATACGTTTGAAACCCAGAACTTTTGGAATCTGTGTATTCGCATGAAGTCCTGTTAAATGGTCTTCACGCTGCAAAAGAGGATCGAGAATGGATTTATGGCTGAATTTGCGGGCAAGTTCGAGATAAGCGCTATTTTGGGTAATAGCAGCGACATCTGCGAAGGTTTCATTTAGGCCACCGTGTTCACTCCTTAGCATATCCTGTATTTGGGCTTCTGAAAGCTGACTAACCAGCTTAAGTGCCCAATCTGTCATTTTAATAAGCATCTTTTTAGCAGATTCATTTCCGGTCAAAACATAGGCATCCCGTAGACCCGCATAGGTTTTGTGTATATTGTATAGCGGCACCCATTTCCCATTCAGGTTGAAGCTACCAGCATTGATCTTGCCTTGTTGAACTTCCGCCCAAATAACTTGACCACCAGGTACACCACCAATATACCCATTTCCGTTTGCATCTTGACATCGTTTCAAGTTGTCGAGCATATAATCAAGGCGTTCCTTGATACGACGATCTCCTGTAGAAGCATACATATATGCTAGAGCGGATAAATAGTGCCCGCCAATATGTCCATCTAATCCCGTATTTTCCCAATTGGTATAAGATTCTTTTGTGAGTGGTAAACTGGCTTCACGCAAAAAGGGAGCTAGTAGTCGATCTGGATCCATTTCCAATAAATAATTGATGTCTAGATCTTCTGCATGTTTAAAAAAACCAGGCAATAACCTTACCTCCCTTAAATCGAAATAATTTAATCGGGGTGTTGTTTGGGCGTAAAGCGCCAAACTAAATAAACTTGCAAGAACGCTGTGGAAAAATTTGTTTTTTAAAATCATATCGAATGAAATTATCGTGTGTTTTTTACAAGATCTGATGAGCTTGTCTGGTTAGCAATTATGTAAGAGGAACGGTAAATCAAAGATATTAAATGTGTTACTTATTTTAAATGTTTTTTTTACATTTATACTCCTTTGTTCTAAAATAGGAGATAATTTTTGCGAATAAGGTGATATTGATGAGGCGTAATTTCGAAGTTGAATGGAGTGTGGGTGTTTTAATTTTGTGTAAGACCATATGAAAAATAAAGTTGATCCGTTAGTTTTTTAGCTATACTTGTATATGAATAAAGTTAAAAGTATTGTAGTTTTTTGTGCTTCCAGTTTAGGTAATTCGCCAATTTATGAAGTACAGGCTGCCCATGTTGGTCAGGTTTTGGCTAAATCTGGTATTCGTTTAGTTTATGGTGGTGGACGCGTTGGCTTAATGGGTGCTGTTGCGAACGGAGCTCTCGCTCAGGGAGGTGAGGTAATCGGAGTTATTCCTGACTTTTTAAATTCGAAGGAAAGAGAGCATACGGGAGTAACAAAACTGATTACTGTAGATACCATGCACGACCGTAAACGGATTATGAATGAGTATGCGGAAGGGGTTATTGCTCTGCCAGGAGGTTTTGGTACGTTGGAAGAGCTTTTTGAAATGATAACATGGGGGCAGTTGGGTTTACATAAAAAGCCCGTTGGTTTGTTAAATATTAATGGATTTTATAATCATTTAATTCAATTTGTGAATCACATGGTAGAAGAGGGGCTTCTTAAATCGGAAAATAGAGCGATGCTATTGGTTGCTGATACGATTGAGGAGCTGATTGAAAAGATGCAACAGTATGAGGCACCAATGGTTCCGAAGTGGATTGAGAGAGATGAAGTTTAGACAACATTCGTTACTAAAATAGATCGTTTTTTTCAATAGCCTATTAGAAAAAAGCAGATTAGATTGAATCATTTGGTAATTATATGCTGAACAGCTCCTTGTAAATAATTGTAGGGGCGCATCGATTCTATTCTTGATAAAATGCCCGATCATTTGATTCGGGCATTTTTAGTTCAAAGACCTTAAAACCAAACTTTAAAAGTCGTATAAAAGCGCTTTGCTTAATCCAGCACAGTAAGTATGCTGTTGTGTTTCCACATTCAGAACGGGCGTTCCTTACGTATAAAACATCCGAAAAATGTGGCCTAATTGAATTTTGTTTCAGATAGCCCTATAGAAATTATGACCAGATTAAAGAGCTTTAGTGCCCATTAATAAGTTGAATAGCTATTAATCCAGATCATTTTTTTATAAATGGCAAGTTTTGAACAACATTTTCAACGAAATGAACAACAATTGATCGACCGATTGGGTGTATCTTTGTTATGGCTAGATGTTAGAGTCGTTTGGTCAGCAAAAATACAGCGCTGACCTTCGATTCGGGGGAGTCCCCTATATTTTAACCGGCTTTGGGATTCCCCTAATTTACTCGTGAAAAGGAGATATTCTTCTCCCTACACAAAAGGCCCGATCGTATGATCGGGCCTCTTTTAATTTGTATGGCAATATATTTACAAGTGATTTGCCCGTGCAGTGATTTCTGCTATATCTAACACTTCAATCGCTGATTCTTTTTCTTTGATCTTTACGCCATCTTTTAACATAGTCATACAGAAAGGACATGCTGCAGCAAGAACATCAGGCTGCGCATCAATGACTTCTTCAATGCGTTCTATATTAATGTCTTTTACCCCTGGTTCTGGTTCTTTAAACATCTGACCGCCTCCTGCTCCACAACAGAGCCCGTTGCTCTTACAGCGCTTTAGTTCAATCAACTGGGCATCCAGGCTTTCCAATACCTTTCTTGGTGCTTCATACACTTCATTTGCACGGCCAAGGTAGCACGGGTCATGGTAGGTTATTTTTTTTCCTTTGAATACATTGTTGTCAGCTGGTTTCAATTTTCCTTCATCGATCAGACTTTGGATTAATTGTGTATGGTGAATGACCTCATAGTTTCCACCTAGCGAAGGATATTCATTCTTCAATGTATTGAAACAGTGGGGACAGGCAGTAACTATTTTCTTAATTTCATAACCATTTAGTACTTCGATGTTCATCATGGCCTGCATTTGAAATAGAAATTCGTTTCCACTTCTTTTAGCCGGATCTCCGGTACACGTTTCTTCTGTACCTAAGATGGCATATTTTAAACCAACATGTGCTAATATTTTGCAGATATCGCGTGTAATTTTTTGTGCACGTTCATCAAAGCTGCCAGCACAGCCAACCCAAAATAGTATATCTGGAGTTTCTCCTTTAGCCAACAGTTCTGCGACTGTCGGAACTTTTAATTCATTGTCCATCATAAAACTATTTTTGTTGAGTCCAAATAGCGCGGTCCAGTTGTGCATATTTCCATGGTGCGCCGTTGTTCTCAATATTTCCAAACATATTATTAATACTCGAAGGAGCTTGTGATTCTTCCATAATAGCAAAGCGACGAAGTTCAATAATAATTTCAAGGGGATTAATATTGACGGGACACTGTTCTACACAAGCATTGCAGCTCGTACAGGCCCATAATTCTTCTCGGCTGATATACGTATCAATTAAAGATTTCCCGTCATCTTGAAAGCTCCCGTTTGTTTTGATATTGGTGCCGACTTCACTTAGTCGATCCCGTGTGTCCATCATTATTTTTCGTGGCGATAGCAGCTTTCCTGTCATATTTGCGGGGCAAGAAGATGTACAACGCCCACATTCAGTACAGGTATACGCATCCAATAAATTCTTCCAGGTCAAATCCTGTACATCTTTGGCCCCAAAACGTGCATTTGCATCTGTGGAAGGTGGAGTGAAACTAGGATCAAGCATCGCTTTTACCTCATTGGTGACAGCAGGCATATTAGATAGCTTACCTTTGGCATTTAGATTCGAAAAATAAGTGTTTGGAAAAGCCAGAATAATATGAAGATGTTTAGAATAGGGTAGGTAATTCAAGAAGGCAAGTACGCCAAGAATATGAAACCACCAGCAAAACCGTTCTATCAAAAATAATGTATCTGTCGAAGCTGGAAGGTAGGGAAGGAGATAATGGCTTATTGGAAATGAACCTACAGAGGTAAAATGTGCATAGCCATACAGCTGCAATTTAAGATCAGAAGCGTTCATGAGTAAAAAAGCCGACATTAAAAGAATCTCTGTGATTAAAATAATATTTGCATCCGTCTTGGGCCAATTTTTCAATTCCAGGCTATTTAAACGAGCTACTTTAGCGATATTTCTCCTGATTAAGAAAATGACACAGGATAGCAGCACGCCGAGTGCGAGCCATTCAAATGCTCCGATTAAAAAATTATAAAAGCTTCCTAAAAATGAAAAGATCCGATGTGTGCCGAATAGCCCGTCTATGATAATTTCCAACATTTCAATGTTGATGATAACAAAGCCGAGGTATACGAATAAATGCAAGACTGCAGGAAAAATTCGCTTGAACATTTTTTTTTGTCCAAAGGCGACAAGGAGCATCATCTTCCAACGCTCTGCAGGTTTATCCGAACGATCCGCTGGGCGGCCCAGCTTGATGTTCCGATAAATCTGTTGTGCATTTTTGCTAAAAAGGAATAATGCTACAGCGAAACAAACTGCAAATATTAGTTGACCTATCATATGTTTGAATCTTGGTTATAAACAAATATACTATTTGTTATGCTAACATAGTAAAAATAAATCAAAAATGGAGATATAGCAATATTTTATTGAAATTTTAAATGAGGATTATGGGTGCTAATGAAAAACGTCCAAAAATGGTAATTCTCTTTGGACGTTTTCTTTATTTATACCCAATTAGTCTATAGCTGGACATCAGCGAAGGTCTGCTCTAAAATTTTGCGCACGGTTTTTTCAATCCGTTGTTTCCCTGCTTCGGTATTGATATCGATACCAAAAAAAGTACTGCCTGTAGATTTCGCTTGTAGGCTCATATAGTTAATGGAACTCAACAGAATAGCAAATGTTGCCCGGAGGTCGTTTTCCGAATTTTCGAACTTAGAGTCTATGTGTTTAAACAATTCTTCACCAAGCATTTCTCTTCTTTCGGCGATGTTTTTTAACGCTTTTGTCTTTTCGCCTAATCCCCAATGAATGACTTTTTGTTTCGTTTTATCCTTTAAAAAGGTGTTAAACTGAGATTTAAGTAATTCTTCTAGCGAGGAGATAGTGATGGAGCTCGGATTCGAGATCATTTGCTCTAAGACTCCCTTATCTCCGATTTGCCAAAAGTCTTTTTGTGCCATGTAAGCTTCCACGAGTTGATCAAGACCACCAAAATAATTCCATATTAGTGCTTTGTTCAGCCCACATTCCAAAGCAATATTAGGCCCGTTCAATGCGTGATATCCTTTTTTCTGAATTACCTTTCCGACAGCTGCAATCATTCGAGCCTTGGTGCGTTCCTTGTCACGAATAGGACCGGAAGTCACCTTTCTTTCTTTTTTAGGATTATCCTCAATTACTTTCTTTTTCATGCGAATAAAATCAAATTAACGAAGAAGCATTCTTGGGCACCTCTTATTCGTCTGTTAAAGAACAAATTTGGGACCACGAAGTTTTCATTAGGGTAGATATGTTTGTTTTTCTGGAACAATATCCAAAATTTAGCTGGTAAATGCAAGAAAATCAAGTATGAGATTTTTAGTTTATCGTATTCTTTAGGCTCAAGGGAAAGCTATGTTGGAGGAATTGTACGATCTATTACAATAAAATTGGGTTTGATTTATTGAAATGGAGTTTACATAAAAAAAGGATCATCCATACAGATGATCCCTTTTTTATGTATCAAGTTATATACTAACTTATTTTCTTGCTGGAGCAGCAGCAGGAGCTGCCGTTGCTGAAATACCTAATTTAGTCTTTACAGCAGCAGTTAAATCTTCTCCACCTTGGAAGTAAGGTATATTTGTACTTGAAATATCAAATACATAAGCCATACCTTTTTCTTTAGAAACAGCATTTACAGCTTCGCCAACTTTTCTATGGATTGGAGCAATTAATTCTTCTTCTTTTTTATTTAGGTCTTCTTGAGCAGCTTGCTGAGCTGTCTGAATACGAGCTTGAATATCTTGCAATTCTTGACCTATTTTGTTGATTTCTGGATCAACTGTTTCTTTATTTGCTTCACTTCTGTTACGCAATTTATCGTTTGCATCTTTTTGTTTTGTTTGATAGATGGTAACCATATCTTGAATTTCTTTGGTTTTACCATCACTCAATGTTTTCAATTGCCCTTCAGCCGCTTTAAATTCAGATGTAGATTGAATAATTTCTGCAAAGTTGATATGACCAATCTTTTGTTGCGCATTTGCAAATTGAGTTGAGAAAAATACTGCCACTAAAGCAACCGCACCCTTTAATAAATTTTTCATGCTTTTCATTTTAATCTAATGAGCCATCACTATGGCAATCTTTTAGTTTTTTAATTAATTACTATTAATATTATTTGTGTTCACAATGATAATAAACTCCAGCTTAGTTTGCAAGACTAGGATTAGGTTTATACCCTAATTTTGTAATGACATCATTACTTTTATTCAATTTTGGATTAGCATAAAGAAAAGTTGACTCATTACCTTTATCCATAATAAAATCTACACCCTGTGCAGTAGCGACTTCTTGGATAGCTTTTGCTACACGATCTTGAATAGGCTTCATTAATTGTGCCCTTCTTTTAAAGAGGTCGCCTTCAAATCCAAACTTTTGTTTTTGATAGTCTTTTACTTCTTTTTCTCTTGTTACGATTTCATCCTCACGGCGGCGGCGCATGTCTTCATTAAGTAAAACTTGATCTTTTTGATACGCCTGATAGAGCTTTTCGATTTCCGCATACTTCTGATCAACTTCTTCTTGCCATTGTTTAGACAGATCATCCAGCTGCTTTTGCGCAGTTGTATATTCAGGAATATGTTTTAAGATATATTCTGAATCAGCATATGCAATTTGTTGGGCAAATGTCGCTGTAGCACTAACGACTACAAAAGCTATAACTAACAATAATTTTTTCATATTTCCTGTAAGTTTTTATAGACTATACGTTTAATTGTTTAACACTAATTTACCTTATGACTTTTGATAATTCCAAAAGTTTAATTCGATAAAATCGTTCTACGTAAATTTAACGCTCAAAAATAAGAAAAAAGAAGCAATCTAATAGATATTTGTCAGGTTTAACACTATTTAACTTGTTGGCCAATCGACCGATCATTGTTCTCCCAATGTCGGCATGGTTTTCTTTTTAGTGCTAACGCAAGGCATGATTTTGAGGAAAACGTTTTAAAGCAAAAAAGCTATCTACAATTTCTTGCGATAGCTTTTTTAAACTTTATGTCCCAATAGCTTGGAATCAACAAGAACTAGAAACCGCCCATATTTTGCATGATACTAAATGTAAAGTTTTGTTTCCATGTACTGCTCGGCAAACCAGGAATAGGATCGAATGCATGTCCATAGTCTATTCCCAACATACCAAAGATAGGTAAGAAGATTCGAGCACCTACACCCGCAGAGCGGCGTACTTTAAATGGATTATATTCGGTGAACTTGTTCCACGTATTTGCAGCTTCAGCAAATGCCAAGACGTAAACAGTCGCTTGGTCATTTAACATAACTGGATGACGTAACTCCATTTGATATTTTGTATAAATTGGACTACCTGAATTTCGTGCTACATTCACATTTTGTGTCCCTTCAGGAATGATTACGCCATTTGCATAACCACGTAATGCAACAATTTCCGACCCTTGTAAGTAATCAAACCCTTGCATACCGTCGCCACCCACTTTGAAACGCTCGAAAGTTGATATTTCAGTTTTGCTCGAATATTTACCCAAGAAACCAAATTGTGCTTGTGCTTTGAAAACAAGTTTACCAACAATTTTTGCATACCACTGCGAATCAAATTTCCATTTGTGATATTCAGTCCAACGGTAGCGTTCTTGTGCGGAACCATTTTTATAGTCAATGTTATTGAACAATGAATATGGAGGGGTCAATTGCACCGAAAATTTGATGTTCGAGCCCGAAGTAGGATAGATAGGAGCATCGATTGAGTTGCGGCTGAATTCCTGTGTCAAGTTGATATTATAGGCTGTACCATTATCAAACAGGAAGTAATTTCCATAGTTTTGTAGCTTATAGCGCTGGAATGACAGAGAAGTATTTGCCTGGAACCAGTTGTCTGGCCATTGCAAGCGTTTACCTAAAGTAGCCGTAACACCTGTCATCCAGATGCGGTTTAACTCTGAATCTTTTACAATTTGTTCGCCAGTATAGTAGTTAAACCCTCCATACGATGAGCTTGACGTATAGGCACTCAAACCAAAATAAATTGGTTTTTTGCCACCTAGCCAAGGTTCTGAGAACGAGAAGCTATACGATTGATAGCGTTTGCCCGAAGTTTGACCACGTACACTCAATTTCTGCCCATCCCCACGTGGCAACGGTTTCCATGAACTTTTGTCAAAGAAATTGCTGGTAGAGAAGTTATTGAAGGTTAAACCTAAGGTTCCGATAATCTGACCTGCACCATAACCACCAGAAAGTTCTACCTGATCCGAAGGTTTTTCTGTTACGTTATATACGATGTCCACCGTACCCTCTGCATAGTTTAAATTGGTGGGTACCGGATTGGTTTTTTGTTCATCAAAATTTCCCAGCTGCGCAATTTCGCGCACACTCCGCATAATTTGTTCTTTTGAGAACTTTTGACCTGGTTTTGTGTAAATTGAACGTAATACAACACGGTCATTGGTAACATCATTACCTTTGACAATAACATTGTTGATCGTATATTGAGCCCCCTCATAGACGCGCAAATTCAAATCGATCGTGTCGTTGTAAATACGGGTTTGTTCTGGGTCTACCGAAAAAGTAAGATAACCATCGTTCATATAGATGGAAGAGATGTCATCACTATTTTTTGTGGGGCCCATCAATTTTGCGGTTAATTTTTCTTCTGAAAATACATCGCCACGTTTGATCCCTAAAATTTTGTTAAGTAAGGTATCAGAATATTTAGCGTTACCTGTCCAGACAATATTACCTACATAATATTTAGGACCTTCGTAAATGTCAAAATTCACCAACACATTTTTCTCACCCTCACGAATAACAGTATCTTTTAGGATAGTCGCATCACGATATCCTTTGTCAGCCATTTTTTTGATCAGGTTTTCTTTACCTTCTTTGTATTTTTCTTCCTTGAATTTTCCTGGGCCAAAAATACGGTACCACATTTTTTGTTTGATAGGTTTGGCCATTTTTCTCAACTCTTTCTGAGAGAAATGCTCATTTCCCGTAAAAGTCATTTTTTTGACTCTAACCTTATGTTTTTTATCTACATCGGCAATAAGTATTTCATTATTAGCCTGTGCCGAGTCTTTTACCGTCTTCAACGTAATCTCTGGATATAAATAGGCTTTTTCTTTCAGAAAACGCTGAATGGTAGCACGCGTAGTATTCATCAAATTTTCATTGACAATTTTGCCTGTGTTGCTATTTAAACGTTTGCGGACTTCTTCGGTTTGACTTTTACTTAAGCCATTGATGTCAATTCGAGTTAAACGGGGACGTTCTACTACACGAATGGTTAAAAATATATTTTCACCTTCAATTTTATCTGCCCATAATTCGACATCATCAAAGAGGCCTTGAGCCATCATATCCTTCACTACTTTTGCAGTTGCCTCACTTGGAACTTCCAAATATTGACCTACCGACAATTTAGATATGGTAATTAATACATTTTTATCTAAAAATTGTGTTCCAGTTATATCAATTGCACTAATTACATAGTTTTTAGGATTGAGATAGCTGATTTTTTCTGGGTCATTTAAATTGAACGCACCTTTGTCCTGTCCGTAGACGAGTTGCATTGATGAGAGACCAAAAAATAGTATTACGGGTAGTATACGCTTCATTTATCTATAATTATTGGCGCTAAAGTACACCAATCGTTTGTTAATTTTTGTTAATTAAGAAAATTTAACCAGCTTGTTTTCTTCAAATCAGTGGACAAATTTAATAAAATCATTTATAACTGCTCACTTGTTTTTCCAAACCTTCTTTCTCGTTGTTGGTAGTCTACAATCGATTTGTATAAATCCTCTTTAGTAAACTCAGGCCACATCTTATCTAAGAAGCACAGTTCTGAGTAAGCAATTTGCCAAAGTAAAAAGTTGCTAATTCTCAATTCTCCACTTGTGCGTATGAGCAGATCAGGGTCTGGAAGGTTTTGCGTATAGAGGTTTGAAGCAAATAAGTCATCGTCAATTTCATCTATAGTGAGTAGTCCATCTTTTACTTGTTGTGCTAGATTTCGAGTAGCATCCACGATCTCTTGGCGGGAACTGTAGCTCAATGCTAGCGTCAACGTACAGTGTTTATTTTCTTTCGTCGCTGCTATGGTCTCTTGAAGCTTTTTTTGTGCATGTGAAGGTAGTTTGCTAATGTCGCCAATGACGTTCAAGCGAACCCCATTTTCCTGAAAAGTTTTGATTTCTTTTTTGAGTGAAGAAACCAATAGCTCCATAAGAGCCATTACTTCAAGTTTAGGTCTATTCCAGTTTTCTGCAGAAAATGCATAAAGTGTCAGAAATTTAATATTGGCTTGTACACATCCCTCTAAAGCTTCTCTCACTGCTTTTACGCCATTTTGGTGCCCAAAAACACGAAGTTTTCCTTTCTGTTTTGCCCAGCGGCCATTTCCATCCATGATGATGGCGATATGCTGTGGCAACTTAATATTATCTATCTGATCTAAAAAACTCATTTTTGCTGTTTTCAATAAAATTAACACCTTAGCCGGTCATGCTGTTTCGGCGTCTTAAAACCTATTCTCGGTTTTCTGTATTCCTATCAATGATTAGTGTTTATTAACTTTTCATCGAATGAATGATTTCATGCGGATTTCTAATCGGAATTTGATCATTCTACCGTCCTTTATTTCTTCCAAATATCGATTTTTAATTGGAAATTCAGAAGTACAATATATATAAAGATTAATTGAAATATCTTGGGCAATCAGTTTTGGTGCTTTTTTTCAACTAGCGCAAGCTAGTTTGAACCTAGCAATAGCTTAGTAGTTCCTGACATCAATCCCCCAAAGTAATTTTTCTCGCAATGTGCTGAAAAAGCTTTCATGGGGAAGTCTAATAAGATTAATCGTAAATGGAGCCTGCTTAATCGTTAATTTTACGGATGTATCAATAGACTCATTTTTCGAATCACAGCTCAGAATATATTGATTGCTACGGCTTTCTATTTCTAACTCTAGGGTAAACTGATTGGAAATGACAATCGGTCTAACATTGAGATTGTGAGGTGAAATAGGGGTAATCACGAAATTACCGCTTTCGGGCATAATAATAGGCCCGCCACAACTCAGAGAATACGCCGTGGAGCCGGTAGGTGTAGCGATAATCAGTCCATCAGCCCAATATGAATTAAGCCATTCACCGTTAATGCGGGCATTTACGGTAATCATAGCCGAGCTATCGTAACGAAATACCGTAATATCGTTCAGTGCGTAGTGATTACCTTGGAACAAATTTGTCTGCTCGGATTCGACAGAAAGCAATACGCGCTTTTGTACACTATAACGCTGGTTAAGAATGTCATCCAAAGAGTCTTCAAAATCATTTTTATTGATTGAAGCTAAGAAACCTAGTCGACCAAAATTCATTCCAGCGATTGGAATTCCAGAATCTTTTATTAGTGAAACGGCAGACAACATTGTTCCATCACCACCCAAACTCAGCATAATGTCGATACAGCCTTTAATTTCTTGGTACGTAGTGTATGTGGAGAAGTTAAAATCACATTCAAACTGTGTGATGAGAAATTTATGAAATGGTTCATACACCCAAATTTCAATATTTTTATCAACAAGATATTCAAATAAGTGTTTCACATGTGTTATAACAGAGGGTTGAAACTCTCTTCCATATATTGCGATTCTCATATTGTTTTCAATTTTAATGGGGCAAAGATGAGAAAAAAATAATTCTAATTATATGTTGATGTAATTCATGAGCTGCTGATAGCGGTCGGCAGTGTCATCGAAGGCAGCAATCGTATTGTGAGTTTCCAAAATTAAGTAGTTATGCCGCAGAAATGAATTGAGCAAGGCGCCAATATTTGATTTGTCTATTTTTAGCGTAACTTCAATATTTTCGTTGTCCAAATTTATTTTGGTAGCACAATTGAGAATTCTGCAATTATCACTTTCCACGAGATGCGCAATTTGAGACAATGAAAAATCATGTAGTCCGATTGCTAAGACAATAATTGCGCCCGATTCATTTTGTGATTGAATCAAACTGATTGCTTTTAAAATATCTAACTGCGTACAAACTCCAATATATTTGTTGTCCTGGTCCAAAATAGGAATAATTGTGCTATTGTACACAGTCATCATCACCAGGGCATCATAAGGATGTTGATTAAACTTTAACTGTATTGGAACTGTATTTATGGGGATGGAAGAAAGCAATGCCTCCTCGTCTTCGGCTTCCAATAAAATGGTTTCATTGACTAAGCCAATATATTCGTCTCCATTTAAAACAATTAATTCTTTACAAAGCATATCCTGGAGCTTTTCGAGCGCCTGTTGTATTGAATCAGCATTTTGAATGCTGAAATCTGCGTTTGAAAGAAATTGACCTATTAGCATATCCAAACTTAATAAAAAAACTAGGTCAAAAGAAATTTTCAGGATGAGATTTCTGCTTAATTCTTTGAGTCGCTGTAGCACTTCAAAAACTCAGGCAAAAGGACAGATTGCATAATTGCAAATAAGTACATTTTTAAAGTTTAAAATTGTACTTTTATTACCGTTCTGTTATTATTTTTGTCAGCTAATTGAGAAAGGCTTGGTTAGAAGCCTTTCTAAGGATGTAATTTCTAATCAGAAAAATAGGATTGATGACCACAAGCGAGAATAAAAAATTTATTGATATACGTGAAGTTATTCACAAAAAGAACGCGGGGCTTGCTAAATGGATTCCGTCTTTTTTAATGAATTATTTAAAAAGGACAATTCATGAAGATGAGATAAATGATATTATGACGCGCTTTGCGGATCTTCAGGGATTGGATTTTGTTGATGCTCTGATCAATGATCTGGATGTAAAGGTCAATTTATACGGTGCGGAAAATATTCCAGCATCGGATCCTGTAATTTTTGCATCCAATCATCCTTTGGGAGGATTGGACGGTATCGCATTTATGCATGCTATTGGTAAGCAGCGGCGTGACGTCAAATTTTTAGTGAATGATATTCTGCTAAATATAGGCAATTTGAGACCTCTTTTTGTTGGTGTAAACAAGCTCGGAGGACAGGGAAAACAGGCTATTACAGCGATTGAAGAGGCATATGGTGCAGATGACGCGCTACTGGTATTTCCGGCTGGTTTAGTTTCCAGAAAACAAAAAGATGGACATATTGAGGATCTTGAATGGAAGAAAAGTTTCATCAGTAAAGCAAAAAAATATAAAAAAGATGTCATTCCAGTGTTAATAGACGGTAAAAACTCTAAGTTTTTTTATAATTTTGCAAGGCTTAGACAGAAAATAGGTCTTAAGGTAAACATTGAAATGTTATATTTACCTGATGAAATGTTTGCTCAACGTGGACATACCGTCAATATTATAGTAGGAGAAAGAATCCCTTATACAGCGTTTGATCAATCAAAAAACGAAAAAACTTGGGCTGAGGAAGTGAAAGGAAGGGTTTATGGATTGGCTCAAGAAAAATAGAATTTATGCAAGAAATTATACCTCCAGTTGATAAAGCATTATTGAAGACCGAATTGAATAAAGACGTTTTCTTACGATATACCAACAATGGAAATAACGAGATATATTTAATCAACTATCATAATTCGCCAAATGTCATGCGGGAAATTGGGCGTCTACGGGAGTTGACTTTTCGTGGGGCAGGCGGAGGTACAGGACTTTCAATTGATATTGATGAAAATGATACCTGCGAAGATTGCTACGATCAGTTGATCGCGTGGAATCCCGAAGATGAGGAAGTGGTTGCTGGTTATCGTGTCATCAAATGTGCTGACGCAGGAGAGGTAGATGGTGTGCCCAATTTGTCAACAGCGCATTATTTTCAGTTTTCTGATTTGTTCGCACGTGAGTATTTGCCCTACACCATAGAATTGGGGCGCTCTTTTGTTCAACCTAAATATCAACCCGCCATAGATAATCGAAAAGGAATTTTTTCATTAGATAACTTGTGGGACGGCTTAGGAGCCTTGGTTATGCTTAATCCGGAAATAAAATATCTCTTCGGTAAGGTAACAATGTATCCGCATTACAATAAAGATGCGCGTGATATGCTGCTTTACTTTATGGATTATTATTTCCCGGATCACGATAACTTGGTGCTACCCCTTCCTGCATTGGAAATAAAGAACGATTACGATCGTTTTATCGGTATTTTTGATGGATTGGATTATAGGGAGGGATATAAAGTGCTCAACAGTCGTGTAAGGGCATTGGGAGAGAATATTCCACCGCTCATCAATACGTATATGAACCTTTCGCCAACCATGAAATCTTTTGGTACAGCACGTAATAACGAATTTGGTACGGTGGAGGAAAAAGGTATCTTAATTGTAATAGACGATGTATATCCTGGCAAGAAGGAACGTCATATGAATACGTTTGAGCGGGACCGTGAATACGGTCATCGAAAGCCTAAACGCGGATAAAAAGCAAAAGGGGATTCATAAATTGAATCCCCTTTTAGTTGTTATAAAATACGCTGACTAGGCAGGTTTTATACAGATATAGAGCCCAAAAGCTAAAATAGCGCCTAGGATGGGGCCCACGATAGGAATCCATGCATATGACCAGTCCGAGCTGCCTTTTCCTTTAATTGGCCAAAGCGCATGAAATAGACGCGGACCGAGATCACGGGCAGGATTTATGGCATACCCTGTAGTACCACCTAATGATAGACCGATGGCCCAAACGACAAAAGCGACAGGAATAGCACCAAGGGAACCCATACCGATGGGCTCAGTTTTTTCATTGATGGTAATCTCTTGGCCTGTAATGAAGAAAATTGCAAAAATTAACACAAAGGTTCCGATGATTTCACTCACCAGGTTTGTCGAAGTATTTCGTATGTTCGGTATAGTGGCAAAAACACCGAGTTTGGTGGTGGAATCTGCCGTAGCATCGAAGTGATCTTTATGCATGGCGTAGGTTAACATGGCGCCACAGAAACCGCCAGCAATTTGGGCGAGAATATAGCCAGGTACTTCGATCCATGGGAGCCCATGATTGAGAGCGACAGCAATTGTTACTGCAGGGTTGAGATGCGCACCCGTATAGGGTCCGGCAAATACTACCCCCACGTATACTGCAAGCGCCCATGCCGTGGTGATTACAATCCATCCTCCATTTTCCCCTTTTGTACCTTTCAATATAACGTTGGCGACAACTCCGTTCCCTAAAAGTACTAGGAGTGTTGTGCCGATAAATTCTGCTAAATAATGGTTCATGCTTGTGGGTTAGTTTTCGGTCCAGTACTGTAATGCTTTAACTCCCTTGGTCCAGAGTTTAATGATCTTGTTTGTTTGCTCTTCTTGCTCTGTTTCGGGTTCAAATATACGATCCTGTGCCCAGAACTTTGATATTTCCTGCGCGTCTTTCCAATAGCCCACAGCTAATCCTGCCAAGTATGCCGCGCCCAATGCCGTTGTTTCCGTAATTTTAGGGCGTACCACGTTGCTATTGAGTATATTGGCCTGGATTTGCATGAGTAGATTATTTGCTGTTGCACCGCCATCTACACGTAATTCTTTGATCGGTATGCCGCTATCGGCTTCCATTGCCTGGAGGACATCACGAGTCTGTAGGGAGATCGCTTCTAGTGAGGCGCGTGCGATATGGCCGTTGGTCGTTGCGCGCGTAAGGCCAAATAAAGTGCCTTGTGCACGGGCGTTCCAGTATGGAGCTCCCAATCCTGCAAACGTGGGAATAAAGGTGACGCCACCATTATCTTTTTCTGTAAGTGCCAGTTGTTCAACGTCGGCCGATTTATAGATAATGTTAAGATTGTCGCGTAACCATTGAACCAGTGCGCCGCCGATAAATATGCTTCCTTCCAAGGCATATTCTGTTTTTCCGTTAATTTTCCAGGCAACGGTTGTTAAAAGGTTATTCTTTGAGCGAATTGGTTTATCGCCAATATTCATTAACATAAAGCATCCCGTTCCGTACGTATTTTTAACCATTCCTTTCTCGATACATTGCTGTCCAAAAAGTGCGGCCTGCTGATCGCCGGCAATTCCTGCTATTTTGACTTTGTGTGCAAAAATAGTCGTCCGGGATTCGCCATATATTTCGCTGCTTTCTTTCACCTGTGGAAGCATGGCGGGGGGGATGTCAAATAGTTCGAGCAGTTCCTTGTCCCATTCCATGCTATGGATGTTGAAGAGTAAGGTACGGGAAGCATTCGTTACGTCGGTGATGTGGACATCACCGCGTGTGAGGTTCCATACGAGCCAAGTGTCGATCGTTCCACAGATTAATTCCCCTTTTTGCGCTTTCTCACGGGCACCTTCGACGTGATCCAAAATCCATTTTATTTTGGTCGCAGAAAAGTATGGATCTAATATCAGACCGGTTTTTTCTTGAATTATCTCATGTTTTTTGGACTTGCGCAATTCGTCACAATAATCCGTTGTTCGTTTATCTTGCCAAACGATGGCATTATAAATTGGTTTTCCGGTCTCTTTATCCCAAACGACCACAGTTTCGCGTTGGTTGGTAATGCCAATGGCTGCAATATTTTTGCCATTTAATCCTGCCTTAGTGGTTGCCTCTGCGGTAACGCCTGCTTGTGTTGACCAGATCTCATGAGGATCGTGTTCGACCCATCCTGGTTGTGGGAATATTTGCGTGAATTCCTTCTGCGCAATGGATACGATATTTCTTTCCTTATCAAAAATGATGGCTCTGGAGCTCGTAGTACCTTGATCCATTGCCAAGATGTATTGCTGTTCCATAATTAAGTGTTGGTGGTTATTTTTTATTATTTTAAGATATAATTCTGTGCAACTTTACGAAAACTTTCTACTTGATGGTTTTGCCAATCTTCATCTTTTTCCAGCTCCTGAGCTAGTATTTTAGCAACTTCGGGAGCCGCTTCCATGGCGGCTTTAGCGTCAAGAAACAGCATGCGGACACGTCGGGATAGCACATCTTCCACAGTTCTGGCAAGTTCATTGCGGGCCGCCCAAACAACCTCCGCTTTTTTGAATTCAAGCTGTGTTATTAATTTTTCGTTCCATTCAGGGTTTTCTTGTGCCAATGCATTGATGGCTTCTTGGTCGGCGCCATAAATATATAGGTGATTGCTTCTGTCTGATGTCGGAATGGCGCTATAAATCTTTTGTGTGGCCGACCGGCTTTCCTTCTGCGGTAGGCAGCCAATTTTTATCGCTTTGTCGATTGTATCTTGCCCCATTCGCCGGAATGTTGTCCACTTTCCGCCTGTTAACGTGAGTAATTTGGAGTCGCTGACGATAACCTTATGGCTTCGTGATATTTCTTTGGTTTTATTGGAATTACCAGTAGGTGCGGCAAGCGGCCTAAGACCAGCGAATACAGCCAAAGCATCTGCTCTTGTGGGCTGTTTTGTTAAGTAGCGACCTGCAGTTTTTAAAATAAAATCAATCTCCTGTTCCAATGCTATAGGTTCAAGGCTATGTTCATCGATCGGCGTATCTGTTGTTCCTACGATAATGCGGTTGTGCCAGGGTACAAGGAAAAGCACGCGTCCGTCATCTGTTTTTGGAATCATAATAGCGTCATCTCCAGGGAGGAAAGATTTGTCAAAAACAAGGTGGACACCTTGGCTGGGACGTACCATTTGCTTAGCCTCGGGCCTGTCCATTTTTAAGATATCATCGACAAATATGCCGGTAGCATTAACAATCGCCTTCCCTTGTATGGTAAACACTTCGCCGGTTTCGGTATCATTGGCGATAACACCGTTTATTCGTCCGTTCTTATCCTTAGTGAGATTATTCACTCTCACATAATTTAGGGCAACACCACCCATTTGTATACAAGTCTGTGCTACATTGAGAGCAAGTCTTGAATCATCAAATTGTCCATCTTGATAAACTACTCCGCCATATAAACCTTTAGGTCTAACCGTACTTATGCGATGCAGTGTTTCTTTTTTATTAATATGAATGGATTTTCCTAAACTTAATTTACCAGCAAGAAGATCATATATTTTCATTCCAATGGTATAGAATGGACCTTCAAACCAATTGTAGTTGGGTATAATAAATGATTGGTTTTTCACCAGATGAGGAGCGTTTTTTTGAAGTAGACCTCTTTCGTGAAGCGCTTCTTTAACCAGACTAATATCACCTTGAGCTAAATAGCGTACACCGCCATGAACGAGTTTGGTCGCTTTGCTCGAAGTGCCTTTTGCAAAATCAACCTGTTCCAGCAAAATTGTTTTGAATCCGCGACTTAAAGCATCCAATGCAACACCTAATCCACTCGCTCCACCACCTATTACGATAACATCCCATGTGCTCGTATCTCTTATTTTTTCTATCAGTTTTGACCTTTTGAATTCTTGGTGTTTCATTTTGTTTCGTTTTGGAATTTTATGGTGAACTTTGTTGCTGCTTTGTTTTCCCTTTCTCAATACTAAGTTATGGTATATTCATCAAATTTTAAAAGAAATTACATAATATTTATGTTAAGATATGATGTTTGTTTTTATTTTGTTTTGTTTTTTATTGTTTTGATTTTAATTAAGAAAGCTTTTCCCTTTCCGCCAAAAGTTCGATAGGCAACATCAATAAGCTTTTTTTATTCGTTGCTATTCGATGGTTTGATCATGACCGAATTTGATTACTTAAGGCAGCAGCTGTACTGCTTTGATCATGTTTGACGATGCTGTCAACATGCAGGCTTGTGTGATTCAAAATGTTTTTCTGCATGGTCAATAGTTATATAATTGTTTAACCATTATAGGTCTTGTATGTTTTGGTTTGGGTAAATGATTTTGTAATTTTAGTTTACTATTTAATTTATTACGATGAGGAAGATAAGATTAATACTTTGTGGGGCTGTTGTATTTATCGGAACCCTAGTGTTGCAGTTTAATGCATCTGCACAACAAGATGTGGCAACAGACCAGCTTTCAAAGCCTTACAATCCAGATGCTGATGCGCAAGATGATATTAATCGGTTATTAGCTCAGGCCAAGAAAGAAAGGAAAAATATTATTATCCAAGCTGGGGGAAATTGGTGTGTCTGGTGTTTGAGGTTTAATGATTATATTCACAAAACGCCAAGTGTAGATAAGTTACTGAAGAATAGCTTTCTCTATTATCACCTGAATTATTCGAAGGAAAATAAAAATGAGGCTGTTTTTCAGAAGTATGCTCCCGAGGGAAGTAAACTCGGTTATCCATTTTTTATTGTTTTAGATAGCAATGGAAAAACTTTGCATGTGCAGGAAAGTGGTAGCCTGGAAAAGGGAAAAGGGTATGATGAAGAAAAAGTACTTCATTTCTTGACAGCTTGGGTGGCGGAATAAATTTTTGATACCATATCTATACGGAAAGAGGCTTTTCTTTACGCAATAAACTACCGAGTCGAACACAAAGATTGCGTCCTAAAACTTGTCATTCTTGTGCAGGAAAGATCGAAATTAAGAAGTCGTTCGGATATTTGATTCGTACCTGCTTCGAAGGATCAATAGTGGTCGCGATACTGTTCATGGGGCGAAGGTGGTGCGAACACAACCCAAAACAACGATAGCGCTAAGGCCATCATCAGACTCTCTTTTATGCTGAAATTGGTTTACCGCTCTTGTATCCGCTTACTGAATATTTCCATTAATAGACATTGTGTTTGTCGGGTGTATTGATTTTGGCATGTCTGACGGTGAATACTTTGGCAGGCTAAAAATAAAAAAGTCTCTTTCCTAAGATTGAGACCTTTTTTTGTGTGCTTTAAAACACGCTTTCTCTGCACGATATTTGTCATCCGGCAATTAAAAGAGCGCGTATTCTGGGTATAACATCTTATTGATAGCCTAATAACTTCATGACTTGTTTGGAGTTTTGTTCCTCTCCAAACACTTCGTAGTTGAATGTTTCGTCTCTATTGCGGCGTACGAGCACATGTTTAGGCGAAGGCAATAAGCAGTGATGAATTCCTCCATATCCGCTTAATACATCTTGATAGGCCCCTGTATGAAAGAATCCCAGGTATTGTACCTTGCGTGTCTTTGGCATAAATACCGAATTCATATGTGCCTCCTGATTATAATAATCCTGACCATCGCAGGTAATACCACCTAGATTGACACGTTCATATTCCGAATCCCAGTTGTTGATCGGCAAGAGGATGTATTTTTGATTCAATGCCCATACATCCGGTAAATTCGTAATAAATGAGCCATCAATCATAAACCAGCGCTCACGGTCGTTTTGTTGCTTGCGGCCGAGTACCTTGTAAAGAATACCTGAAGCTTCAGCAACGGTGTATTTACCAAATTCGGTAATAATATCGGGTTCCATTACCTCGTGGTGCGCGCAGATTTGTTTGATTCGGTTCACAATTTCATTGACCATGTATTCGTAGTCAAAGTCGTGCACCAGTGAATCCTTAAACGGCATACCGCCACCGATATCCAACGTATCTAAGTCTGGGTTTACTTTTTTGAATTTGCAATACAATGTAACGTATTTTTCCAGTTCATTCCAGTAGTATGGAGTGTCCGAAATACCTGAATTGATGAAAAAGTGAAGCAGCTTGACTTTAAAGTTTGGATTGTCAACGATTTTGTTATTATAGAAATCGATAACATCTTCCTGACGGATTCCTAAACGAGAGGTATAAAATTGAGAGTCTGGTTGCTCTTCGGATGCAACGCGGATTCCTAAAGCACAAGGCTCGTCCAGTTCGATTTCATCGTCGTAAAGGTTAAACTCTTCTTTGTTATCTAGTACAGGTATAATGTTCGTATATCCATCATGGATCATATCCACAATATACTGTTTATACTGATACGTTTTGAATCCATTACAGATGACTGTAATGTCCTTTGTTACGGTACCTTGTCTTTCCAATGAATCGATCATCGGCATATCAAATGCAGACGAAGTTTCCAGGTGGATATCATTTTTCAAGGCTTCTTCTACAATGTGCTTGAAATGGGATGATTTGGTACAATAACAATATTTGTAAGATCCGCGATAGTTATGTTTCAGAATTGCGGTCTGAAAAAGGATTTTCGCTTGCTGAATTTTTTTGCTGACGATCGGCAAATAAGTAAAACGTAGCGGCGTACCGTACGTTTCTATCATTTCCATTAAATTCAAATCGTGGAAATACAATTCGTCGTCGATGATTTCGAATCCGTCTTGGGGAAAACCAACACTTAAGTCAAGAAATTCCTGATAGCTCTGCATTTTTTATTATTTTTGCAAAGATATACTTTAATGGTGAATACCTAAATAAGGAATGTTATTTATTTCCAATTCACTATCAGGAAGTTGTAAAATTTACAAAATCATTAAATGGCAAATTCTATTCAAAAGCGACTTGTTGAAGTCACTGTACAGGCAGTAAAAGAGCTTTACAATGCAGATATTTTAGAAAATCAAATTGCTTTACAAGCTACCCGAAAGGAGTTTGAAGGACAAATTACAATCGTAACTTTTCCAGTAACACGCTTTTCGAAATCTTCTCCCGAACAAACTGGAAAAGAAATTGGAGCCTATTTGCAACAACATATTGCTGAAATATCGGATTTCAATGTGATCAAAGGGTTTTTGAATATTGTCCTTTCTGATGCTTACTGGATAACGTTGTTGAACCAGACCATCACCGCGAAAGACTTTGGCGTATTTCCTGCAAATGGAAAAAAACTGATGGTGGAGTACTCTTCTCCAAATACGAATAAACCGCTGCACTTAGGCCACATTCGGAATAATTTATTAGGATACTCCGTAGCCGAAATTCTGAAAGCCTATGGTTATGAGGTGATCAAAGCGAATTTGGTGAATGACCGTGGTATCCATATCTGTAAATCGATGTTGGCCTGGCGGAAATTTGGTGCCGGTGAAACGCCTGAATCTACCGGGATGAAGGGAGACCACCTTGTCGGAAAATATTACGTTGTGTTTGACAAAGAATATAAAAAGGAGATCGAGACATTGAAGGCTGAAGGGCAAACCGAAGATGAAGCAAAGAAAAATGCACCTCTGATGAAGGAAGCACAAGCGATGTTACAACAATGGGAGGCCGGTAATGAAGAGGTAATCTCACTTTGGAAAACCATGAACAGCTGGGTGTATGCTGGATTTGAAAAGACCTACAAACAATTGGGCGTCAATTTCGACAAATATTATTATGAATCCAATACCTACTTGTTAGGTAAAGATATTATCCAAGAAGGTTTGGACAAAGGTGTTTTCTTCAAGAAAGAAGATAACTCCGTTTGGATTGATCTAACAGACGAAGGATTGGATCAGAAGCTGGTGCTTCGTGGCGACGGTACTTCTGTCTATATCACGCAAGATTTGGGGACAGCTCAATTAAAGTATGATGAGTTCAAAATGAGTGAATCTATATATGTTGTTGGTAACGAACAGGATTATCACTTCAAGGTATTGTTCTTAATCTTAAAAAAACTTGGTAAAGCTTGGGCTGAAGGTTTGTTCCACTTGTCTTATGGGATGGTCGATCTTCCATCCGGTAAAATGAAATCAAGGGAAGGAACAGTTGTTGATGCGGATGATTTGATGGCTGAGATGCTTAAAACTGCGCAGGAACGGACTGAGGAGCTTGGAAAGACGGAAGGATTGGACGAAGCATCAAAAGCCGTTCTTTATGATACGATTGGAATGGGCGCACTTAAATATTTTCTATTAAAGGTAGATCCCAAAAAGCGACTCTTATTTGATCCCAATGAGTCTGTCGATTTTCAAGGGCATACAGGGCCGTTTATTCAATATACACATGCACGTATCAAATCTGTTTTAAGTAAAGCTGAATTTGATTTTGACAGTGCGGTTTCTGTTCCGGCAACGATCTCTTCTTACGAACGTGATTTGATTCAGCAACTTGGAGCATTTCCGGAGACTATTGAAGCCTCTGCGCAAGAATTCAGTCCTGCCCAATTGGCAAATTATACTTATGAAGTAGCCAAGGTTTACAATAAGTTTTATCATGAAGAAACCATCTTGAAAGCGGAAGATCATGATGTCAAAAACTTTAGATTGCACTTATCTGCTTCCGCAGCGAAGGTTATTGCAAAAGGAATGAATTTATTGGGTATCCAAGTGCCTGAAAGAATGTAATATGATGAAGAAAATTCGCGTAGGACTTATTGGTTTTGGAATTTCAGGCCAAGTTTTTCATGCCCCCGTGATGCGTTCGATTGTGGAACTGGATCTTGTAAAGGTGACAGCGCGCAAAGCTGATCAGCAGAGTTTGCTTAAGGAACGCTATCCGCAGGCGGAAATTGCCTTGTCTGCAAATGATATCTTCGATGATCCAACAATTGATCTAGTCGTAATCGCAACCTCCAATGAAATGCATTATCCTTTTGCTAAGCGTGCATTGGAAGCAGGAAAACATGTCGTAGTTGAAAAGCCGTTTACAAATAGCGTGGATCAGGCAGATGAGCTGATTGCGTTGGCAAAGCAGAACAATCTGACCTTGGCTCCCTACCATAATTTAAGATTCAACTCAGACTATCGCACAGTTGAAAAAGTAATCAAAAGCGCAAGATTGGGACGGATTGTAAATCTTGAATCTCGCTTTGATCGTTTTCGAAACTACCTGCGACCTAATGCTTGGCGCGAGGAAAATTTGCCAGGTTCTGGAATATTTTATGACCTAGGACCTCATCTCATCGACCAGGCTTTACAGTTATTTGGAAAGCCGAATGCTGTTTTTGCAGATTTGGCCATTCAACGAGATCACGCGAAGACTATCGATAATTTCGATTGCCTATTGTACTATGATCAGTTAAGGGTGTCTCTAAAAGGTTCTATGCTTGCAAAGGAACCTACTCCGCGTTATCGTATATTCGGTATGAATGGAAATTTTGTAAAGCATGGGATTGATCCACAGGAAGCCTTACTGCGTGAAGGTAAATTCCCAGATGAAGATCCCGATTGGGGAAGAGAGGATCCAAGCCTATATGGTAAATTGAATATTGTAGAAGCAGGTAAAGATATTGAAGAAATTATTCCTTCAGAAGTTGGTTCTTACCCCGATTTTTATCAAAATGTTGTCGATAGTATATTAGGGAAAACATCCTTAATTGCATCGCCGGAACAAGCCCGAGACGTTATTAAAATTATTGAATTAGCATATCAGAGTCAATTGGAGCGGAGGGTGATTTCTGTTGACGACACATTGATTGCTTATTAGATCTGTTACTGTGAGTATAACCTACGATGCGATCATTATTGGGGCTGGGGCCTGTGGTTTGATGTGCGCTGCGCAAGCAGGGCTAATCGGAAAGAAGACTTTAGTGATTGAACGAAACGATAAAGTTGGTGCGAAGATATTGATTTCTGGAGGTGGACGCTGTAATTATACCAATACGGGTACCAGTCCCGCCAATTTTATTTCTGAAAATCCAGATTTTTTACACAGTGTATTCAAACAATGGAGCGTGGAGGATACCATTACTTTTTTTGAAGGTTATGGTATTATTGGCCAGGAGAAGACTTTGGGGCAGTTGTTTCCAGTAACAAATAAAGCAAAAGATATCGTCGCTGTATTTTCTGAAATTTTACAGCACACAGGTCAGCATGTCGCATTAAATACATTGGTGAAGGCTGTAGAAAAAAAGGACAATGGTTTTGAGGTTGCGGCAGAAAATACAAGAGGTGATGTACGGTATTACGCACATAAATTGATTATTGCTTCTGGGGGTTTACCGGTGCAAAAGCTTGGTGCTTCAGATTTCGGATTACGTGTAGCGAAACAGTTTGGCCTGAATGTAGTTGGAACCGCTCCAGCATTGGTACCTTTAACCATAACAGGAAAAGATGCTGATTGGTATAGTTCTTTGGCTGGAAATGCGGTATTCTCAAAGGTATCTGTTGACGGAATGTCTTTTGAAGAAAACATTCTCTTTACGCACTGGGGATTAAGCGGACCCGCAATTCTTCAAATTTCAAGTTATTGGAGACCCGGAATGGAGATTACAATTGATTTGTTACCTAATTTTAATTTGGAAAATTTGATTAAACAGGAGCGCCAATACGGTGGAAAAAGACTTGTCTCCCAATTGTTAAACGATCACTTTACTAGGAAATTGGTCGATGCTCTTGGAAAATTCCTGGTATTGGATACCAAAATTGCCTCCCTTAGTAAAGCTGATGCGAAATTGATCGTTGATACAATTCATCACTTCAAGGTAAAACCTGCGGGAGATAAGGGTTATGATAAAGCTGAGGTCATGCGAGGCGGAGTATCGACAGCGGAACTTCATCCCAAGACGCTCATGTCAAAAAAAGTTAATGGTCTTTATTTCGGAGGAGAAACTGTGGATATTACCGGATGGCTGGGCGGTTATAACTTCCAATGGGCTTGGGCTAGTGGTTATGCCATCGCTCAAGATATTTAGCCTTTGTGAAGGTGGCAATTGTTCCCATCTATTCTGGAAAAATCGCCTAACCGGGAGAATGGACTGAAATACTATACATTTTTTAATGCAAATGTCTGTCTACAGATTATTGGGTATAGTGTTGTATGGCAGCTCCCAAGCGCTGCTTTATTCGAGTTTGAAGACTTTTTGGTGAGAGCACCTTAACGGATTCGCCAAAACCTAAAATTTCTCTTTCCAGCTCAAAATTAAGTACAACATCGAGGCGAATCAAAATCGATCCGTCTTCCTTTTTATCCAAAATTTGCTGGGAAGAATGTATGGGTTTTGTTGTCACATAAGGCGCATTTTTTGCATTGACAAGTAATATTACGCGATGTCCACGGTCTTTGTGTGATTTAGTAACGCCAATGGTATCCGAAAAATAGCGTTCAAAATCTACACCGCTATATTCTTTATATGAATTTTTGCCCATTTCTTCTACAGAATTTATGCGATCAAGTGCTAGCGTCATCAACCCTTCATTTTTTTTATGATGACCAATTAGAAACCACCGATTACGATACTCTTTTAGAAGATAGGGGGAGAAGACAAGGTCTTGCTGTTGTTTCGCTTTGAACGACTGGTAGCTTATGAGTAGCGGGGTTTTCTCCCGAATGGCTTGATGCAATGGATTGATAAAGGAAAGGCCCTTCAGCAGATTGTTGCTTTCCATTTGTATAATCGATGGCGAGTTGTCCTTTTTGGTATGGATACTATCTTCGAGCCGTGCAACGATATCGCTCATTTCATCAAAGCTTGAGAAACCGCTCACATGCTTCAACACTTCCACCGCCTCCTTCATTTTTTGCATATCTCCGACAGAAATAGAAGAATTACTAATGCTGTAATTAGGATCTTCATAGGTATAAAATTTGCGATGCAAAACCACAATAGGTGCATTGTAGCCGAGCTTATTGCTCCGCATGAGTTGAATGTCGCCTTGTATCGTTCGTTTACTTATTCCATTTTTGATTCCTTCAAATTCATAGAGTGCATCTGCGACTTTTTCCATAAGGTCTTCTAACGTCCATTTTCGATGTCGCAAACGGAGACATTGATCAATTGTTCTATAGCGTATAAGCGCGAGTTTATTAAGTGCCATGTTCGATTTCCTTTGGTCAGCTGAAAATACGAAAACTTTCTTTTATCTACGCAATATGGCTGCGTAGATTTTGCAGCACAAGTTAAATAATTTGTGGTCTTTTCGAAATTGAAAAGAATTTCAGTTTTATCCGAGTAAAATAGCTACTTTTGCGCAGAAGCAAACTGGTTCTATCGCTGCTCTTTTTGAGAGGAGAGGAAAGTCCGGGCAACATAGAGCGACACGCTTCCTAACGGGAAGGCTGCTATGGAAATAGTAGACAGAAAGTGCCACAGAAAATATACCGCTTTTCGGAGTAAGGGTGAAAACGTAAGGTAAGAGCTTACGGTCTTGTATGGTGACATGCATTACGGTAAACCTCGTGTGTTGAAAGACCAAATAGGTTGCGAAAATCGAAGGCTGCTCGTCTTCTTTCAATGTATTGGAATTCGTAATGGGTAGGTTGATTGAGTTTGTCAGCGATGGCAAATCTAGATAAATGATAGAAATTCCACTTCGGTGGTCTACAGAACCCGGCTTACAAGGTTTGCTTCTTTTTCGCTAATTGCCAAAAAAAACTTATATTGATTTTCATAATTGAAAAAATAGCATAATTCTCTATTTATGAGTACGATTTTAATCATTGATGATGAGCGCGCCATCAGAAGTTCGTTGCGTGATATCTTGGAATATGAAGATTATACGATTTTAGATGTCGACAATGGCCGGGATGGATTAGATATTTTAAAAAAGGAAAAAATAGATCTTGTTCTGTGTGATATCAAGATGAATACGATGGATGGGATGGAAGTGTTGGCGGATGCCCACCAAAGCAGTCCCGATATTCCCTTCATAATGATCTCCGGACATGGTACGATTGAAACCGCTGTTGAAGCTGCGAAAAAAGGAGCATTTGACTTTTTAGAAAAGCCACTGGACCTAAATAGGTTATTGATCACGGTTCGTAATGCATTGGATAAAAGTTCCCTAGTCACGGAAACTAAAGTTCTGAAACGAAAAGTTAGCAGTTCGAAAACGAAAGATATATTAGGTGAATCTGGGGCTATCAAACGTATTAAGGAAACAATTGACCGTGTTGCACCAACTGAGGCTCGCGTATTGATTACTGGTGCGAATGGTTCGGGAAAAGAATTGGTTGCGCGTTGGTTACATGAGAAATCAAATCGCGCACAAGGCCCATTAATCGAAGTGAACTGTGCGGCAATACCTTCTGAATTAATTGAATCAGAGCTATTTGGTCACGAGAAAGGATCTTTCACATCGGCTATTAAGCAACGTATTGGAAAATTTGAACAAGCTAGTGGCGGAACATTGTTTTTAGATGAGATTGGTGATATGAGCCTTTCGGCGCAGGCAAAAGTATTAAGAGCGCTGCAGGAACATAAAATTACGAGAGTGGGGGGCGATAAAGAAATTGATGTCAATGTACGTGTAGTTGCTGCGACCAATAAGGACTTATTGAAAGAAATTGAAGATGGTAATTTCAGAATGGACTTATATCACCGTCTTTCTGTTATATTGATCCATGTACCTGCATTAGTTGATCGCGTTGATGATATTCCTTTATTATCTACTAATTTCTGCGAAGAGATCTGTATGGAGTACGGAATTCCCGTTAAGGATATCACTACAGCAGCCATGAAAGAGTTAAGCCACCTTCCTTGGACGGGCAATATTCGCGAGTTAAGAAATATGATTGAACGTTTAATTATTTTGAGCGACAAGTCTATTACCGACAAAGATGTCATTGCTTTTGCCAATCCTTCGCGCGAACCGGTAAATGGTGTAGCCCATGAGAAAGGTACAACAAATTATGGATTAGATATGGACTCCTTTGATTCATTCCAAGATTATAAGGATCATGCTGAGAAAGAATTTATAAAATATAAGTTGGAAAAAAATAATTGGAACGTCTCCAAGACAGCGGATGATTTAGATATTCAACGTAGTCATCTTTATAGTAAAATAGAAAAGTTCGGTCTGAAAAGAGATTAATAGCCGAATAAATTTTAGTTAGCCATTAGCTGTCCATGATTTTTTAGGGCAAACTGGACAATCGATACAAAAAAAAGAGATTCCTCAAAGAATCTCTTTTTTTATACATCAACAGCAATTTGGGAATTGTGCCGTAAAGTTCTGGCTACTGTGTTTTTAGAATAGCTTCAACATTCGCAACTGATATTTCCGTATAATTATTGATATAATCATTGCTTGCCGGTAATTCTTCTTTTTTATGCGTTGAAAGTACGGCTACAACTTTCATATTAGCATTTTTAGCTGCAGTAATACCTGAAAAAGAATCTTCAAAAACGATACAGCGGTCGGTTGAAATTTGAAGATTTTCTGCCGATTTTAGGTAAACTTCAGGATGAGGTTTATGTAATTTCACGTCTTCGCTGCTTAGTGTGGAAGAGAATAGCTGCCGTATATTCAATTCGTCTAGAATTAAATCCATGTTCTCCCGGGGAGCAGATGTCGCTACAGCAAGCTTAAAACCTTTCTCTTTTAAGGCTGTTAAAAATTCAATTAACCCCTTGATAGGTGCTACATGGTCTTTGTAAATTACTCTAAAAAGCTGCTCTTTTTCAAATTCAAGCGTGCGCAGTTCTTCAGGAGAAATTGGACGTTTAAAGAAATGTTGCATAATATAACTATTGTGCTTACCATACATGTGCTGTTCAAATTCCTCCTCTGTAGCTTGTTGTACATTGTGGTTTTTAAAAAAAGCTCTAAAGGCTTGTGCGTGGAAAGGATTGGTGTGACTTATAACACCGTCCATGTCAAATATCGCTGCGTATTCTGTCATTGGGCTAATATACAATAATTGCCTTGCTCCGGCGGATTACACACATTCATATTCTGGTAAATATTTTCATTTGTTTAGAGAAAGCTAAGGTTAAAACGGCCTCTATCACTACTGCTTACTTCGTTATGAAATTGAAAAAATTCCTCATAATTACTAGCAGGATAGGTCCCTTCAAAAAGCTCCAATTTTCTGTAGGTGAAGAGTATATTGTCTTTTATTTCTGATCTGAACTCATACTTACCAAACCGTTTTTCAATGATTTTCTTTTCAGGGACTACTGTTTTAAGTATATTTTCAGGCAGAATAATGCTAATGCTGTCAACATCGGTAAAACCTCTTTCAATAAAAATATCTTCTGTTCTATTTCTGCTTTCAGGAATATTGGAATGCGAGTTGAATAAATTAGGCTGGATCAAAAGTTTATTGCCATTTTTCACAGCATAATTTTTAATGAAAATATCCAGGTGCTCTTCAATAAATGGATTATCTTCTTTGTGTTCAATATAATTTATTCGGTTGAAATTGATATTGTCTATATTGTAATATTCAGTTAGAAGTTTATTCTTGTCATTATTGCTAGCCAAAAGTACATCCATATGGTTTGCATATTGAGTTCCGTAGAACTTGGTGTTTAGCGAACCTTGTATATTCCCGTCTTCTGAAAGTTTTAGATCGGCGTAGCGAAGCTGAAGATTTGTTGAATTTACGTATTTAGGAGTATGCATAATAACTCCACCATTTTCAGTGCAGGCAACGACATCTCTATCGTCGGTAAAATCGCTGAGAAAACCAAATGGAAGGTTTTGGCTTGTGCATTCTAGCCAAGTTGTATCATTTTTAAACGGAATACATATTATGACGTGATTTCCGTCTTGAGCGTTCGCAAAGGTTTTATTGAAACTTTCTTTGCGTCTTCCGGCTTCGACGATGCAATAATAGGAAGGGATATTGACGGCCGACAGCATACTTTGCATGTAGTTGACTAGCGCTTTACAATCGCCATACCCCAGACGGTCTACTTCTGAAGCAGGAAAGGGCTCTAAGCCTCCAATGCCTATCTGAATACTGATATAGCGTGTGTTTTTTTGTAAGTAATCGTATAGAATTTTTGCTTTATCCTTGTCTGAACTGGCATTTTTGGTCAATGCAATAAATTTTTGTTTGGAGGCTTCGGTTAGGTCTTGTTTCTTATTTAGCAAATTGTTGGATACCCAGTTACCGAATTCTTTCCAGTCTGAGAAATTTCCTTCTTTCCCGTAGTAAATGAAATTTTTGGGAACAATGAGTACATTCGTTTTTTTAAGACTGGAGTTGGGACGATATGATTCTTCCTTTCTTGCCGCTATCTGTTCCACATTCCACGTCTTGCTTTCGGTCTTTTCATTTTTTTCTTGTTTTGCAGTTCCACTGTAATTCTTTGTTTCTATTCGATAGTCTGTGCCAATTGGTGCGATAAATTGGAAACTGCTTTTTTCTACGGACACATTGTTGGAGACCTCCGGAGTCCAAGATGGAATGATCAAGTTTTGCTTGCTTCTGACCTCGTATTGATATTCGATGGTATAGGGATAGCTGTGGTAGTTTGGGACATATAATTTTACTCGGGAATCGGCAAACATCGTGCTGTTGTCAACAGCGCTAATATCCTTAAAATCTTTCGTTGAAATTTTCTTTTGCAATATGCCCATTTCGTTATAGATCGCTCCCTTGATGCTTCTGATCTCAGTGGATTTATCATAATACACCGGAAGCGTGGCATAACGGTCTCCGTTTTTATTGTACACGGTAATGGCACAAGTTGTCGTGGTGACAACTTGTTCGGGAGATTTTATTTCTACCACAGTTTTATCATTGCGTACAGTCGCTACTGCTCTGCTTTTTAATGTACTGGGAATATTAGCAACGTCATAGTTTTCTTGCGCAATCGCAAGGATCGGAAGCAGGATGTATAGTAAGTTGACGAATAGAATTTTCATTTTTTACTAATTAATTTTAGATCTACTTTTTGTTGTTGAATGATACGGGAATATAATTCTTTGAGTGAAAAATATTCATCGACCGAAAATAGGGGTTTGTTGAACGTGAGGCTCTGTAGGATTTCGATTTGGTTGCCATCAGTTTGGCTGACATATTTATATTTTGCAGTGGACTCAGGCAGCGCTAAGGACACATTTTGAGGCTTTTCAACAATTTCATACTGATCTGGGATTGTTAATCTGACTGCGTACAATGTTTTGGATTTAAAGCCCATGTCGACAGGGTAGGTTCTTTCCTGCGCCTTAAATGGGTTGTGGGAGATCCTGTCAATGATAGTTGGAGCCAAAACGATCTCACCTTGTCCCGTCTGTTTGGAAACATCCGCGACGACATCGAATTCTTCTATCAACGTTTTGTCAATATCCTCAAGGTTTTGGATATTCGACTTTATCAGTGTAATGTTGGGCATTTCTTCGTCCATTTTTTCCCAATATTCTTCCAAAGAATTAAATTTAGCAATATGTTGACGCTTTAAGAATGCTTTGTTGCCTCTACTGCTTATAGTTAATTTTCCCTTAATTTTTGATTGTTCATCTAAAGCTCCTTCCAAGACATAGTTTACTTCGGAAAATTCTGTCGCTACAAGTGGGAACCAATTCGAGCTTTTTTTAGAATAGATGATTCTTCCCCGTTCATTTAAACATTGTAAAGGCAATTCTCCAAAAGGCAAGTAAGCATTAGTGGCATCCAATGTATATTTTACGCCATCGATATCCACGCAAGCGATGACGTAGTCAAAGTCAGATAATATAGGAAAAAGCGCATTAGGCGTACCGTTTCGGCGGGTCGAGAGAATGACGGGGTATGCCTCCAGGTCTGCAGCCATTAAAGCGGTTACTAACGCTAAATTAATATCCCCAATATTTCCATTCCTTTTTTCTAGTGCTTTTTCAACGCCTGTTTCTGCATATTTGCCTAAATGATTATTCCATTTTATTTGTTTGTTGATATAGTTATATACCTTTTTTGCTTTTTCAAGTTTGCTATCATTAGGCGATATAATTGTTGCTAAACTGGATTTGAATACATCTGTTTTTTTTAATTGACCACCAAAGGTCTTTTCATTCATCAGGTCTATATCGACGTCTTTCCAAGTTTTGCTAAATGTCTTCTTACTACCCGTGCTCGGATAAAAAATCGATTCAAGTTCATAATAAATTGCAGATTTAAAATTGGTGGGGGAAGTCATGTAATCCTCTTCGATAAATGCCGGAACGTTCTTCATTGTATAGGTCAATTTTGAACAATCCATTCTTAGACCATCTAGAAAAATATACTCTCTCAATACTTCACCTTTTTGATCGGTAAGTTTATAAGATCCACGTAAAGCTACATTGTAGGTGAAAGAAGCAGGTATGATTGCAATGTATTGACTCCGTATTTTAGGGAGATCATCTTGAAATTCCCATGTCTTAAAATTAAATAAGTCCTGCTCTAGCGTTCGATAAGATACTTCAATGATAGATCCCTCTTTAATATTCGGAAGCGTGAATTTATTAAGGTCCAGATGTGCTGAATAATTTTCTTTGAAAACTTTTTTATTTTCAAGCGCTGTTCTCTCTATTTTACCGTTTTCTAAGTTATATGTAACAGCCTTTAATTCATCAAAGTAGTCACGTATATAATTTCCACGTTTATAAGATGGAATTTCAAAATTAGCTTTTTTAAATCCTTCTTTGTCTATGATACGGATTAGTACATGGTATTCATGAAGAAGTTTGATACGGTTATCATAATCATCCACGAAAACAGAGCTTTGACCAAACTCATTCAGAACGATAGCATGGGCATTGCTATCCAAATCTGTACGTGAGAAATCCGAAATAGAAACTTTACCAAAATCGAAATTTTGGGCTACACTATTTGTATAAATAGAAAATATTAAAAATAGCGTTAAAAACTGGCGCATAACTATAGGTGTAATAATTCACAAATATAAGTTTTTAGCCAAAATTAAACGATAATTCAGGATAATTATTTATCTAACTGCAAAAGATTGTTTATAATTTCAGTGATATTATCGATATCCTCACCATCTTCCAGCATCGAGAATGCTAGATAGGTGGCATATATTTCTGGGCTGAATTTCACGTGCTTATCAGCGATAAATCTATCGATCTGTTCTTCATTGCATTCAAAATGAATGTTTTGTAATTCATTGAAAAGATTAGTCGAAATTGTCTGATGATTTTCACCACAGGCAAAACCTGCAATAATATGGAATAGAAACTTATCGGTTATTTCGTCATCTTCCTTTTTAAACATAGCACGAATATGCTTATAATCGAATTTAGTTTTTGCACTATTCACAATAGTATCCCAAATCTGATATTCTGCTTTTGTCTCCATAGCTCGTTTTAAATTTATAATGGTATACCTAATATAGTAAAAATAATTTGACTTTTGGCAAGGAACATGAAACTTATAAGCTTTCCTGACTTGATGGGATAGGCTGATTATTCGTAGATCAACTATTGGGGGTGCGAATTGAAGCCAAATCGCTTTTAAAATATACCTTAATGAATGTTTTTTCTTTTTTTGCTAGCTATGGCGATAGAATGTTATGGAAACCTTTGTTTGGTGCGATGATGATTTAAAATTAATAGTTGGATTCGATTTTTTTAGTAATTTAAGCGGGAAAATGAAATGGTTTAGATGACCTAATTTATAATTATGATAACACGAATAGTAATGATCATTGTGCTATTTTGCCTATCAAAGGCTGGACTTGGCCAACAGGTGAATATAGATAAAATTCGAAGGGAATATGCGGGGGCTGTAAAGGATGAGGATCTATGTGAACATAATTTAAAGGTGCTAACTGAGGGAGCTAAATCACCTACTGATAAAGTATACTTGGCAGCTTATCAGATCCTTTTAGCTAAACATATCGGTAATCCATTTAAAAAAGTTGGGCAGTTTAAAGCGGGTAAAAATTATTTGGAAGAAGTGATAAAAGAAAATCCCAATCATATTGAAGCGCGGTTTATACGGTGGAGTGTACAGGTACATGCACCTTCTTTTTTGGGTTATAACAATAATATTCTTGAAGATAAAAACTTCCTTGTTAAAAATCTGTACAAATTACCTAATGAGGAAGCCAAATCCATTATTTATAACTATTTAAAAGGCGCGAATCCTTACCTCAAAGGTGCACAGATATTTAGTTCAACCGAATTAAAAGAGTTAGCTCAATAGACGTTAAAGGTTGTTAATTTGAAACACCTAAGGTGTTTTGGCTAGAATATTGTGTATCTTGCTGTATGAATTAATTCAACATCTACAAAAAGAGTATATCATGAAGAATTTAGTTTTTCCAATGTCAGTATTGACGGCCAGTTTGTTTGTTATCGGATGTGGCGTCAGCAAAAAACAATATGCTGGCTTACAGTCGGACTACAATAAATTACAAACAGAGCATAGTCAGTTAAACAAGCAATATCAAGACGGGCAGCTTCAAATAGCGGAAGGTCGCACGAGAATTAAGAGTTTAGAGGATCAGCTTGCCACCGAAAAACAAAATAATGCTGATCTGCGATCTGCCTATGTTGCTTTGCAGAAGTCGTTAGATAATAGTATTAATCAGAATTCACAGGGAAATATTAATATTTCCAAGTTGGTTGACGAAATCAACGCTTCAAACAAATACATTAAACATCTGGTAGAAACGAAGAATAAATCCGACTCTTTAAATCTAGTATTATCAAACAATTTAACTAGATCGCTTAGCCGTGAAGAGTTGCAGGAAGTTGATGTACAGGTCTTGAAAGGGGTGGTTTATATTTCACTTGCCGATAATATGCTTTACAAATCCGGCAGTTATGAAATTAACGATAGAGCAGATCAGACATTGAGTAAAATTGCAAAGATCATTCAGGACTATAGAGATTACGAAGTATTGATTGAAGGTAATACCGATACCGACCCGATTTCAAAACCTAATATTCGTAATAACTGGGATTTAAGTACCCTAAGAGCTTCTTCTGTGGTACAGGCTTTACAGAATAAATATGGTGTGGATCCAAAACGCTTAACTGCGGGGGGTAGGGGAGAATATAACCCTATAGCGGACAATTCCACAGCGCTCGGTAAGCAACGGAATAGAAGAACACAAATTATTATAACCCCAAAATTGGATCAATTTATGGAATTAATTGATAAAGCTCCAGAATCTACAGAAGTTCCATCAGCACAATAATTTGGATTAGATAGAATAAAAAAATCCTTTCCGTTCGGAAAGGATTTTTTTATTCTATCCAAAGAATTTAGTCGGGTCAAAACCGTGCTCTTTCAATACATCATCTGGTACACCATTCCAGACGCCAGGTTTATTTCCGGCATAGCCAATATCTCTTATACCCATTTCGCTCGTGTAAAATCCCGAAGAAGTAAGGTTACGCATCAAGGAGAAAAATGCAGCACCTTGTTTCATCTCTGGTTTTGCCAACTCGGGATAGGCAATATCGTCTACTAACGCAAGCTGATCCTTTTCACTGCATTTGATGAAAACTGTACCATAGCGCTTTTTGGATTGGAGGTCTAGCCAACGAAGTCCACCGCGCATGGGGATTTTATTGTCGGGCAGATCTTTGACAATAAACTCGATAAAATCGGGTACACCAGCTTCCGATGCACTGCCAGACTTACTGTCTTTGGGTATAATAATATCAGCCAATACAGTTATTGTCGCCATTTCATGTTCATCAAAGAACTTTTCAGCGTATAGTTGTTCTGTGCGTTCGTATTCAAAATCCTGTACTCCAGGTAATTTTTTACTATTGTCTGCCGCAGCATTTTTAGCATCTTTTGAATTGCAAGCTGTGGCTAAAAGACCAGATCCTGCTGCAATTAATCCTAACGCTCGTAAAGATTCTCTTCTATTCATGCGTTTAACTGTTTAATTTTTTCTTTTCTTGAAGTATATATTCTGCTGTTCGCATCGATAAAGCGAGTATTGTCCAGGTCAGATTTTTGTCTCCTTGTTGTACAAATGGCCCAGCATCAACCACATAGAGATTTTTACAATCGTGCGCCTGCCCCCATTTGTTCAAAACAGAAGTCTTAGGGTCGTTACCCATTCTTGTGGTTCCGCCTTCATGAATAATTTTTCCTGGAGCTTCCAGTCCATATAAGGTGTCGGCTCCTGGAATTTTTGATGTGATCACAGCGCCCATTTCATGCATAATCGATTGAAATGTCTCTTGCATGTGTTTCGCTTGTGCTATTTCTTCATTTGCCCATTTATAGTTGAAGCGTAGCACCGGAATGCCAAATTTGTCGACTTTATCTGGATCTATCTCACAGTAATTGTCTTTTCTTGCCAATGCCGTTCCCCTTCCGGCCATACCGACATTTGCACCATAATAGGTGCGGAAATCTTCTTTTAGAGCTGTGCCATAACCACCTTTGGCTTTTCCGTTTCCATCTGAATTTTTGGCGATATCGTTTACTTTCGGTACCCAGTTCAAAAATCCGTAAGAAGGCATATGTAAACCGCCTCCATATTCGATGTGATAGCCTCTAGGAAAGTTTAACTTAGCATTATCTTCCCACCAGGGGGAATAGATATGCACACTGCCTACACCATCCTCGTTATAGCGCTTCCGGTCAAGTAACTGTGGCAAAAATCCCGATAAGCTGGCTCCTGTAGAATCGTGGAGATATTTTCCAACTAAACCGCTGCTATTACCAACACCACCAGGATGCGATTTTGATTTGGAATTTAGCATAATTCGCGCACTTTCACAGGCACTCGCACCCAAAATAACGGTTTTACCCTTAACAGTATATTCCTGTAAATCCTTGGTATTTACATAAGAAACACCAACGGCAATCCCTTCATCATTTGTAATGACTTCTCGTACCATCGCATTGTCAATTACTTTTAAATTACCGGTTTTCATTGCTGGAATAACGAGGCAAGAAGATGAAGAAAAGTCCCCGTAGACCTTACATGCACGACCGCATTGACCGCAATAGAAACAGGTTCCACGATCCTTAATGTCTTTCGACACTTCTGTCAGTACAGCGCCTCTCCCAGGAATCACTGGAACCCCTGCTTTTTTAGCGCCTTTTGCAATGTACAATTCGTTTAGACGTGGTTTGGGCGGTTTCATAAAAATTCCATCTGGTTCGTTATGAATACCCTCTACCGTTCCATATATACCGATCATGCGGTCTACACGGTCGTAAAAAGGCTTAACCTCCTCATAGGTAATAGGCCATTCTTCAGTAACTCCATCTTTGGGCTTAAAATCGTCAGGGCCCATGCGTAATGAAATTCGACCCCAGTGATTCGTTCTTCCGCCAAGCATGCGGGCTCTAAACCATTCAAATTCTGTTCCCGCTACTTTGCTGTAGGGTTCACCTTCGATTTGCCAGCCGCCGAAGGCCGCATCAAAATCCCCGAAAGGTCTAGTAGTACCTGCGCCCCTTCTTGGAGATTCCCAAGGCCAGCGTAGTTGCAATGAATCTTTTGCTGGATCATAAAAGGGACCTGCTTCCAGCATCAATACTTTAAGTCCCGCATGCGCAAGTATATAACCTGCCATGCCACCACCTGCGCCGGAACCAACTACGATGGCGTCAAATAATTCGGGATTTTCTTTAATTTGATAATCTGACATAATTAAATGAAGTAATTAATTGAGGGGCCTATGCGATACGTCTGCCATGAAGCTTAATTCTGTAAATGAAAGGTTCAATTAATTTAATGGTTATTATTTCATGTTTAAAATCATTGTGAATATATTGATAAAAATTTGTTTTTTTTAATTTAATTTATCGATTTAGCAGATTTTAAACAAAGAATATGGGATTGTTACAAAAAACGCGTTGTTTCTTTAAATTTTACAATGGTTGGTAGCATAATCGAAGCCTAATGCATTGTAGCAAAAATAGAAGCAGCTGCCATTTATAGGTTGGCTAGCTGGACGACTTTGTTTACATAAATTTCTTCTAGAAATACTTCATCATGCGAAATAACAAGCAATGTTCCCTTATAAAGCTGAATTGCTTTTGTCAGAATGAGGATATTTTGAATATCTAAATTATTTGTTGGTTCATCAAGTATAATCAAATCGGGCGATTGTTGTTTAATAGTTAGGCTACATAATATCAGCCGCATTTTTTCACCGCCGCTCAATTGTTGACATTTTTTATCCCACTCATCCCTTCCAAATAGAAAGCGATTGAGCCTGATTTTAATTTCATGTTCGGGCAATGCTTGAGTATTATATTGCTGAGCTTGTTCATAGATGCTCAAATGCGGAGATAGGATGGAATATGTCTGGTCTAAATAGATCGATTCAAACGATTGTTGTTCAATTTTTCCCTGTTCAGGCACTAATTGATTGAGAAGGAGTTTAACCAATGTCGTTTTACCAGACCCATTCTGGCCCTGTAGTGCGATGCGGTCTCCACTGAATAATTGAAAGCTTATATTATCTTTCCACAGCTGCTGCGAGCCATAGCTGAAATTGATGTTTTCTGCTTTTACCATACTCTTTCCTGTGGGAAAAGTACTGTTTCCTAAATCTATTTTAATTTCATCCAATGCCGATTGCGAGCCCCGGAGCTCGTGCAGATCGGATCTGATACCTCCGATTTTGTCCTGATGTACACTCTTTATTTTTGCGGTGCTCTTTTCAGCATTATTGCGTAGCGTATTCATCATTATACGCGGCACACCAGCTTTTTCCTGCTTTTTTTGTCCCCGGTTATTTAATCTATTTTGACGTTCGATTGTTTCCCTTTCTTTCTCCTTCGCAATTTTTATCGCTTTTTCCTTGTGATGGATATCTTGTTGCATAGCATGACGCTCACCTTCTTTTTGAGCCTTGTAAAAGGAGTAATTACCTCCGTATCGCTTAATGCCATTGGGTGTCATTTCGGCCATATCGTCCAATAGATTAAGCAGCGTTCTGTCATGGCTTACAACGATCAGTGTGCTGTTAGTTGATTGGATCCAATTGTATAGTTTTTTTTTGCTATCCATATCCAAGTGGTTGCTTGGTTCGTCTAGGAGAATGAGTTCGGTTTGATGAACCTGGATTCCGGCCAACAAGACTTTTGTTTGTTGTCCGCCACTAAGTGAAGACATTTTTTGTGTCAGTTGGATGTTAGGCAGATTCCATAGCGAGAAGGCCTCTTGGCAACGCTCTTCCAAATTCCAATCATCCTGAAGTGTATTGAAATTTTCTTCAGAGGCGTCGCCCGCTAATATGGCATCTAGTGCAGCTAATTTTTTGTCAATTTTAAGTGCTTCAGCAACTGTCTTTTTCTCAAATTGTCCAACGACTTGGGTGACATAGTAGGAATTGGCGACGGACTGTATGCTCCCGCTGCTTGGAGAGAGTTCTTTGGCAATCAGTCGCAATAAAGTTGATTTGCCCACGCCATTGTGGCCAATCAATGCTATTTTCTCTTGCGCGTTTATGTACAGACTTATGTTCTCAAACAATAAATCTTTATTCGGATGTATATAAGAAAGTTGTTGTAAGGAAAGCATGGTGAAATTCTTTAAATGTTAGAAAAGACCAATTGCAAGGATATTGTCAATGGATGGTATTTATTTCGTTCTAAAGAATTTTAATCTTACATACAGTTTTTGATGCTATTGAGGAAGTACAAAGATAGCGTTTATATTTTGATGTCGTAAAAATTTTCGATAAATAGTCAAATTGTTTATTTTTCTACTAATTGCTTCAGACAAATTGTAATTTTGAAAAAACGACACTTGTGAATAAAATTATTCTTATAGATGACGAAGATAAGCTTCGGAAATTGCTAGCCAAAATTATTAGCCTGGAAGGTTTTGATGTGATTGAGGCTGCTGATATTAAATCCGGATTAAAAAAGCTTGAAGCCAGTGATGTGGATGTGGTGCTTTGTGATGTCAAGCTACCTGATGGTAGTGGCGTTGAAACCGCTAAATTAATTAAAGAGCGGTATCCCATTGTAGAGATTATCCTATTGACGGCATATGGAAATATCCCGGACAGCGTGCAGGCAATAAAAAATGGTGCTTTCGATTACATTACGAAAGGAGATGATAATAATCGTATTATACCGCTTCTTTATAAAGCCTGTGAAAAGGTTGCGTTGGCAAGAAGAGTGCAGCAGTTGGAAAAAAGATTAGGAGATAAGCTTTCATTCGATAAGATTATTGGGAATTCCACTGCTATAAAGACCGCTATTGGATTAGCACAAAAAGTTGCTATTACAAATACAACGGTCTTACTCACTGGTGAAACGGGCACTGGTAAGGAGGTTTTTGCACAGGCTATCCATCAGGCGAGCCCTAGAAGAGAACGTAGTTTTGTCGCTATCAACTGTGCAGCATTTACAAAGGATTTGCTTGAAAATGAGTTGTTTGGTCATAAATCCGGCGCTTTTACGGGGGCAAATAGAGATCAACGTGGCCTGTTTGAAGAAGCGCACCTCGGTACTATTTTTCTGGATGAAGTGGGTGAGATGGCGTTGGAACTTCAGGCCAAGATTCTCCGTGTTCTGGAAACCGGCGAATTTTTAAAAATCGGCGACTCTAAACCAACTCACGTAGATGTACGAATTATAGCTGCGACTAACAGAAATCTCCACGAGGAAATTGCTTCTGAACATTTTAGAAGTGATCTATTTTACAGGTTGTCTGTTTTTACCGTTGAATTACCACCACTGCGTGAGCGTGTTCAGGATATTGCGCCCTTGGCAAAATATTATGTTGATATCTTTGCTTTAAAATCCAACTTGAAACCTTTGGAGATGACCACAGCATTTGTGCAGGCATTGGAAAGTAATGTATGGCGGGGAAATATCCGCGAACTGAAAAATGTGATTGAACGCAGTGTGATTTTAAGTGAGGGGGGCGTACTGGATGTTCAGAGTCTTCCCTTCGTGCAACGTGATTTTAGAGAAGGGGCAGGTATTTTATCAAACTTTTCAATGTCCGATATGGAGAAGCGGCATATAGCGCGGGTTTTGAAACATACAAATGGAAATAAAGCGGAAGCTGCTCGATTGTTAGAAATTGGTATAGCTACCTTGTACCGAAAAATTGAAGAATATAAAATCCAATGAAACTTAAAGCTAAGCTGACTTTTTGGGTAGGTTTTTTATTTTTCATGATTTTGCTGCTTGCGATCGTGAGTGGGTATTATGTTTATCGGTTAAAAAAAGATACAAATAACATTTTAGTCGACAACTATAACACGGTGCACTACTCCAGGAATATGCTGTTGGCGTTGGAAGATTTTCGTACCAACAACAAGAGTGTTCAGCTATTTGAATATAACTTAAGGCTCCAAAATCGTAATATAACCGAGCGCGGGGAACAGGAGGTAAATGAACGTGTAAATCGTCACTTTTTGAACTTAAAAGAGGATACGAAAAATGTGAGCATATTGGCTGACTTACGTAAAGATATATTCCATTTAATGTATCTGAATATGCAGGCGATCGAATACAAAAATGATGTCGCCAATGCAACAGCAGAGAAAGCTATATTGGCGATCTCCATTGTTGGCGCAGTCTGTTTTATGATTGCGTTTGTATTGTTGATCAATCTCCCCATCGCCATTGCAGGCCCAATGGTACAATTAGCCGATAGTATTAAACAGATTGCTGCTGGGAATTACAAAATGAGACTCCATTTTAAGCGACGGGACGAACTTGGAGCGGTGTCAAAATCGTTTAATACAATGGCTCAAAAACTTGAGGAGTATACAGAAAGTAATTTGGGTAAGATTTTACAGCATAAAAAGAGAATCGAAGCTCTTATCGATAATATGCATGATGCTGTCATAGGGATCGATCAAGAAAAAAAAGTGCTTTTTGCGAATACGCTCGCTTGTTTAATTTCGGGGTTAAAACTTGTTGAACTTGAGGGGAAAAATTTGGAAGAAATTGCATCAGTTAATGATTTGATTAAAAACCTTCTCAACAAAATTAACTCTTTGCATCAAGAGTCTGGTCATCTAGGGATGTTTCAGGTGTGTGTTGCAGGAAAACAAAACTATTTTGATTTAGAGGTCATTGATATTAATATTGTTCCAACAGGAGAGGAGGGGGCTCAATTTATCGGACAATTTATTTTGCTGAAGGATGTAACCCGTTTCAAGGAGCTTGATGTAGCGAAAACGAATTTTATTGGAACGGTCTCCCATGAATTGAAAACACCTATCGCTTCAATACGCATGGGAATCCAATTATTAGAAAATAAAAGGATCGGAGATTTAAATCAAGAACAACAAGATTTGCTCGAAGGCATTGCCGATGATACAGCGAGGCTTCTCAAGATTACGGGGGAACTTTTGGATATTGCCCAGGTGGATAGTGGTGCGATTCAGATGAGACTGACCGAAGTAGCTATCGAATCGATTGTAGACTACGCATTACTAGCCAATCGGTCGATGTTTGAGCAAAAGCAAATCCGGATAGACGTAGAATTGGAAAGGGATTTGTCGATGGTCTTTATCGATAGGGAAAAAGCCGCATGGGTATTAACGAATTTATTGTCCAATGCAATTCGATATTCCGATGTGGGGGGAGTGATCGCCATTGCCGCCAAAAGAATGGGAGCAAGGGTACTTTTACGGGTTGAGGATCATGGGCGAGGAATTCCAGCGCAATATTTAATGAAAATTTTTGATCGCTACTTCCGTGTTCCAGGAAGTACAAAAGAAGGAACAGGTTTAGGATTGAGCATAAGCAAAGAATTTATCGAAAGCATGGGTGGAGAAATTGATGTACAAAGTGTTTTGGGAAGTGGAAGTACATTTTTTGTTTATCTTCCGATTGCTCCGCCTAGGCCATCGGCCTAAAACCATCAACCTATCTTTTTCCTTCCAAAAGCGCATTGAAAGATCTTGCGGCTTGCATTGCAGAGGCCGCAAGATAGGCACCCGCTAAAGTTTTATTTCATTGTCATCAATAAGTTTTGCGTCGCGCGTATTCTTTTGTACTGCGATTGCTGAGAATATACTCAATGAAAAGGACATTGCGTAAAATCCTTTCTCACTCAAAAGCAGTTCTGCATTCCATAGGCCTACAGTCAACAGAACAACGGCTGCAATTGTTGCAAACCAGCTTAAACCATAGTACAATTCGGTAACGGCCAGCCCTTCGGCTTTATCTCTGACACTTTTTTGAACAGAGATAACAGCAAACAGGGCAAACAGTAAAATCGTGAAATAATATCCTTTTTCATTCAATGCCATTGTTGCATTCCATAAGCCTACGCAATAGCCAACAGTTCCAACCAATAATGCAGTCCATGACGCACCGATAAATGCCCCTGTTGGTTTAAATGGATTTCTTTTGTTTAAATCTCTTTGAGTTTTTTTTTCGTCAATCATGTTTTTTAGCGGTTCCATAATTTTCTTTTTTAGTTTTAAAATGTTGTTGTTTTCTTATCCAAATATCTATAGTATTCAATTAGTTTTAAACTTATCTTTATAAGAATACTGACGATATAATTTTGTTTCATATATTTGTTTAATGCGAATTTTTAAACGATGATAGATCCAATATCAGACTTACTATTATTGCTTGATAATGATGATAAGAAGAGTTTTAAAGCTTTTCTGAAACGTAAAAACAAGCGAAATGATGTAAAAAATGTCAGATTGCTAGAAATTATAGAAACTGACGATATAAATAAATTAAAAAAATTGTATGATCCTACTAAAAATCGGAATGCTTACCATGCCTTGAGAAAAAGGCTTCATGAGAGTCTGTTGTTTTTTCTTTCCAACAAGGTTTTTGAGCGAGACAATAGCGAGGCGCATGAAGCACTGAAATTGTTTGTTGTTGGCCGTTTCCTATTGGAAGGCCAGTTTACTAAGATTGGGTTTAAATGTCTTCAGCGAGCAGAAGACAAAGCGCTTCATCTTGAACAGTTTAGTTTGTTGAACGAAATCTTACAAACTAGGCTACAATATGCTCATTTAGACGCAACTGTTCATGTGGAACTGCTTGTCGGAAGGCTTGTCGAAAATCAACAAAAATTGCAGCAAGAAGCGAAATTTCAGATTGCTTATGCTTTGTTGCGCGCTGAATTGCAGAATATTCATTTGAGGGCAAAAATAGTTGATCTCAATAAGTTGATTTCAGATACGTTGAGTAAATACCGTATTTCCTTGGATGATCTCTTGTCATTTAAATCACTTTATCAACTCTTGTATATCGCAAATGAGTATGCCGCAATACATCAAAACTATGCGCTGGTTCGTTCTTTCTTAAAAACGGCAGATAATTTTCTGTTTAAGCATCCGGAGCAGGCATTCCTTCAGTTATTTTACTATCTGCATATTTTGTATTATCTGGCAAATTTCAATTTGCGGAATGGTTTTTTTAAAGAAAGTTTGAGGTATTTGGAACGGATGGATGTAGTTTTGTCGCAGGGAAGCCCTGCTTTTCGAACGCAGCTTCAGCTCCGGTGCCAATTGTTGAAGGCATTGAACTTTCATTACCTTGGCGATGGCGCACAAGGTCTTGCGCTGTTAAAGAAAGGGATCAACCAAGCAGCAGTAGCAAAATCGAGTGAGGTTGATCTGGCGGATCTACAATTATGTTTGGTCATGTTTTTAACCCAATTCCGCGATAAAACTGCTTTAATTGAACTTCAAAAATTGACTCGGACGGATGCCTGGTACGAGAAGAAAATGGGGATGTTATGGACTATTCGGAAGAGTCTGCTCGAAATACTGATCCACATTCAATTTGATCATATCGATTTGGCAACTTCGAAACTAAAAAGCTTTGTTCGCCGGTATAAAAAATACTTGATGACTGTCAGTGAAAACAGAGTGATTGATTTTGCTAAATTGATTGAAAAATATCTTTTAAACCCTACCATTATTCACACAAAATCGTATCGTGCAGCTGTTGATGCTATGGTGAATCAAAAAGAAAATAAGGATTTATTCGTTATGGGTTTTGCTGCTTGGTTAAAGGCTCTTGTTACTTCTGGAAGCCCTTATCAGGTTTTGTTGGATTTGATCAAAGAATCTTACTCTATTTGTGTATAAAATCGCTCGAAGGATTTCCAATATTTATCTTTATAGATGCCATAATCGATTTGGAGTTTTTCCTCGTACTGTTCGATTAACTGATCAATGGTCATGGTGATTTTTCGGAATTCTGTACAGGCCAGATAAATTTCCCTTAGATTATCAGCCGTTTCTCGGCCAATATTAAGAACGCCAATATCATCTGGAAGGCTGTTCATTAGTTCCTCTTCAAAATTATCCATTAAATCATAAGTTTCGCGATTTGGCATTCCTTGAGTTGTCGTTCCATCATAGCTAATTTTTAGCGTAACGATCCAAGGGTGAGATGCTTTTCCATCCCAGTCTAATAGCGTTGTATTGATAATAGCTAATATAGGTAGGTCGTTTTCTAATATACCTTCAAAAGCTGTATAGATATCATCTGTGGAATGATGTCTTAGATCAGTGTATTTTTCCACAAATTCCTTTTCTCTCCAGATCAAATAGTCTTTTAGCTTGAGCAGTGGAATCAACTCTTCGGTTGCGAGATCTTTTGAAGTCACATTCAAGTTATCTATGGCTATGATGGAATTCAATTCACCCATGTAATTGTCGAGAAATATCTCTATTCCATGGGTGATACTAGCCTTGTTCTCTTCCGTATAATCGGGATGGACAATAACGATATCGACTTCATCAGGGAAGTATTTATGCTGAACAGGATAAAAATACATTTCATTAATGTCAAAGGAAAATCCGTACATTTTAATTTTGAATTTTTCCATATCCGCGATAGCAGGTTTTAATGCCGTAAATTTCCAGTGAGGCAGTGATGGAGCAGAAGCGATCAGAAGTTCTACGAAAGCAATATTTTTGATGACTCCATCAGGAGTGATGACAAGTTCTACTGTATCACTATCGTACATCCCAGTTAAGAAATACAGTTCCTTGCGAAGCGAATCGATCTTTGGTAAAAGCTTGCTGAAAAAATGCTGATCAATTTGTTCTCCACTCTTTACGATTTGAAAAAATGTCTGTTCGTTTTTTTTAAACCACTCCCAAAAATCTTGTACGGCGTCGTTTTCACTTTCTTTTTTACCAAAAATATTATTCAAAAATCTCATATTTAATAGCTATTCGATTGAATTATCAACTTTACGTATTTGTTTTTTCATTTATTATTTCATAGCCCAGCGCAGAAAAATGATTTAAATGAAGAATCAAGAATACCGCTGTTCCTAAATTTAATTATATAATTACGGTCCGGCAAGTGAATTCAAGTTTAAAATAATTGAACAAACAATTGTTATGGGAATTTGTTAGGGTATTGTTGGAATTATAAATTAAAATTGGTCTTATGAAATTTAGCAAATTAACATTTTGTCTATTGGCAACTACGTTCGCACTTTCCTTTTCTGCTTGTAAATCGGGTTTATCTGACGATAAATTAGAAGAAAAGATCGAAAATGCCCTTACTGGTCGTAAAACGATAGACGTTGAAGTTGAAAAAGGAAAAGTTATCCTAAGTGGTACAGTTGGTTCAGAAGATGAAAAGCAACAGGTGGAGTCTATAGCTAAAACAGCAGGTGATAAGGACATTAAATCTATTCAAAATGATATTATCGTTAGCGCTCCAGTCTCATCAACACCGGCGCCAATTGAGGTATCCAATAATGATGCGGTACTTGGTGCGGCGGTGAATACGTTTATGAAAGATTTTCCTTCCGTGCAGGCTAGTGTAAAAGATGGTGTGATCTCTGTTACAGGTACATTGGAACAACCAAAGATAATAACCTTAAAACAGGGACTGGATAATTTGAATCCTAAAAAAGTGGATTTAAGCGGTATTGTTGTCAAAAAATAAAATAATAAACTATGTCATTGCAAGAAAAATATAAAGTTCTTTTAGATACGGCTCAATCTTCAGGTGTAAATGATCTGAATTATGCCGAAATGGATGGTGTATTGCAGATTCGGGGTACTGCACCTACTGCAGCTATTAAAAATAAGCTGTGGGAAATCTACGGCAATATAGATCCAAATTTCCAAACGGGAGATGTGGTCCTCAATGTGGATGTGGCTACAGAAGTGCCGGGAAGTCAGGTTAAAGTCATTACAGAAAATAGCAACTTGAATGTTAGAAAAGGTCCTGGTACAGATCAGCCTATTGTAGGCAAAGCCGCCAAAGGAGAAATTATCACTTTGATTAGTAAAGCGAATGACCAATGGTGGCTAGTCAGAACGAAAGATAACGAAGAGGGATATTGTTATGCACAGTATTTAGAGTCTGTTTAGTGGTTGGAAGTTGTAGGCCCATAGGGGGCAAACTCTCTTAGACCTTGAAAAAAGGAGAATTACCTAACGATAATTCTCCTTTTTTATTGATAACGTAAGCTGGTATTAGATGAGTTAGCGCGTACGGTAGCTACATGTCTACTGGAGAAATATGTCGAAAAGCACTCCTATTTTAATTTTTGGTGTAATAATTGTGTTACTTTTAATGCAACAATTCTATTACATTATGTCGAAATTACGTCTTATTACAGTGTTATACCTGTGTTTAGCTTTAAAGTTTGGAGTTGCACAAGAATATGTTCGATTAGATAAAGATAGCTACCAGCTCCATTTATCAGAATATCCAAAAGATACAATCCGGATACTTGAAAAAGGAAGAAAAGCGAAGTTGAAGCCGGGTAAGTATATTTTGCAGAAAAATCAGTTTATGGGGCTTTCAAACGCATTTATCTCGATTAATCAGGACGGTATAGTCGAGCGGGATTTTAAGATTGAAAAAGATGGCAAACAAGGTGTTGTTGTTGTACGACATGGTGTATTGCAGCAAATGAATGTGAAAGCTGCCACCTTGCCAGACTTTCAATATACAATAACGGATACTTCAAGTGTGCAGCGTAATTTTAAGAATGGGAAAATCAGTCAGGAAAAAACGGTATTTTACGGAGCTGCAAATAATGGAAAAAAAATAACAAAGGTATTTTTTGATAATTATTATACGGTTGAGAATGATTTTGACCATACTAGAGCTAACTACAGATTAGACAATACATTAATTTACAGTGCCAAATTGAATTGTAGTGGGCAAATACAGGAATCAAAGTTATTTGATGCTCATGGGCAATTACTAAAGCATACCTATCGGAAAGCTAAAGTTGAGTATATTGATGTATATCAGAATAATAATCTTGTCGAGCGGAAATATAAACTGGATAACCGCCTTTACCATGAGTATTTTAAGAATTCATTGCTCGTGCAAAGGGTAGTGGAGAAGAAGGATAAAGGGAATATCGAGAAGTATGTTTATAATGCGTCGGGAAAATTGATGGATAAAAATACCGGGGGCTAATGGAAAACACAAGCCTAATCAAGCAGAGATCGCAATATTTTTGCATTTTAAAAATATAGCGCTACCTTTGTGAAGCAATGAAGAAAATGAACAACATATTACGTTTTCCGTTTTTCTTTAATTATTATCGCCCGATAGTCGTTCGGGACCCCTATGCCTATTAAATTAAGAAATTAAATTATCATTTATAGCTAAGCCCGAACATAACGTTCGGGCTTTTTTTATTTTATATAACATTATGTTAAAAGAGTTAGAAGAAAACATTGAAATTATTTTACCGAAGACAGGACTTGCATCGAAGTTGAAGGACGCTCAAGAAAAGAATCGTCCATTAATTATAAAACTTGGTTTTGATCCCACAGCGCCGGACCTTCATTTGGGGCACGCTGTGGTATTGAAGAAGCTAAGACAGTTTCAGCAGCTGGGGCACGAAATCGTAATTTTGGTGGGCAGTTTTACGGCCCGGATTGGAGATCCTACAGGGAAAAATAAAGCTCGTAAACCGTTGTATCAGGATGAGATTGCCCATAATGCGGCTACTTATATTGCGCAACTGTCTAAGATTATTGATGTTTCAAAAGCAAAAATTGTTTTTAATGGTGACTGGTTGGATCAGCTAAATTTTACAGAAGTTATTCAACTGGTGTCGAAAGTCACGGTTGCTCAGCTCCTGCAGCGTCATGATTTTAGTAAGCGTTTTAACGAGAATCGGTCAATAGCCATGCATGAATTGCTTTATCCAATATTGCAGGGCTTTGACTCCGTGCATATCAAAAGCGATATTGAAATGGGCGGAACAGATCAAATGTTCAATTGCGCAATGGGACGGCAGCTACAGGAATCTTTTGGACAAGATCCACAAATAGTGCTGTGTATGCCCCTGTTGCGCGGGCTGGACGGAAAAGAAAAAATGAGCAAATCATTAAACAACACGATCGGTCTTTTGGATGAGCCGAATGAAATGTTTGGTAAAACCATGTCAATTCCAGATCATTTAATTCCAGAATACATCGACTTGACAACAGATTTCGATCAGGAAACCAAACTTGGAATGAAGACCCGTCTTGAAATGGGGGACAATCCAATGGAAATTAAGAAACTTATAGCACATAATCTTGTCGTCCAGTACCATGGCGATGCATTTGCGTTGGCTGCGAATGATTATTTTATCAATCAATTTCAGCGTAAGAAATTGGAAGAAAAAGCTTTTTTAGAGGTGTCGTGTCACACGTTGCGCGAACAGTTTGGTGAAAAGGCCAAACTGGTTGATCTGTGTTATTTCCTGAAAGGATCGACAAAGTCAGCGATGAGACGATTGATTATAGGCGGAGCTGTGCGGATCGATTCCATAAAACAGTTGAATCCGGATCTGACGATCTATGTAAATGCGGGGCTTAAAATAAAATTAGGCAAAAGAAGTTATTTTAAAGTTGTTTAGTATGGTTTTGGAAAGTATACTATTGTAATATTTTGTGAAAATCAGATAATTAACATGGTAATGCTTTACAAAGCCGTATATATTTTTTACCTTCATATTGAAGTCACATACTTTATTTTTTCATACCAATTATAGATGGAAACTTACAATAATACAGTTTTGGAGCAGTTGCCCCAACATCTGAAACGCTATGTTGTTGCGCAGAGATACGAACGCTATACCGCCTTAGATCAGGCACTGTGGCGTTATGTTATGCGTCAGAATTATTCATTTTTGAAAGATGTAGCGTATTACCCCTATATCCCCGGATTGAAAAAAGCGGGGTTATCCATTGAAACTATTCCCAATCTACAGGAAATGAACGATAGTCTAAAATTGATTGGCTGGGGAGCAGTGACAGTAGACGGTTTTATCCCGCCAGCAGCCTTTATGGAATTTCAGGCACATCGTGTATTAGTTATTGCTGCTGACATACGCCAATTGGAACATATTGAATATACTCCAGCCCCGGATATTATTCACGAGTCCTCTGGTCACGCACCAATAATAGGGGAGGCTGATTATGCAGCATACCTCCAGTATTTTGGAGAGATAGGCACAAAAGCACTTTCCTCAGGAAAGGATTTCGAGCTCTATGAAGCTATCCGCCAATTGTCTATTTTAAAAGAGCAAACAACCACGACCACAGTTGAGTTGGCTGCAGCAGAGAAAAATTTACAGACTATTCAGCAAAATATGGGCGAGCCATCGGAGATGGCACTGTTGAGTAGGCTGCATTGGTGGACTGTGGAATATGGGCTGATAGGAGATGCTCTTAACCCTAAGATTTATGGAGCAGGTTTATTGTCTTCCATTGGGGAGAGTGCAAGCTGTATGCAAGATGATGTACCCAAATTGCCATACGATTTATATGCGATTGAGTATCCGTACGATATTACCAAGCCACAGCCACAGTTGTTTGTTACTCCGGATTTTGAGCATCTAAGGATGGTGTTGGATAAATTTGCCGATACCATGGCTTTTCGAGTTGGAGGCAAACAGAGTGTTGAAAAAGCAATAGACTGTCGTTCTGTTTGTACTTTAGCGTATAGTTCTGGTCTGCAAGTGTCGGGAATTTTTACCTCAGCCAACGTAGATAAAAATCTTTCATACATCCAGACACAGGGGCCTACAGCTTTGGCATTCGCGGGTAAGGAGCTCGAAGGACACGGTATAAATTATCATAGCGAAGGATTTGGTTCTCCAGTAGGAAATTTGAGAGATGCAGATCATGATCTGGAAGATTTTGATGACGCAACATTGATCCAATATGGTATAGTTGAAGGCCAGCAGTGTCTTTTAAACTTTGCTTCTGGAATTACGGTCGCAGGAACTGTTCAACGCATTGTCCGTCAATTTGACAAGATTGTTTTGATTTCATTTACCTCCTGTCGAGTATATCGTGGTGAAGATGTTTATTTTAGACCCGAATGGGGGCCGTATGATATGGCCGTCGGATCGGAGATTGTATCTGTTTTTGCCGGCGCCGCAGATAAAGATGCCTATGAAGCTCTGGAAGGACATCTCGATCACGCTTCGTCTTCAAAGTCTAATGAACCCGAAGATGTAAAGCTAGTGAACCTACATGCGGCGATACGGAGCTTGCGGGAAAAAGGGTTTGATCAAGAAGCGTGGCTTGCTATCTTCAATCTCTTTGGATCGGAAAATGCGGATCATTGGTTAGGTTTGGTCGAGTTATTTGAAATTGCTCAGGCTAATGGTGCAGAAGAGTTAACTAAGCTGGCTGAAGAGCAGCTCTTGGAATTTATTGATCGATATGCGTATTTAAAAAAACTGATCGATGATGGACTGCGTGTTGCAAAGGAGGAGGCTTTAAATAATCAGTAAAGAATTAGTGTATAAAACAGTATGCTGAAGCTAAACGTTGAAAAAGTTGTTTAAATCTCAAAAGGGAGCTGTCTAGTCTTTGGTTAGCTCCCTTCCTTATCATTCATTAGAATGATACTTGCAATGCTATTTGCCAGGCTTTGTCTATTTGTCCTTCATCCAATAGCTTCCCAACGTATTCATGAACTTTTTCGCTGAATTTTGATGGACTGTCTTCAAAGTTCAGTTTCAGGTAGTTTAGGTACTTATCCGCTGGTTGTATATTTTTTAATGTGGGTAGGGCTTCGACATTGGCCAACAAGCCGAGGTGGTTTCCGGTCAGTACATTAGAGAATCTAATTTTTTCCGGAAGTTGATCAATACCAATTCCAAGGCTACGGAGGGGCTTTGGTACAATAAATAGATTTTCATCGGTGACGCGGCAGTACCAGTCACCACCGAGTCTAGCGACCAAGTCCAAATCTTTTTGCTCAATGGTATTATCCTTGCCCAATAAGTGTTTATGGACATGCATATACAGGATCTCGGCAATAACAAGATTACCAGCGCCAGGTTCATCGCTTAAAGCGACAATCTCTTTAACCCGACATTCGAGCTGGACTGGAGATTCGGCTACTCGTGGTGGCGCAACCTGAATAGAAGGCACAGCAGTAAAGCCAGACTTATCGAATTCATTTATTTCCTTCGCATATTCGGTGCTGGCAAGAGATTGCTGCTGCACCATATCGTAGTTGACAATATTGATGACGACTTCCTTTACTTCCTGTATGTTATCCAAGGTATGCTTGGTGCTGCCATCGCGCATCCGCCGCAGGGGTGAAAAAACACAGATAGGCGGCTGATGGGACATCAGGTTGAAATAGCTGAAAGGACTTAAGTTTACGTTTCCATTGCGATCTATTGTGCTGGCAAAGCAAATTGGACGGGGGGCAATAGCATATTTAATTAAATTATCGATGATAGCTTTGTCCGCTGCAGACTCAAAGGTTGTGGTTTCGAAAGGTGATGTCATATTCGGTAGATTTATGAATGATGTAGAACAATAGAATTGGAAAGTTTTCCGAGTGCGGTGATCTCCAATTCAATCTCATCGCCAAGGTTGAGCCATTGATCTTTATGGTTAGGGTCTTTTAAGCGTGCCGTGCCATTAAGTTCAAGAAAGCAGCCTGTTCCAACAGTGCCCGAACCGATCATATCACCAGGGACGATCTCCACACCATAAGAAGCCCGCTCAATAATTTCAGCAAAAGTCCAGTGCATGCTTGCAAAATTACCCGCTGAAACTTGTCTGCCGTTTACTTTACAAGTCATATCGAGATCATAACAGTCGCCAATATGCCCCGCAGCTGCTTGAACTTTATAGGGCTCCAACTCATCTTTTGTAACTAACCAAGGTCCAATTGCTGTTGCAAAATCTTTACCTTTAGCAGGCCCCAAGCTTAATTTCATCTCTTCCATCTGCAGTTTTCTTGCGCTAAAGTCATTCATGATCATGAATCCTGCAATGTACTCATCTGCTTTAGCGGCAGAAATGTTAATTCCCGACTTATTGATGACGATAGCGATCTCAAGTTCGAAATCAAGTTGATTTAAATGTAATGGCATACAGGGTATAGGCCCAGGGCCTTGTATTGCCTGATGATTTGAAAAATAGAAAACAGGAAATTTGTCAAATTCGGGGATCATTTCAAGTCCACGGTTTCTTCTCGATGTTTCCACATGCTGACGAAATGCGTACGCATCACGAAAAGAACTTGGATGAGGTACCGGAGCAATAAGCTGTGTGTCTTGTAACAGATGATAAGGTCTTTCGATCGCTCCCTGCACCAAAGCATGCTCAAATTCCTGGAGCGCACTCATGGTCTTTTCACCGCCTTTTAGAAAATCTGACATATTTTTAGGAAGAGTTTGATCGATTGCTGAACAAGGATAAAATCGGTCGGCTATAACCATGCCCAATTCTTGTTGACCATTTTCAGTGCTGGTGGCAATTCTCATATATCGTGTGTTCTATTTGGTTATTCAATGTTATTGGCATTTGACACAAATATATTGTATAAGATTTGAAAAAAATATTCTTCTCTTGAAAATAGAAAAATATTCTTACCTTTATTAAAGCATTATAAACTATAAAAAATGATTCATTGTAGCGCACATCGCTTTGCGTTTTCCGTGCCCTATATTGCTTTTAACAGAGCAATTATAGCTGATATCGTTTTTGCACAATACTAACCTTCTCTTTTAATACTTGCCAATGGTCCTATTGGCAATTGGGATATTCATTTAATTTTATAACCGTTTAAATCGTAGAATTATGCCATTTTATGTTAAACAAGGGCAAATTCCAATGCAGCGACATACTGTTTTTAGAAAGCCCGATAATACGCTTTATGCTGAGGAACTCGTATCCACCCATGGTTTTTCAAGTCTTTATTCTTTGGTGTATCACTGCCATCCACCTACATTAGTCAAGCAAATTAGAGACCCCTACGATGTATCGCCCAATATCGCCCGGGACAAACATCTTAAGCACACCAGCTTAAAAGGATTTCAGGTGCAGGCTAAAGATGATTATCTCGAAAGCCGAACGCCCGTGCTGGTTAATGAGGATTTGCACATATCTTTGGCTGCTCCACGTCAGTCTATGGATGATTATTTCTATAAAAATAGCCAGGCAGATGAGATTGTCTTTATTCATCAAGGAAGCGGAAGATTAAAGACTGGATATGGAAATATCCCATTTAAATATGGCGATTATTTAGTGATTCCCCGCGGAACGATTTATCAAATGGAGTTTGAGCAAAAAGAGAATCGATTGTTTATCGTTGAATCGTTTTCACCTGTACGTACGCCCAAACGGTATCGTAATGAATTTGGTCAATTGATGGAGCATGCTCCCTTTTTTGAACGCGATATTCGGGTGCCGCAAAATTTGGAAACCTTTGATGAGCTGGGGGATTTCGAAGTGAAAATCAAGAAACAAGGGATGATTTATCCTTATGTCTACGGAAGTCATCCATTTGATTTTATTGGTTGGGATGGCTATCATTTTCCTTGGGCCTTTTCGATTCATGATTTTATGCCGATAACCGGTAAATTACATCAGCCGCCGCCTGTCCACCAGACCTTTGAAACAGACAGCTTTGTACTGTGCAGCTTTTGTCCACGTATGTATGATTACCATCCCAATTCGATTCCCGCACCGTATAATCACAGCAATGTAGATTCGGATGAAGTGCTGTACTATGTCGATGGCGATTTTATGAGCAGAAAGTCTGTTGAAAAGGGACAGATTACGTTGCATCCAGGTGGTATACCTCATGGACCTCATCCAGGGACAGTGGAAAAAAGCATCGGACAGGTTAAAACTGAAGAGCTGGCTGTGATGATCGATCCTTTTCGACCATTAATGTTGACAGAAGAAGCGCTCAGTATAGAAGATCCAGATTATTATAAGTCTTGGATGAGTTAGATTAATAAAAGAAGAGTAACCTTTATATAAATTATGGCAAATACATTTGCGGAAAAGATTGCCCAAGCGCAAGATTTTCTACCTATCAATGGGACCGATTATATTGAATTTTATGTTGGCAATGCCAAGCAAGCGGCGCATTACTACAAGACAGCTTTTGGCTTCCAGTCGGATGCTTACGCCGGACCTGAAACCGGAGTTCGGGATCGGGTATCTTATGTGCTCAGACAGAATAAAATACGTTTGGTGCTTACTACGGCGCTGAAATCTGACCATCCCGTCTCAGAACATGTTAAAAAACATGGTGATGGCGTTAAAATATTAGCGCTCTGGGTAGATGATGCCCGAAAATCATTTGAGGAAACAACAAGAAGAGGGGCGGAGGTATATCAGGAACCACAGCTTCTGAAAGATGAAAACGGGGAAGTCTGGACTGCCGGTATCTATACCTATGGCGAAACGGTGCATCTATTTGTCGAACGAAGGAATTATTCCGGTAGATTTATGCCTGGATATGAAAAATGGGAAAGTGATTACAATCCAAGCGAAACAGGTTTGCTTTATGTAGACCATTGTGTTGGTAATGTCGGATGGAATAAGATGAACGAAACAGTGAAATGGTACCAAGATGTGATGGGTTTCGTCAACATCCTATCTTTCGATGACAAGCAGATCAATACAGAGTATTCCGCGCTAATGAGTAAAGTGATGAGTAATGGAAATGGCTATGTTAAGTTTCCGATCAATGAGCCAGCCGAAGGAAAAAAGAAATCACAAATCGAAGAATACCTCGAGTTTTATGAGGGAGAAGGAGTGCAGCATGCGGCACTGGCAACGAAAGACATTGTTGCTACGGTGAAAGCTCTTAAAGCAAGAGGAGTAGAGTTTTTGGGTGCGCCGCCCGAAGCATATTATGATATGTTACCTGAAAGGGTTGGAAGAATTGATGAAGAAATAAAGATCATTCAAGAACTCGGAATTCTGGTTGATCGTGACGAAGAAGGGTATCTGCTGCAGATCTTTACAAAACCTGTAGAGGATAGACCAACTTTATTTTATGAGATCATCCAACGCAAAGGAGCGCAGAGCTTTGGAGCAGGAAATTTTAAGGCCCTTTTTGAGGCAATAGAACGTGAACAGGAACGTCGAGGAAATTTATAGCAGCATGGAAGAGATGAAAGAATTGTTACGGGCCTTTGAGCATAAAAGCCCAGAAGTTGTTTTCGAATGGAAGGATAGTGAAACGGATGCAAGAGGATGGATTGTGATTAATTCTTTGCGAGGAGGTGCTGCCGGTGGTGGAACACGGATGCGGGCTGGGTTGGATAGGCACGAGGTGGAATCGTTGGCAAAAACAATGGAGGTCAAGTTCACTGTATCGGGACCCGCAATTGGAGGGGCAAAATCGGGGGTTGATTTCGATCCACATGATCCACGGAAAAATGAGGTTTTGAAGCGTTGGTTTAAGGTAGTTACGCCGTTATTGAAAAACTATTATGGTACGGGTGGTGATTTGAATATAGACGAAATTCACGATGTCATTCCTCTGACTGAAGAATATGGACTGTGGCATCCCCAAGAAGGAATTCTGAATGGTCACTTTAAAGTAAATGAAAGCAATCGTATTCATCAAATTGGACAATTGCGATATGGCGTTTCCAAAGTATTGGAGGATAGTTCCTACAGTCCAGATCTGAGGCGTAAGTACAAAGTGGCAGATATGATCACTGGTTATGGTGTGTCAGAGTCAATTCGTCATTATTATCAACTTTTTGGTGATAATTGCTTCGGCAAGCGTGCCATAATCCAGGGCTGGGGCAATGTAGCTGCCGCCGCCGCATTTTATTTGTCTAAATGCGGTGTTAGAATAGTAGGTATAATTGATCGGGCCGGTGGCCTGATAAATCCCGAAGGTTTTGATGAGGCAGCTATCACTCGCTTGTTTCTAGAACGGAAAGGTAATGAACTTCATGCCGCAAACTTGATCCCTTTTGATCAGATACAAAAAGAGATTTGGAACCTTAAAACAGATATTTTCGTGCCCGCCGCTGCTTCCCGATTAGTTTCGAAAGATCAGATCCAACATCTGATAGATCATGGACTTGAGGTAATAGCTTCCGGTGCCAATGTACCATTTGCAGATCAAGAAATATTTTATGGGCCTGTTATGGAGTTTGCCGACCAGCATGTGGCGGTTATACCAGACTTTATCGCAAATTGCGGCATGGCGAGAGTATTTGCTTATTTAATGCAACGCAATATCGAAATTAGTGATGACGCAATTTTTTCTGATGTCTCCAACATTATCTTCGAAGCGCTAAAGAAAATTAGGATGGTTTCTTCTAATAAGACTCATATTTCATCAAGAGCATATGAAATCGCATTGAAACAGTTGGTATAAAATGGGGGTTAAATACAAGGCCTCATAGCTTTACGCTTTGTGGTAAAAAAAAACACTTGAAGCGGGGAACTTCAAGTGTTTCTAACTAACCAATTATTAACCTAAATTTATGAATGCTTAAAACAGTACAAAGGCTGTGCCAAAAAATATTTAATTTATGTGATGATAATCGCCGTTCAAAATGTGACATACTAAAGGTAAATTAAGAAACCTGGTCGCTATGATATGTGCTGTCTTTCACTATTTTAATACCTGATAAATAGAAACTCCTGAAGCTGGGAGCAACAGGAGTTTTCCTAACCAATTATTAACCTAAATTTATGAAAAGTACTTATATAACGTAGTATCTTCAAAAAATGTTTCCCTTTTATTTCAGTTATTTAAAATTTTAACATTTTTTAATAATTGAGTGTCGAATTCAATAAACAATCACGTTTTCTATTAGATCGCTTTCTAGAAATAAAAAACCTGTTAGTGGGGATACTAACAGGTTTTTTATAAACTAACTAAATTATTAACCTAACTTTATGAAACTACTATCTTTTATTCAAGAAAGATGCCAATACTTTGTATCGAACTTGCCGTTTAACGATTTTTAACATACGCTTATTTGAGTAATGAAAAAGTTTCTGATTATAGCGGTAATCCCTTTTATTTTCAAACTTTTTTTTGGCCATAGCTGTTAATTTAACACAGGGGGCTATCAATTAATATGGCCTTGTTTTCATAAACTATAAAAAAAGTCTATGTCACTAACATACCGTTATCAATTTGAAAATAACGAAAGTCCATTTTGGGCTTTTGCAATACATGATGGTCATCACGTCGACGATAATATATTAGTCAATTTTAATATTTCTGAAGAGGAGCGATTACGGGAAGAGGATCCTTACACAGCTATTTTGGCGGAGCTACCTTTCAATAGGTTTGTGTCTGGAACGTCTAGGTTTCAATTGGACTTGAACCGAAAGCGAGAAGATGCTATTTATCTTAAACCTGAGCAATCGTGGGGCTTGCGTGTTTGGCGAGCAGCATTACTGCAGGGGCAGATAAATGAGTTATATGCGATTTATGACCGTGTGTATGCAGATGTATGTCAGCAGATTCAAAATACTATTAATCGTTATGGTTATTTTGTCATCTATGATATCCATAGCTACAACATGCGTCGCGAGGGACCTAAGGCAATTGTGAACAGTGCTGCCGATCCACAAATCAATTTAGGGACGCAACATAATCACCAAAAATGGAGAGACTTGACTGATCAATTATTAAAAGTATTACAAACTGGAAAAGATGGACAAGTTTACGACGTGCGTGAGAATGTGAAATTTAAAGGTGGTTTTCTTTCTGCGTATTTGAATAATAAGTTCGGCGATAAAGGCTGTATTTTTTCGATCGAATTTAGGAAAGATTTTATGGATGAATGGACGGGGGAAGTTTTTCCACAAAAACTACAGGAGTATAAGCAACTTCTTTTGCAAAGTATAGAAACATTGGAAAATTATTTTGCCTATGAAAGATAATGCGAAACAACTCGCTGGCATTTTAAAAATGATCAAAAATAAGGAAGTTTTTCACGTACAGATTCCGTCTAAGAATAAATTGGTATTCAATCAAGTCGTTCCTTATCTATTTTTATACCGACAGTTTTTGAGTCCAGATCCCATGCTTGCAGAGCTGGTCAAGTCAGAGCCAGCTTATTTTAGAGTAAGAGATCCGCAGATGAATGTTTCTGAATGGATTGCCCCTATACTAAACAGACTTGTAGAGGAGTTTGGTGCTTGTCTGATCATTGAAGCCTGGGCATCAGATCCTGGGCAGGAAGAGGATATTCTAATCCATATTGCCCGTAAAAACGTGCAGTCTATTGCTCAATATTTAGGAAAGCAACTGACCACTGAAGAGTCGATTTCCAAAGTAGAAATACTTACGGATTCAAAAACGAATGCAACGCAGAGTCTGTCACCGTCAAGTATTCAATTGGATAATCTGAACACAAATATATTTTACATGGGGCTTGAGGTAAAACCGAAGTATCTACTAGGAGTAGATCAGCAAATTTTACCGATTGATCTTCGCCATTTTCGTGAAGCCATATCTAGGAGCTTGTCTAAAACATTCTTTGAATTCATTCGTATTCACACATTATCGAAACCTACTGCGTTTAAAATCAGCCAGCCAAAAAAAATGCTTCCTTTAGCATGGGAAATTGATCAGAAATTGGCTCGAGAGAGCCAAAGATTTGATTTTTTGCTGTTGATTACTCCCACAAATTCTTACGATGCTTGGCAACAGTTTAAGAAAGGTAATTATCGAAAAACACCTGTGTTTCATTATAGACCCATGCCTATCGATCCAGATATTATCAAAAGGAATCTTTATAATTTGCATATAGAGGATTTATTTGATCCCTCCATGGCATACTTATTTCGTGATAAACGAAAGGAGCTCGACCAGATGATGACAATGCTGAGTGAACGTGGAAAAGAGGGATTTTTGCTAGGAAGTATGCAAGTGTTTGGTACAGTTAATGAGAAATTATTGGAAAAAGCACAAGCAATCCTAACGATTACCACTACTGATCGAGAAGTGAGGACAAAAGAGGAAGATATTGTTTACGCCGAGGAATTCGCCAAGCTGGCCCAGGAGGAATTGGATTATTTGAAAAGCCAAGATCCAAACTTTGGAACGACAGTAAGACTTCGCGATGACATCTACGGCGTGATGGTCAACCAAGGCGTGCTCAATATAAGCAAGCAGTACAGTTTACCGCGCAATAGGGTAAAGGCACTCATACAGCATGAAGTTGGTACACATATCGTCACTTACTATAATGGAAAACAGCAGCCTTTCAGCCTTTTTAGGTTAGGAGTTCCTGGTTATGAAAAACTTCAGGAAGGTCTCGCTGTACTCGCCGAATATTTGGTCGGAGGGCTGACCAATAATAGATTGCGTATTCTAGCGGGAAGAGTTATTGCTGTGCATCATATGCAGCAAGGTAATTCATTTATTGATACGTTCTCACTTTTAGTAGACAAGTATCAATTTTTGCACGAAACTGCTTTCCAAATGACAATGCGAGTCTATAGAAGTGGTGGAATTACAAAAGATGCATTGTACTTGAGTGGCTTAATAGAATTGACCAATTATATCAAAAGCGGAAGGGAACTTGCACTTTTAACTATGGGCAAAATTCGTGAAGATTATATACCAATTGTCGAAGAGCTCACTTTAAAGGGGGTCTTGAAGTCTCCAATTTTAACCCCAAGATACTTAATGGCGCCCTATAAGGATGCCTTGTTAAATCTCAAAAAGAATAATGGAATATTCCAAATGATTCAATAATCGAATTTTGTATATGAAAATAGCATTCGTGATCAACCAAACCCACAAAGAAACTGCTCGTTTTACGACTACTCTTTTGGCATTGAAGGCCCATCAAATGGGACATGAAGTTTATTATATTGGCCTGGCCGATTTTTACTATGAGTCGGCATATATTGCTGCCCATGTGCGAAAAGTAATGCCTGATCAGATGCTGACATCGGCTGACCGTTTCATGGAGGTATTACGAGAAACGGAAAAAACTAAAGTGTCGTTGGAGGAGATGGACGTGGTTTGGCTGCGATTTGATCCAGTATTGGATATGGTAAGCAGACCTTGGGCGGGGGCTTCCGCATTGCAATTTGCATCTTTCCTAAAAGCGAAAGGAGTATTGGTCATTAACGATCCAGATAGCCTTGGTAGAGCCAGTAATAAGTTGTATTTAGAAGAGTTTGATGAATCTATTCGACCTAAAACTATTGTAACGCGAAACTATGCGGATGTGGTACGATTTTTTGAACAACAGAACAGCCTAATTATTTTAAAACCTTTAAAGGGTTCGGGGGGCAAAAACGTGTTTTTGATCAATAAAGACAACCAGCAAAATCTAAAACAGACCGTAGAGGCTATTGCGCGAGATGGTTATGTAATTGGTCAAGAATACCTGCCGGAAGCTGCGCGTGGTGATATAAGGTTCTTTTTGCTCAACGGAGAGCCTATTTTAATCAACGGTAAATATGCTGCTGTTCATCGGGTACAACAGGGCGATGAGATCCGGAGTAATGTACATCAAGGTGCAAAGACCCAAGGTGCCGTTATTTCAGCGGAATTATTGGGGATGGTTGACAAAATAAAAGACAAATTGATCCAGGATGGAATGTATTTTGTTGGTCTGGATGTGGTTGGTAATCGTATTATGGAAATTAACGTATTTAGCCCAGGTGCGTTATGTCAGGCGGAAGAAATTTTAAAGGAGGATTTTTCAGGGTTTATTATTAATAAACTGGAGGAAAAGCTTGCCTTCAGCAAAAAACTATCACTTAAATAAATTGGTTGTATGAGCAGCCCGGGGGAGTACTGTAAGATAGATTTGAGATAATTATGGATTTGAGATGAATAACCTTGATTAATTTATTTTTATTTTTGAAAAAAGAAAAATATGCTGATTATAGAATCTCCATCCGACGATGCCTATTTTAACATCGCTTCCGAAGAATATTTATTGGGTAAATATCCCAAAGAAGATATCTTTCTACTCTATATAAATGCTCCCTCAATTATTATAGGTAAGTTCCAAAATACACTGGCTGAAATAAATCTTGATTACGTTAATGACAATAATATTAAGGTTGTTAGAAGAATGTCAGGTGGAGGTGCTGTTTATCATGACGCTGGAAATCTTAATTTTTCGTTTCATACGTTATTGGGGAATCATGATTTTATGGATTTTTCAACCTTTACCCAACCAATTATTTCGCTACTGAATCAATTGCATATACCCGCAAAATTGGAAGGAAGAAATGACCTCCTGGTTGACGGGAAAAAATTTAGCGGAAATGCTAAAATGGCGAAGAATGGCAAAATGATTCAACATGGCACAATATTGATCGATTCTCAGATGCAAATCCTTAGCGATGCTTTGAAGGTCAATCCATTGAAATTTGTAGATAAAGCAGTAAAATCAAATCGTGCTCGAGTGACTAATTTAATTGGATATTTACCAAATGGTTTTACGACAGCTCATTTTAAAGAATTGCTCATTAAAGAAATAAAACGGGAAAACCCTGAAGCTAAAATTAGCACCCTTTCTCCATTGGATATCGAAAATATCCAAAAACTGGTCAAAGAAAAATACGAGACATGGGATTGGAATTTTGGTTTTTCGCCAAATTACAATTTTAAAAAAGCAATTAAAGTAGCTGCTGGCTTTATTGAATTACACTTGGATGTACAAAAAGGATATATTGAACGCGCTAAAATTTTCGGAGATTTTTTTGCTTCCAAATCGATTCATGATATCGAAATTCTATTGGTTGGAAAAAAACATGAATTGGAGGAGATTGATTTTTTACTGCGGTCGATTGATCTGACGGATTATTTTGGTAAAGTCGATGTGGCTGAAATTCTCACTTTGTTTAAATAGAAAATGTTGTACTGCCCTGCAAGGGTTTAATAAGAAAAATATGCCTTGGAACCTGAATAGCTATTATCAGTTTAAAGATATTCGTTTTAAACCATTTTATGACTTAGCCGAACTTATTGTTGGAGATAACGTGCTGGATGCTGTAGATTTAGGCTGCGGTACCGGCGAACAGACTGCTATACTAAGTGAAAAATTTACCAATATAAATTTCCTTGGGCTGGATTCTTCAGCAGAAATGCTGTCTCATAGCTATTATCTCCAAACCGAACATTTGAAATTTAGACAAAGTACAGTCGAAAAATTTGTTGCTGAGCCAAGTACATGGGACCTTATTTTTAGCAATGCTGCCTTGCAATGGGTGGATGATCACAGGGTTCTTTTTCCTCAGCTTATTTCCAAATTAAAACTAGGAGGGCAATTAGCGGTACAAATGCCTTATCAGCCAGAAAATATCTTAAATAAGATTTTATTTGAACTGGGGAATGAGGAACCTTTTCGTACATATTTAAATGATTGGAATAGACCTTCTCCAGTATTGGATATCGATACTTATGCAAAGATGCTGTTTGAAAATGGTTTGGATCAATTGGATCTTTCGCTCCGGGTCTATCCTTTGCTTGCGGCTGATGCAGATACGCTCTATAATTTTATTGCAGGTTCAGCTTTGATTCCCTATTTTGAACGATTGGAGCAGGCTAAAAAGGTGGAATTTGTTGATGAGTTTAAAACTCGTATCAATAAACATTTCTCAAAATTTCCTAACATATATCCTTTTAAACGCATATTATTGTATGGACGTAAAAATAAATCTATTAATAGCCAATAAGATCTGACCAATCTGCATGTGCAATGTTAGCAAGGTCGACCGGATTTAATACCATCTGAAGACCTCTTTTTCCGGCGCTTACTGCAATAAGGGTTTCTAGTTGAGCAGCTTCCTCTATAAACGTTGGAAATTGTTTTTTCATTCCGATGGGCGAGCAGCCGCCACGAATGTAACCGGTGACTGTTAGGAGATCCTTCATTGGAAGCATCTCACAGTTTTTATTGCCCGATGCTTTCGCAAGTTTTTTTAAATCAAGATGCGCGTTGCCAGGGATGACAGCGACAATATAAGCGTCTTTGTTTCCTTTTAGCACTAAGGTCTTGTATAATGTTTCGAGCGGTAAACCTAATGTTTCCGCAACGTGTTCAGCACTGACATCCTGTTCATCAACTTCGTATTCTCGTAGTTCATAGCGTATTCCTGCGGTCTCTAGCAGGCGAACGGCATTTGTTTTACTGGACATACACTAGCGCTGTCTTTTCGTGTTGAAATAATTTGTAATGGTCTCTAACGGAAATGTGTTCAAGCAGTTAACCGCTTGAATCCCTCCTTTTTGAGCGACTAGCACGCCATATTGCATATCGCGTAGCCCTTCAGTGCGATGGGCATCTGGATTCACGGATAGCAATACTCCCTTTTCTACGGCATAACGGTGCCATCTCCAGTCAAGATCCAGGCGTAAAGGATTGGCATTGATCTCAATGACAACTCCATTTGTAGCACATGCATCGATGACTTTTTTAAAATCTAATGGATAGCCGGCTCTGCTTAACAATAGCCTTCCAGTAGGATGTCCCAATATGGTTGTATAAGGATTTTCTATTGCTTTAATTAACCTAGCGGTTGCTTTTTCTTCATCCATCTTTAGATTGGAGTGAACGGAAGCAACAACAAAGTCGAATTTCGCCAATATCTCATCCGGATAGTCCAATGAACCATCACCTAAAATATCAGATTCAATCCCGCGAAAGATCTGGAACGGCGCTAATTTTTCATTCAAAAAAGCGATTTCCCGCCATTGTTCTTCTAATCTTTCGATGGAAAGTCCATTCGCATAAACTGCCGTTTTCGAGTGATCACAAATTCCGAGGTATTCGAGACCCAATACGTCTTTACAATGCAATGCCATTTGTTCAAGACTATGCACACCATCGCTATAAGTTGAGTGATTATGGAGTGTACCTTTGATATCCTGGTATTGGATTAGCTTAGGTAGCGTGTGGTTTTGGGCCTGTTCTATTTCATTTAATCCTTCACGCAATTCGGGTTCGATATAATCCATGCCCAAGTTGCGGTAAATCGCTTCTTCACTGGAAAGTGAAGGAAGATCAGGTAGGATATTAAAGAGCAGCTCAAGGTGTGCAGTGGATCCGGTGCTAAGGGTCAGGTCACGATAAAAATCATTGATATTGGTGTTGAAAACTTTGAACGTGAAGCCTAATTCATCGGTCAGCTCAATGGAGTTTTCTGTTCTTTCCACTAAAATATACCCTTCTAGGTATTTGATTACACTGTCTATACTTTCAGATATTAAAAGATCGACTGTACTTAATACTTCGCACTTTCTTCTGAAATCGCCCGTAAAAGATAAAAGAGAAGAAGGGAAATGTATTTTTAGATTATTGAAAAATTTCTCCGCGAGCGGAAGCACTTTTGCATATAAAAACCAACCTTTATTTGAGATTGAAAATTCAATGGATTTTTTTATATCTTCCTGTGTTTTGAGTCCAAATCCTTTTGCTTCGACGAGGCGATTTTCGTTACAGGCATAAAGTAGCTCACCGATACTTTCGATCTCTAGTTCCTTCCAGATAATTTGAATCTTCTTAGGACCCAATCCTTTAATATTTAACATTTCAACAACACCGGAGGGCGTCTTTTCACTGAGTTCGCTAAGTTCCTTAAAAGTTCCCGTAACAGCGACCTCCTTAGCTTTTTCAGCAATACTCTTTCCGATTCCCGGATGTGCGCTTAATTCTTCAAGACTTGCCTCTAATATGCTAAAAGGCAACTTATCCAATTTAAATGACGCACTCGCTATGGACTTTGTCCGAAAAGGATTTTCATTGTGTAGCTCCATCAATTGGCTGCATAATTTGAAAATTTTTGAGATCGCTTTATTGTCCATTGTATGCTGAATTGTTAAGCTGCAAATATCTTAAATTTTACCACAAATTAATAATTCCGATACAGATAATACGACATTGACTATTTTATACTATTTCCGAAAATCAACAACAATATGACAAATGCAGGGGTGCTTAACCAAACATTTTAGCTATTTTTGCCGTTTTTTGGGGTTAAAATTAGGGTCTCTTAAAGACTTCACTATAAAAATAGCCCTATCAAACCAGAAACAACATGATAGCAGACATTAGTGACAAAGACATCAGTAGTCTTTATAAGACGGGTATTATTCAACAGACAGCTTATTGGTCTGCGGTAAAAAAAATGCAAGGAATACAGTCCAAAGCATTTAATTTCAAATCTAAACACTCCGATTTATATGTCGGAGTACAAGACGATACCTATTTTATCGGAGATCTATTGGTTATCCTACAAGCTGTAGATCAAGAGCATAGCATTGCCTACGTACCCTATGGGCCTGAGATTGAACCATCGGATGAAAACCAGGGATTCTTTTTAGAACAGTTATCAGAGAGTTTACGTTCCCATCTCCCACCAAATTGTATCATGATTCGTTATGATCTCTCCTGGGAATCGCACTGGGCCAAAGAAGAGGATTGTTACGATCTCCATGGTAACTGGCTGGGAGTACCAGAGAAACGTATTCAGGAGATGCGTTTTAACTTTAATACCGAAAACTGGAATTTTCATAAAGCAAATACCGATATCCTTCCTTCCAATACTATTTTTATGGATCTTCGAAATGAAGAGAATTTATTGCTTGGAAATATGAAGTCTAAGACGAGATATAATATTAATCTTGCCGAGCGAAAAGGCGTACGCGTCCGTTCATTGGGAATGGAAAGTCTTGAAATTTGGTACGAACTTTATAGACAGACAGCACTTCGAAATAACTTTTTTTTACATGATATCAATTATTTTAAGATTGTTCTTTCTGCAAGGGCAAATGATACATTATCGCCCGCTGATGTGTATCTTTTAGTGGCGGAAGTAGATAATCAGCCCTTAGCAGCTATGTTTTTGGTGATTGCAGCAAATCGGGGTACTTACCTTTATGGAGCCTCTGCGTCCGAGAATCGTAATTATATGGCAACATATGCTCTGCAATGGCGTGCAATACAGCTTGCGAAAGAAAAGGGTTGTACAGAATATGATTTCTTTGGTGTCTCTCCACAGGCAGATCCTTCACATCCTCTGTATGGGCTTTATCGTTTCAAAACAGGATTTGGTGGAAAGATTTATCACCGTATGGGATGTTGGGATTATCCGTTGGACAATAGAAAATATCAATATTATGCTTCAATGGAGTTTAAAAACCAAAGTTATCATTTGAGCTAACAATTAGAAGACTTCACCTAAGGTGAGTCGGACACCGCGGTGGTTCTTACTAATTCCATAATCGATGCCGATGTTGGTGCCTGAATTTTTGTTAAACTTAATTCGCGCACCAGCCCCGGTACCGATATTCCAATCTTCAAACATGGCATTCTTTGGCCCGTTTAAAGTGGTAAAATTCATAAACGCTACAAATCCAAATAAGCCATCTCTCGTAATATCACGACGATATTCCGTTTCTAGATAATAAAGCGATTTACCCCGAAAGCGACTTACAGGAAACCCCCTTCCAGAACTATTATAGGGATCCCAACCTAAATTAGGAAGATCGAGATAAGGGGCTTTTCTGTTAAATACAGTCCAGAAGAAGCTCCTTACCGCAATCATATTCTGTCGATTTCGGTCTTGGGTAAGCCTATGGTATCGTCTGACTTCAAAAAATAGCGATTTCCAATTTTGATCACTACCTAAAAACGTCGGATTGACTCGAAACTGCAGGTTGGCATAGTTCCCCGACCAGGTGTTGATCGAATTGGCGCGTGTATCGTAAATTAAATTGAAGCTGACTCCGGAAGATGTGGTATTATCTCTTAAATCTGTTCCATAAGGATAAGAAGTGTAGTCTTCGAGTTTGGTATCGCTCGTAGACTTAATGTTCATTCGGTAATCCAAGTCATATCCGATACCCATAAACAGTCCGCCGTGAATTCTTTTTAATGCGTGTTGATATAAACGAAAATAGGTGTAATCTAAATTAATCTGTTGGTCACCTTGGTGCTCTTTACCTATTCCCCAAGTTTCGTGCGGATATTTTAAGAGACGTATATCGCCGTCGATTACCCATGAATTCTCCTTTAACCAAATATAGGATCGGATTGGAAGGCCAAATCTTTTACCAAAATTTGTATATGGAGTAAATGTCATTTTAGACATATAGGTGTTAGACCGATCACCCAGATAAAATCCTGCTGTCGTACTGGTAATTAAAGCATGCCCTCCGCCAGGAACATTTGTCGAAAATGGCAAAAAGGAAAAATAGACTTTCTTTCCTGTACTTTTTACCTTTTGCGGCGGCCTGATGTTTAATATTTCTTTCCCAATATCAATTAAGTCACGTTGTTTGCTTGTGTCAGCCAGATGTTTGGTGGTTTCTATTTCATTTGCAGGGCGCTGAGCATATATAAATTTCTCGCTGCAAAGCAATAAAATCAAGAGAAGGGGCAGCCTAAAGTCAAAAAGATATTCGTTATTGTTGTGTGTCATGAACGCATGCAATCTAATAGGAAAAAAACAGAATAACAATATTCAAACCAATAATTTATTCATTCTGTCACGTTTTGGTTATACAAAGAACAGATCGAAAATTTCACTCGCCTAGAAAATTAGATCACTTACCGATTTTAATACAAGGTTAATCTAAATGTAATTATATCAATAGATGACTTGTCTTAACTTTGAAACAGAAAATAAATAAATAAAAAGTGCGCAACAAATTTATATAGTAAGCGACAATACGATAGAAAAAATATACTAATACATTATAAAATTTAAAAAAATATGAAAAATCTAGTAAAAACATTTGTAGCAGCGGCAATGATAGCAGTCTCTACCTGCTCAATGGCTTCAGTTAAACCTGAAGAACGCAATCTAGTAACCGCTGATTTGGCCATCGATGAATACGTTGGGGCAATGACCGAAGGTCAAGTAACGAATTTAGAGAAACTTTTCACAGCTGATTTTAACCAAAAAATTTGTGGTAAGCAAGATTTGAAACATAGTCGTCTTGAGATCATTGAGTTTTTGAAAAAACAAAAAGGGATCAAATTGAACTGCAGAACAACAACACAGATTGTTGAAGAATTACCCGATTACGCAATCGCGAAAGTTACCATGCAATTCGACGATTTCGCTAAAACAGATTTAATCACCCTGGTCAAAGAAAATGGAACCTGGAAAATTTCAAAATCTGTAAATTCTTACAAATAGAACTGTGTCTTAAAATGTGCTTTAAAAAATAAAAAAAGGGTACTTATATCAAGTACCCTTTTCTGTGGAGCATATCAGGATCGAACTGATCACCTCTTCACTGCCAGCGAAGCGCTCTAGCCAAATGAGCTAATGCCCCTGCTTCTATTTGGTGTCGCTAATATAGCACTTTTTTGGATAAACATAGTCCTTTTTTTACTTTTATGCTGTTTTTTTCTACGCTGTTATCACGTTGTTTTTTTAAAATCCAATTGTACATTAAGCGAAGATTTTAATTTGCCCCGTCGAATACTTTGCAAAGTCTCTTATTATACTGTAAACAAGTAAGTTTGCTGAAGATATCTTATTACCAATAGCCTGCTCCGATTGTCCGCAGTGAAGATCGATTACCGAAGCTCCAAAAATGTATTACCTTTTTTCTATTAGAAGCATTTCTGTTCGTTTTATTTGGCCTTTATCTCTCCAGGCATCGTGTCCGGGAATAACCATGTTAATTTGTGGGTATTTTGTCATCAGCCTTGCTAAGGATGGTTTCCATGATTTTATGTCCCCGTCTGCCGTGAATCCTAGGTCGCGGGCTTCAGCGCTTTTTATAAAACAGCCGCCGTCCAGAATCTTATATTTGGGAAACCAGATAACCACATTGTCCATGGAGTGTCCGGCACCAAAAAAGTTCACTACAAAAGACTGACCACCGATTGTGTAGATTTTATCGATGTCGACAAGATGGGCTGCTTGTGCTTTGTGATTTGCCTTTAATAGATCATTCGTCATTTTTGTTGCGTAGGTGGGAATTCCAATACGGTTGTAATAGGCAAAACCACCTGCACGATCTTCATGCCAATGTGTTGCGTAAATAGCAATAACGGGTAAATTATGTTTTTGGTTAATACTGTCCAATAAAGGTTGATATTGTGTAGAATCCCATGGAGTGTCGAAAAGGATAACACCCTTTTTTGTGATTAAGTATACAGCATTAGCTGCATATTTGTTGCCTTCAAAGGTATTAAAGGTTGTGTAAAGATATAAATTCGAATTGATTTTCTCTATTAGGAGAGGTTTATCCTGCGCATGTATAGATGGGGAAAGAAATAGAAATCCAGTACTCAAACAAAAACTAACAAGGAGCACACGGATATTAGCCGAAAGAATTGAATTCATATTTTTAATGTTGTTTTATTAACGTTGGGACGAAATGATTATTGCTTCTTCAACGTTTGATTAAAATGTTTTTATGTGGATTGAATAAGATCTCCGCGATAAGGAGTGAATGAATCGATCAGTTCTCCTTCCTCAAGACATTCGCATCCATGAACCAATTGCGAATAAATGATGCAAGAATCACCTGCGTTTAGGATGCGGTCAACCCCATTAATATGGTATCTGAATTTTCCAGCACTGACATAAGAAATTTGTGTCTGTGGATGTTGATGAAGTATACCGATGGCCCCCTTTTTAAATCGGACTTTCATCAGCATAAGCTCCTCATTGAAAACGAGTATCTTTCGCATAACTCCTTCGCCTAAGTCTGTCCATTGCTGATCGTTGTCGTGTAGGAATATTTCGTTCATCTAATTGTTGTTTTTATGAATGCTTTGAGCGTAAAATGCTTTGTTTTTCAATTATAGTAAATAAATATGAATTTGTGACCTACATATGAATTGCGCGCAATGGTATTTGATTAAAGATGGATAGAATTTGTGTTCAAATGATTCAAATAAGGGAAAAAACAGTTATTTTGCGTTGGTGCAATTTGGATATCCAAGTATGAATTATTTCGACGAACTTATCACTTTACTACGTGAAGAACAACAATTTGACAGATTACAGCACGAGACTTTGTTATTGAAAAGTAGCTTAAATGAACGACGGATGCAAGGTGTTACCTGGTTTCCGGTTCAAATAATCGATATGGAGCTTGGAAGAGGGGATTATTTATCTGTTAGTTTAAACAGGACCAACCATTATGACATCGATCACAAATTTCGTTTCGGTATGCCAGTATCCTTATTTTCGAATCACAACCCCGAGCATGACCGAATAGATGGTATCATATCCTCAATAAATAGAGAGGGGATGCGAATCTCCTTTCGTGTAGATGAATTGCCTGAATGGAGCAGGAAAGGAAAGCTTGGTATTGATTTATTATTTGATGAGTATTCTTATCGTGAAATGTTCAATGCGTTGCAGAAAGGTCGGGAATTGAGCCAAGATACGAAGCAGGGAGGTTTCGTACGAAAGTTAATCGGAGCAGAATTGATTCCAATTAAATCCAATGAAGCGTTCTTTGCCCATCCTAACTTGAATGTGAGTCAAAATAAGGCAGTCCAGCAGATATTGGAAGCAGATACGCTAGCACTTTTGCACGGCCCGCCGGGGACAGGAAAGACAACAACATTGATACAGGCCGTGAAGGCATTATTAAAACAACACAGCAAACAGCTATTGGTTGTTGCAGCTAGCAACACGGCGGTTGACTTGTTGACGGAACGTTTGGACGCTGCTGGAGTTACGGTAGTAAGAATAGGCAACCCTGTAAAGGTTTCTGAGCATCTCCAGGAATTGACACTGCATGCAAAGATTGATAGTCATGCCGCAAATAAGGATATTAAAACACTTCAAAAACAAGTCCGTGCCTATACAGAGATGGCTCAAAAGTATAAACGGAATTTTGGAAAGACGGAACGAGAACAAAGAAAAGCATTGTTTGATGAAGCTTACCGGATCAGGAGGGAGGTCGATCAGATTCAAGATTTTATCACCACAGATGTTTTGAACAAAGCAGAAGTCATCACTGCAACTTTGGTCGGTGCGAATCACGAGGTTATCCGAAATCGTATTTATGAAACAGTCATTATAGATGAGGCTGCGCAGGCACTGGAACCTGCTTGCTGGATCCCGATATTAAAAGCACATCGACTTGTTCTGGCAGGTGATCACAATCAATTGCCGCCCACAGTAAAATCTTGTAAACTATCTCGTGATGGTTTGAGCCACACATTATTCGAAAAGCTAGTGGAACGTAATCCACAATTAGTTTCTTTGCTGGATATACAATATCGAATGAACGAGAAAATTATGCAATACCCTTCCATGGCTTTATATAATGGTTTATTGAGGGCCGATAGCGCAGTCGCACATTGGAGCTTAGAAGAAGATTCTGAGCCGGTGGTATTTATTGATACAGCGGGAGCAGGGTTTGAAGAAACGGAAATCGACGGCGCAATCTTCAATGTAGGGGAAGCCCATTTTCTAGCTGCTCATCTGAGCGTTCATATGGGGTCGTGGACAGCTTCCTTGATAAATAACGGGTTTTTGAGTGTTGGGGTAATTGCACCTTACCGCAAACAGGTCTCTTTACTGCATGAAGTATTTAAGGAGGATGAGAGAATGAAACCTTTCGTTGATTTCATTAAAATACAGACAATCGATAGTTTTCAGGGCCAGGAGAAAGATGTTATCTATATTAGTTTGACGCGAAGCAATGCCCAGCAGCAGATTGGTTTTTTGTCTGATGTGCGTCGGATGAATGTTGCAATGACTAGGGCGAAGAAGAAACTGGTGGTAATAGGGGACAGTGCCACAATTGGTTCACATCCTTTCTATCGTGAATTTATCGCCTACACCGAAGCGATTGGACATTACCACAGTGTTTGGGAATGGGATATTTCAGCGATATAACGCATGAAGCCACTTTCTAAAAAGTGGCTTCATGCAATTTACTTGACCTCGCTAAAAACGGTTGATTTAGTTAGCACAGCCCTTGATTAAGAAGTGAACTTCATCCAATCTGTGTTATCGTCATAGTTCAACAGGGGTTCCGCATTATTATTATTTGATAATTGGCCTACAAACATATAAATATCCATGCTAACATGCTGACGTGTTATTTCTGTCATCTTATCATTGAAACCTGCATTGTTAATCTGTAAAACATATTGAAAACAAATGACGCGGGCGATTATCTTTCCAAGGGTCACCAGTTCACGCTGTTTTGCCTGGAGGGGGAAATCAAAATTTAAAATTGATGAGAAAAATGGTGCCGCGAATTCAGTTCCGCTATATTTTTTTAAGAAAGACAATAAATTACTTTCTTTAGTTTTACGCATAAGTTTACCTATGGCTTCGGCGACTTGCGAATAAAGCATCTCATTTGATCCTTCAAAGATTTGGAAAGGTCTGCTGTCAATGAGGCCACGGCCTGCAACATGGTCCAATCTGTAACCATTTGCGCCTGATAATTGCACACAAATTTGTGCAGCTTCATGCATTAAGTCTGTCACAAACGCTTTCACACTATTGGCATCTACACCATGAGCGGAAAGGTCGTTATTGATGGAACTGATCGATACGCTATATGAACACATTGCCGAACACAATGTAAAGGCCGCCTGTATGCGCGACAACTGAAACTTAACTGAGTCTAATTCATTTAAACTAATACCCGCGACGCGACGTTCTGAACAATGCTTCATGGCTTCATCCAACATGCGTTTTATAAAGCCCATACCCATGCCTGGGAATTGCAGTCTGCTGCGGTGAAGCGTATCTAGCATCAATTTAATCCCTGTGCTCTCAGGATTTAGTTTGTGATTCGTAGGAACATTGATGTCGATGTCATTAACACCGTAGGGGATTGCGTATAGGCCAAGGCTATTGTATTTTTTTGTGACCACTATCTTTTGTTCTTCCGCAGCATTCTCCGTTACAAAAAAATCTATATCCCTTACCAGTTCTCCTTTTTCATTTTTCTTACGTGCAGTCACGAGCCAAAAATCTGCCGCACCAGTAAGACCCTGCCAGTGTTTTTCACCCTTTATAAAATACTTATCATCCTTTTGTTGATAAGATGTTCGCATATTGAGGGCGTCACTGCCGTAAGCTTGTTCGGTAATCATTAGTCCTCCCATGGCTTGATTTTCCAAAAATTGATGGAAAACCTTCTCCTGAAGTAATGTGTCGCCATATTTAGCGAAAGGCTCCAAAAATAAAGCAATGTTAATACCGAAGATCAGAGATAGCGACAATGACTCATAAGAAGCGGCTGCAAGCACACCCAGACATTCTTTTACATGAAGGCCTCGACCACCGTGATGTTCGGGGATAGCAACCGATAAGGGCTGCATTTTCATGATTTCAGCCAAAAACTCAGGCGGTAGCCCGCGCGTTAGACTGATCGAGTTGTAATCATATTCTTTATGGAATAAGCTTGATAGCCTCGTTTTGAAATCCGCAATAAACAAATCGAAATCTTGGGTTATATTGTTGTGTTCTGAAACCTTAAGCATCTTTAAAATATAAAATCAAATGATGGACCAATGTCGATCGAAACAAAAAGAAGAAAGAGTATCTACTGAACTAAACTTCTCTTTTGCTGCAATCACTCACACAAAATTAACTGCAATCAATTTGATTCGCTTGTGTACTTGCGTATAAAAGATAGGACAAATCGTGCATATTGAAAATCTAAGTCGCTCTGTTTCGATAAGAAGTAGGAGAAACACCAACAATTTTTTTGAAAAGGCGTGAGAAATAAGAAGGATCAGAAAAATCCAATTCATAACAGATATCCGCAATGCTTTTGGTGGATTCAAATAATAAAAATTGACTGTGCATAATCAGCACTTCAAGAATGAGTTCTTTGGAAGATTTTTTGAAAACCGAAAATACACAGCGATTAAGGTAGTTTGTAGATACTGCGAGTTTGTCCGCATAAAATGCGATACTTTTTTGCTTTTTGAAATTTTTGTGTACAAGTTGTTTGAACATCATTGCAATTTCCTGCCTCCGATTGAGCGCTTGATTAGAGGAAGAAAGTTTGATGATTTTTAGAATTGCCGATTTTAATAAATTTTCAAACAATTCTTTATAAGGTAATTCTGAAAGCAGTTCGTTATACAGCAGTCTAAAAAGTTCCTGTAGATCGAAACTATCTTGTACTGTTAAATTAAGTAATGGTGAAATATTAAAGATATTCAAAATCTCCTGTTCCCTGAAAATGGAAGTCATCGCATTGTCGTTAATCAAAACGCAATGTCCTTTCGCAGATTTATCAACAGACTTTATAGTTGAGATATTGCCGTAATTGCTAATAAGAATTGCGGGAGCCTGTACAACATATTCTTTGGCGCCGATCTGATGTTTAAAATATCCTTCGGTAATATGAACAAGGAGGTTGTAACCCAAGAAAATAGGTGGCGTTGGAAATTTAATATAAGGTGCAATTTCACTTAGCTGAAATATCTTGATCGGTGATTGTTGATAGCGGAGATGCTCCAGACTACCAGTCATAAAACGATCTACAAATTCACCTGCATTTATCTGTTTTTCCATGATCAATTTATATAAAATTTAGCGCACCACGGTTTTGAAATATTACTCATTGCCTCATTTAGAAGTGGTGTCTAAATAATATTCCAAAGGTAGTGGGATAAAAATTATTTTCTTAAAATTTTTTCCATGGGTTTACCTTTAGCTAATTCATCAATTAATTTATCGAGATAACGAACTTTTTGAACCAATGGGTCTTCAATCTCTTCAATCCGATAGCCACAGATGACACCCTTAATCTTCGATAAATTCGGGTTTAAACATGGCGCATGTTCAAAGAAGTGTTCAAAGTCAGTTTTATCCGCAATTAGCCGCTTTATCGATACAGGATTATAACCGGTTAACCAAAATATAATTTCGTCGACCTCCTCTTTGGTGCGTCCTTTTCTTTCAGCCTTTTGTATATAAAGCGGATATACGCCGGCAAATGTCATGCGATATATTCTTGTATTATCCATTTTTTATAAGTTGATATTATTAAAGGTATTCATTTTAAATAAAATAAAAGGATTGAAGATTACTGAAGCAAATTTTAAAGCTAAATAATTTTTCCAGTGGTCTTTTTAATAGCGAGCAATCGATTTGGTCGGTGCAAAACACCATGATTGAAAGCGCTTTCAGTTTCTTTTAATATTTTTGATGCTTTATATTTTTTACTCGGAAATAATAAAGATAGTCGAAGAAGTAATGTTGGAGGTCTATGTAAAACATGGCCTTTTAGATCTCTTGTCGAATAAATTTGAGTATGTATATCGTAATTTTATATACTATAATTCTATCTTTATGGCGGTAAAAAATGGATAAATGGATTTAAGATATATTCGTAATAGCATACATATCACGGAAGAGGAACAGCAGCTTATCAAAAACTTTCCAGTGTTAATAGCAGGATGCGGAATAGGAAGTTACATCGCGGAATGCTTGTTACGAATGGGATTCGAAAATTTAACAATCGCTGATGGTGATGTTGTCGAATTGAATAACCTAAATCGACAAAATTATATCAACAGCGACATCGGTATAAAAAAGGTAATTGCATTAAAGAATCGTTTGCAGGCAATTAATCCAGAAGCTAAAATTAGTGTTTTTCCTGAATTTATTAATCAGGATAATTTGTATGGTATCGGTCTCAATCATAAGGTAGCGATAAATGCGTTGGATTTCTCCTCGAATATTCCCTTTATTTTTGACCAATATATGTCTGAAAGAGAGATACCCGTTGTGCATCCTTACAATTTAGGCTGGGCGGGGTTTTTAACTGTACTTCCGCCTAATGGTCTTAACCTAGCGTCATTAAAAAGGGCACACCAAACATTTGAGTTAAACGTTGGTGAATTTATCGTAGACAGTTTAAAAGCAAGACGTATAGAGACAAGTTGGTTAGAAGAATTTTTGAAAGAATATGGAAAAATAGCCTTAATATCCCCCCCGCCGCAGTTATCATTAGGTTTATATATCTTATCGGGGATGGTTACTCATATCATTTTCAATTTTGCAACGCGAAAATCTGTAAAATACTTTCCAGAATTTTACTATTTATCGATGATTGAATAACTATTATTTAGTACAAAAATAGTAGATAGTATTACACTTTCGCGTATTATTGACTTCGCTGCACAATGTTATAAGGAAAGTCCTTATTTTTATTGCTCTTGAATACCATCTACATGAATTGGGCATCTGATAATTATTATTTCACTAAACTTAAAAAGAACGAGCTTTTTGAACTTATTCATTTTTATTTAAGGACTACAGCTGAATATTTTAATCTGAATGATTCGCTTAATGAAGAATACACATATCATTACAAGAATTTGTTGGGGGAGGATTTGAGTTTTTTTGACAGTTCAATTTATTATGTGCTCCGTGACAGAGAAAAACACAATATTGTTGCATCCATACGCATAACCTACTGGGATAGAGAAACGATATTACCTATTCAAAAGTTATTTTCAGTGACTAAAGAAGACCTTTTGTCGCAAAATGTAAAACATTATTGGCATATCGGCCGTTTTATTATTTCAAAAAGGATTGAGTGCAAGAGGATTAGTATTTTAAAGAAAATGCTCTTTGATGCATTCTTCCCGCCTTATTTTCTAGAACAAGGCCTAATAATTGCTGAGTGTGACAAAAGATTGGCTAACACCTTATTAAAGCTTGGTGTGCAATCTCATGAGCTTGGAAGTCCAATTACGTATCTGTATTCAGAGACCTTGCCTATTTATATTAGAACCGAATGGCTTGATTTTTTTATTCAAAAAAATAACGCTGCGCAATATTCTATAAATAATAGTGAAGATTCAATTCGTTTCGCTTTAAAAGCAAAACAAATGTTTTTTTTTGATAACTAATGTGACAGTAACAATCTCGTTTGCTAGAATAGCGATAATTCGATCGCCAGTGCTGTCGCCTCGGTAATGCTCTTCACCTTTAGTTTTGAGAATATTTGCTTTTTGTGAAATTTAATGGTATCTATAGAGACGTACAATTTAGCTGCAATTTGTTCCATTGTAAATCCTTGTACTGAAAAAAGAAGGATGTCTTTCTCACGTGGCTTTAGTTTGATGTGTGGGGACTCTACCCAAAGATCAGTCTCTAAATTATATTCAAACTGTTTACCGGCGTTGTCCGACTTAAACTTAATATTTCCGGCACTGGCATGTGAGGATATAGAAACTACACAAAGTGCTATCCAAGGGTTGGAAAATTTGTCCAATAGAATAGGTTTCAGTTTATGATTGATAAGAAGGGGCTTTCCATTCGACTGTTTAAGATGAAAATCATAGGATATTGAATGCGTTAATTTATCTTCGGTAGGTAAGTTTTCGAAAAATTCGAAACCGACTTCGTTGATTTTTTTTAACAACTGCAAATCTTCCTCTGGAACATTATCCAAGTAATGCTGATAACCATTTCTTTTAACTTCGGAAGAAGAATTTCCACATAAAAATATCGGATTATCAGAAACGAATATAAAACTCTTTTTAGAATAGTCGATTAAATATATACTTTGATAAGTTAATTTGCTTAGTGATTCCGCAAAATTAATGTAAGCATCAACGATCTCATAATCATCCTTTGTAAAATCATCCTTAACATGTACCGGCTTAAAAAAATCTTCAATCTCAACTTTCATAGTGTAAATTACAAATAGGATTTACTTTTGTATCTAAATAATACTCAGAATAAATTTCACGTTAAATTATATCGCAAATATAATCATTTAAATAAACTGTCTAAATAAGCTCTTTGTTTAATTTAAGGATCATTCAAGGTTTTTTAACTGAAATGATCCATAGATTTTAATGCTTTTTTGGTTATACTATATTTTAGTTGTCAAGATCTACACAAATGTGTAGAATATTTGCAATATTATAAATTTAATAGTTTTACTCCTTATCTTTGCTCGATTAGCAATTAAATTATATAAATATAATCCATTCAAATCAATTTCCCAATAATAATTTTTATATAATTAAGATATTTGACAATGTTTAGCGCAAATATGATAACAGATCTTTCTCTCTTAGTTCATTCGTAACGATAGATGATAATTTTATCTTAGATGAATCAAAATCTTTTCTCTCCCTATGCTCAGTTGAGGCAAACATCATGTTTGAGATAGCATATTGGAAGTAATGATAGCCTAACAGCGTGAATACCCTTAAGTATGCTAATGAATCGTATAGATTACCACATGTTGGCTGAAAAGCTGTTCATGGATATTTCATGGCGCAACCAATTAACAGTTGGCATTATTTCAATAAGCAAATACCTTTCAATGGCGAGTGCAGATTGACTTAATTGTGTGGAGGCTGATAGCGGTATAACCCTCTATTTGTTAAAGTTTAGTTAAACCATGGCAACCAGATAACAAACTATTATGTATGGCGTTATAATAGTAGTTTCATAATTTAGGTTAATAATTGGTTAGTTAGTAAAAACCTGAAGTTCCCCGCTTCAGGTTTTTTATTGTTATTGACGGGAATGAATAGCTTTGCTTGATGTTTTTATTTTAATCATGCTAAAACCTATTAACAAACGTAAAATCATCGATATAACGGTCATTAAGATTTGTAAATCTTTCTGATTATCTGTAGTATTGTAGGTACACGCTAAAATGCGCGGCCTATGGTGTTTGCTTCAACGAAAGCGATTTGCAAAGCCGTCTATCAAGATTATATGATCAAATTTATTCATTTTTTATTTTTAGGATTATTCCTATGGCAGCATGTTTCTGCCCAAAAACTTCCTGTACACTATGTAAACCCGTTTATAGGTACCAGCAATTATGGAACTACTAATCCCGGAGCTCAGGTGCCCAACGGTTTGATGAATGTTTCCCCTTTTAATGTAATGGGATCATCCCTTAACACATTTGATAAGGATGAAAGATGGTGGTCTACTCCCTATGAACATAGTAATAGTTATTTTACAGGTTTTTCACATGTCAATTTAAGTGGAGTAGGGTGCCCAGATATGGGAAGTTTGTTGTTAATGCCAACCTCAGGAAAACTGGAGGTTGATTATCATCAATATGGTAGTACCTATATGGAGGAGGTTGCCCATCCAGGCTATTACAGCAACGTATTGAAGAAATATGGCATTAAAACGGAAGTTTCAGCAACAACCCGTGTAGGTGTTTCTAAATTTACTTTTCCAAAAGGACAGGCTAATATCCTGCTTAATTTGGGCGAAGGTTTAACAAATGAAACGGGAGCAACGGTTCGTTATGTGAGTGATACTGAAATAGAAGGGTCTAAGTTGTTGGGTTCTTTTTGTTATAGTAATAATCAGGCTGTTTACCCAATTTTCTTTGTCATGCGTGTCAATAAAAAGCCCGCGAAAAGAGGTTACTGGAAATTTCAGCGTGCGGGAGAAAAATGGGAAAATGACTGGAATAAGGATGCTGGAAAATATAAAATTTTCACAGACTATACAGATCAGCTTTCTGGAGATGATCTTGGTGCATTTTTTAGCTTTGATGTGCAAGAGAATGAAAGTTTAGAAGTTCAGCTTGCCGTGTCGTTTGTGAGCGTCGATAATGCCCGTAAAAATCTGGAAGCTGAGCAGGCTGATTTCGAATTTGAGAAAACGCATCAGCAGGCTTCTTTGCAATGGAATAATGCCTTGTCGAAGATACAGGTAGAGGGTGGAACGGAAGATCAGAAAACAGTATTCTATACAGCACTATACCATGCCATGATTCATCCTAATGTTTTACAGGATGTGAATGGCGAGTATCCCGCCATGGAAAGCAGGAAGACTCTGGTAGCAGATCATAATCGTTATACGGTGTTTTCACTATGGGATACCTATAGAAATGTACAGCCGCTTATGTCGTTGGTTTATCCGGATAAGCAGGTTGGTATGATACGTTCCATGATCGATATGTATAACGAAAACGGATGGATGCCCAAATGGGAATTGTATAGCCGAGAAAGCTATACGATGGATGGCGATCCCGCAGTTCCTGTGATCGTTGATGCCTGGATGAAAGGTATTCGGGATTTTGATATTAATACAGCTTACGAGGCATTTTTGAAATCTGCCACTACAACTGACTCAACAAATAAAATTAGGCCTGACAATGCGGATTATGTGAAGTATGGGTATGTTCCGTTGCGCGATTCATTTGATAATTCCGTATCTCATGCGATAGAATATTATGTTGCTGATTGGAATTTAGCGCAGTTGGCCGGATCATTGGGGAAAACCAAAGATGCTCAGGTTTTTGCTAAGCGAGCACAAGGATATAAACATTATTATTCTTCGGAGTATGGGACTTTCAGACCTATTCTTCCTAACGGCGAGTTTTTAAGTCCATTTAGCCCATTGATGGGCGCCAATTTTGAACCTAATCATGGTTTCCATGAAGGTAATGCTTGGAACTATAGTTTTGCAATCCCGTTTGATATTCCTGGTTTGGTGAAATTGATGGGCGGAAAGCAAAAATTTGTAGATCGGCTTCAGGCAACGTTCGATAAGGGATATTTTGACGTGACAAACGAACCGGATATGCTGTATCCACACGTGTTCTCAGAAATTAAAGGCGAAGAATGGCGCACCCAAAAGTTAGTTAAAGAAATACTTGAAAAACATTTTACCAATAGCCCCGGCGGTATACCTGGTAATGATGACACCGGTACGATGTCTACATGGGCACTTATGAACATGATCGGGATTTATCCTTTCTGCCCGGGTAGACCAGATTACACCGTTGTAACCCCTGTGTTTGATAAGGTAACTATTCAGCTCGATAAGAAATTCTATCCAAATACCGATAAAGTAACCATAAGACGCCAAAAACAGGGTAGTGGTGAATATATCAAAAAAATAGTTATCGACGGAAAGCCATTCAATGGATTTAAAATCAGTCACCAAACTTTAGTCAATAGCAAGGATATTCTAATAGTTACTGGAAATAGATAGATAAGCCAACTAAATTGAAAACTGATTTACACAATGAAATATATTAATTATGCGGTTTGCGCAGGCCTATTGTCTTTAATTGGTTGTGCTTCACTAAAAAGCTCTGATAAAAGTTTTTATGCAACGGATGTAAACCCTTTTATCGGAACGGACTTTACCGGAAATACGTATCCAGGTGCACAATTGCCCTTTGGGATGGTACAGCTAAGTCCAGATAACGGGCTGCCTGGCTGGGACCGTATTTCCGGATACTTTTATCCCGACAGTACAATTTCTGGCTTTAGCCATACACATTTAAGCGGTACGGGAGCGGGTGACTTATACGATATATCTTTCATGCCGGTAACATTGCCCTACCACGAAGCGGAAGCTCCTCTTGGTATACATTCTAAGTTTTCCCATAAAGACGAAAAAGCACATGCAGGATATTATCAGGTGAAACTACTTGATTATGATATCAATGTAGAGCTGACGGCAACAGCACGTTGTGGCATTCAGCGCTATACTTTTCCAAAGGCAGAATCTGCCGTATTTTTAGATTTAAAGAAAGCAATGAACTGGGATGCGACTACAGATTCACGCATCGAAGTGGTAGATTCTGTGACTATTCGGGGCTATCGTTTTTCTGAAGGTTGGGCCAGAGGACAACGTGTTTATTTTGAAACTCGTTTTTCCAAGCCTTTTAGAGCTGTTCATATTGACAGCACGGAAATATTATCACGAGCCGATACAACAGCCAAGAAAGCAATGCGAATTGGTACAGCATATAAAGCCCGATTTGATTTTAAAACTGCCGATGGGGAACAGGTAACGCTCAGCACAGCACTTTCGGGTGTAAGCATGGAAGGTGCGTCCAAAAATTTGAAAACAGAAGTTCCAAAAGATGATTTTGACTATTATTTGAAAGAGGCAGAGCAAAATTGGAACAAGGAATTGGGCAGGGTAGCCATCGAAACCAAAAACAGAGAAGAGCAGATCAAATTCTATACAGCGTTATATCATTCTATGCTTGCACCGACGATTTTTAGTGATGTTGATGGTGGTTATATGGGTGCTGACCGAAAAATACATCAGGCTGAAGGATGGACCAACTACAGCACGTTTTCTCTTTGGGACACCTATAGAGCTTCCCATCCCTTATTTACTTATATTGATCCTAATCGTGTAAACGATATGATTAAGTCGTTTATCGCTTTTTATGAACAACATGGCCGATTGCCAGTATGGAATATTTATGGAAGTGAAACTGATATGATGATCGGGAATCATTCAATTCCTGTAATTGTAGATGCATACTTAAAAGGAATCGGTGATTTTGACGTTTCAAAGGCATTAGAAGCCTGCGTTGCGACAGCAAATATCGACAATTATAGAGGCATAGGTCTGTATAAAAAATTGGGCTATGTACCTTATGATGTCAAGGATGAGTATAATGCTGAAAACTGGTCACTATCAAGAACACTTGAATATGCATATGATGATCACTGTATCGCCATGATGGCAGATAAGATGGGAAAGAAAGAGATTGCAGGAACATTTTTGGCTAGAGCGCAGAACTACAAAAATGTGTATAATCCGTCGACTTCATTTATGCAACCCCGGGATAGTAGAGGTAAATTTATTACCCCATTTGATGCCGAAGACTATAGTGCACACATCTGTGAGAGTAATGCTTGGCAATATTTCTGGTCTGTCCAACATGATATCCCAGGATTGATTAAACTTGTTGGTGGGACCCAACGTTTCGCCCAGAAGTTGGATAGTATGTTCACATTTCATCCTTCGGATACCAGTAAACTTCCAATTTTTAGCACAGGAATGATTGGTCAATATGCGCATGGTAACGAACCAAGCCACCACGCACTGTATTTATTCAATGCCGTTGGACAACCCTGGAAAACACAGCAATATGCAGCAGAAGTGATGAATAGACTTTATTTAAATACACCTGCTGGATTGAGTGGAAATGATGATTGTGGGCAGATGTCAGCTTGGTATGTATTCAGCTCATTGGGTTTTTATCCGGTAGATCCTATCAGTGGAAAATATGAAATCGGAACACCTTTGTTTGAAAAAGCCGAATTGAAGCTTTCCAATGGAAAGAAATTTACTGTGAAAGCTAATCAGGTGAGCAGATCCAATATGTATATCCAATCTGTTACTCTTGATGGTAAACCTCTTGAAACAAGTTATATTACACATGAACAGATTATGTCAGGTGCGACATTAGTGTTTGAAATGGGCGAGAAACCAGGACCGGTGTGGTACAAAAATAAGTAGCCTCATTTCTATTTAGATAGATCTTTTTAAGTGCAGCCTCCAAATGAATAGTTAATGAATTTGGGGGCTGTTTGTTTGCTAGGCTGGATTATTCAGGCTTTTGTAAAAGTAGGTTGTGCTACACGGCAAACCATTGGGAAGAAGTGCGTAATTGGGAATATCACCAACAATAGTCCAGCCATATTTTTGGTACATAAAATATGCAGGGCTACCCGTTACCGTGTCGAGTACCATGAGTGTCTTATTTAGAGCAATGGCTATCTTTTCAATTCGCTGAAGCAATTTCTGTGCAATGCCCATTCTCCGAAAGTCAGAATGAACTAACATTTTGGCAACGTCTGCACGATGTGCTTGATTATAAGGAAGATCCGTTTGCAATTGAACTGTTCCTGTGATCTGATTTGTCACGTTATTTTTGGCAACAATTAATACTGTTTTATGCTGTTTGACCTTATCCAGCACTTCGGTCCAAAATCTGTTTGCCTGTTCAACCGTCAAGTCATCCATAAAACCGACAGAAGCGCCTCCTTGAACAATGTTAAAAGTTAGGTTGGTAAGTTCGTTGATTAAGATGTCACTAGATTCTTTGATTTCCTCAATGACAAAATCTGTATTAGAAGTAAGCATGGAGCTGCATGTTTGATTGTAAATCTTTATTCACTACGAGTAAATGCAAAATAGATGACATATAACCATCCGAGTATTCCGTGAATTAAAGCTAAAAGTATTGATCTATTACGGTCCCAAGAAGTGACGACGGCAATGACTGATCCAAGGCCTATTCCCGATTGCGTAATAGTCTGTGTCGTTGATTTACTTATCTCCTGACCAAATACTGTACCCGAAGCGAATATAAACAGGATAAATAACGTAAGCTGTTTCATTATTATTTTAGTGAGCTTCTCTTATTTTGAGCTCTTCATTGATTTCTTTTACTCTTTTGAAATTGAGAATTGCAATTGGGGATAAAGCAAAGGGAATGGCCATTAGTGCACTAAATCCTTTAGCGATTGATGTATATATTCCCATACCCAATAAGATAAAGAGCATAATGGTTAGCATCCAAGTGACTACAAGTGTAGTTTTTCTATTGTTATGCAACTCTTCGATAGTCATTCCGTTTAAAGGTCTATTATTCATAATTTCTTCGGTTTATACCTCTAATTTCTGTAATTCTTTTTAAGAAACAAAGTGTTTTATGTTAAATGTCGTGTAAATATTGGTAGATTCAACGCTTTTTATGAAAATGTTAAAGAAATTTTGGGAGTTTGGTCATTTTAAAGCGAAATGATGGGTCTGTTTTATTTCAAAGTTGCATAAAACAAGATATCGCCATCTAATTCGTAAGGATTATTTAATCGGCTGCGAATCTTAAAATAGACATGGCGAATATAAAGTGCCAAGGAAGTAAAATTTTAAAAATATGTTATTTGCAGAATAAGATTGATACGCTAAATTGTTATTCAGTAAAGCAGCCGGTCATGGTGGATGGCGATCGTGATGTCAATAAATAGCCAATAATTGAATGCGGCACGCGCTTTGACAATGATATTTTGGGCATAAGAATCGGTGCAGATGAGTTGGTAAGCAGCAAAAGCGGTAAAAAGGTAGCTATGGTTTTTACGAGGTTCAGATCGTCGATGAAATGGTGATTATCGATTAAATACGGGAGGAGAAGTCTGCTTAAAGATCAATTGTCTCTCTTGAATCCATTTGGATAGAGATTTGACAGGAAATAGTATAAAATATTTAACTTAATGTTGCGATGATAAAACAAAGAAATATGTGGTATTTGCTCATCATTTTATCAATGATGGCATCATCCTGTAAGAGTAAAATAACGGGACAGCAATCATTGACAAAACCGTCGCCAACACCACACTCACTTGCGGATACAACGAGATTGGATGAAGTGAATCCCGGTTGGTATCGTGAATATTTTCGTCAGGTTGTAATGATAGACAATGGTTTTGTGACCCAAAAAAAGGGGAGTTATTTAATAGATCTTCCTTTGCAGATCCTTCCAGATTCTACCTATATTTTCTTTTTGAACGCTAGAATTCCAGTGGATTTATTTAAAAAAGCAAATGAATTTTATCCCGATCTTCAACAATTTGTGTTGATTGTACCAGATTGGGCATTTTATGATCAGATTGCTGAACAGGCGTCAAAACAAGGTATGTGTATAGAACCGACGACGACCAATTTTTATTATTTGATAAATAGACAGGACGGTGTGGTTAGGGTTGATAGTATTCGTCGTTCAGGTGACGACAATCCGGGCTTTGATTTCTTTAAACCCGTATCTCCTAAAAATATGCTAACAGTTTATAGGAAGGAAAGTTATGGATCCGTCTGTTGTCCACGTGATCCGAAATGGGATAGTGCTGATGAAGATGAAGCTTTCTTACGTGATTTTGAAAGACGGAATTACCTGAACATTACAAGGGGGAGATATGTACAAATGGAAGGAAAAGAGGGTGAAAAGAGTATCTACTACACGTTGCCTGGATTATCCTCTGTACAGCGATTGGATTTTTTAGCTAATAAATATGCACAATGGACTGGTGCTAAAGATAACCACGAAACACCTATTTTATCTCAGCTATTCGCCCCACAAATCGTTCCGATGGTAACGGAAGGATTTAATAAAATGAAGGAGTTGCCCTAGCGCGAGAAGTCATAGGTCAGATGATTCGATAATACCATATTTTTTGCTCATTTGGGATAAAGCTATTCGATCAGCTTAATCTCAAACATTTTATCCCAATTTTTGCCAGTCACAAAGAAGGTGTTCGATTTTCGATTGTAGGCGATACCATTGAGTACATCCAAATCGACATGTTGCGTTACATTTTCACGTAATTTGGAAAGATCCACCAATTCCTCCACAGTACCTGTCATAGGGTCGATCCGTCCAATGACATCTTCCATAAAGAAATTTGCATAGATTTTTCCCTTTACCCATTCCATTTCATTGATTTGATCGATCATAGCTGTGTTCGTCGCGGCACGAATATAGTCCAATTTTGAGAAGTCATGTGGATTGAGTGTATAAATGTAATCCGAACCATTGGACATGTATAGGTTTTTACCGTCAGAAGTCAATCCCCAACCTTCCATTGGCTGAAAGTAAGGTAGTGTACTAATAACGGCTAAGGTGTTTACATCGTATACATAGGCTATATTATTCTTATAGGTCAATTGATACAATTTCCCATTCACGACAGTGGCGCCTTCGCCAAAAATTGAATCATCCAATTCAATTTTCTTGATGGGCGCACCACTTTTAGGATTTGTAATGCGAATGCTCGATTTACCTTTATTTCCACTTGGGCCAATACCATTTCCCGTGCTTTCGATCAGGTTATCACCATAAAACTCTAAGCCTTGAGTATAAGCTTTAATATCATGTGGATAAATATTTACAATGCTATACTGGAGCAAGCGAGGAGGAGTAGAAGCGAATAAATCTATACTTACTGTATTTTCTTCTTGTTTTCCATCACTAAACACGACTGCTTTAACAATCTGTTTGCCAAATTTTTCATGTTTTAATGCATATTTGAAAGACTTATTGCCACTTACTTGTCCAATTTGTTTATTATTGATGTAATAGACCACAGTGTCTAATTTCTGCTTCTTCTCATGGTTTATTTTTAAAACCAGATCTTCTCCCAGTGCATAGTGCTGTTTGATACTGTCAAAGGTAAATGTTGGACTTTCCTCGGGCTGTCCAGATTGGGAATTTGAAGTCGTATTGGTGCTATTGTGGTTATTTTCATTACAGCTGCTCAAAACGGCCATAATCATGAAACTAATTAGATAAGATTTTTTCTTCATTGAGATGGTATGCTTGATTTATCATCCTGTAAGCAGGAAAAAGAGATGCCTGAAAAGAGCGGCTGTTAAATATCCCGTTACCCAAACTTGAGTAAATTGTTTTTTATATGCAATTCAATTACTTTTTATGTAAAAACGTAAATCTTTTTTGACGGAAAAATGAACCATTGTATACAGTTCAATTGTTATAACGATATGGAACACTCTTATTTTTCTGGAACAAGTGGTATTCTTTTGCCTTATAAAAATAGAAGTTTTTATCCCGAGCATTTAGAGGGGAAGAGCCGACTTGCCGTATATAGCTTATTATTTAATTCTTTGGAGGTGAACAGTTCTTTCTATAAAATTCCCCGTGAAGAAACTGTCCGAAGATGGTCCGAAGAAACAGCCGACAGCTTTCGATTTACTTTTAAGCTTTGGAAAGGAATTACGCATCAAAAGGAACTCGGGTTTGATCCACAAGATGTAGTAAGATTTCTCTCCGTTATTGATGCCGTCAGTCAAAAGAAAGGATGTCTGCTTATACAATTACCGCCATCATGTAAATTTACTTCCATTGGAAAGCTTACTGAACTATTGGACTGCATCAGTCAGGATAAGAGAAGTGAGGCCCGGCAGGTATGCGTAGAATTTAGAAATGACTCTTGGTATAGGGAAGAAACTCTGATTCTTTTAAAATCATATGGAATGCATTTGGTGATCCATGATAAAGATACTCTTGGAATGCGTCTTCAATATACCGACACAAAGATTATCTATATGCGCTTCCATGGGCCAGATGGTGATTATAGGGGAAGCTATTCGGACAGTGTATTGAAGGAATATAGTACCTATATAAATGGTTGGATTGCAGAGGAAAAAGAGGTATATACTTATTTTAATAATACCATTGGAGCAGCAATTGAAAACCTGAATACATTAGCTAAATATATCACAGTAGGCAAAGCATTTTCGATTTAAAGCTATCGTCTCTTTAAAAGATTTGATTACGTATATATTCCGTTCCCATATAACCATCCCAGCCTTCATGCCCACGCATAATTCGCAGGTAAACTGCTGTTAATGCCTGAACTTTCGTCAATAATGGGATACCCCTCCGTATGCAATCATGATCGAAGAAAGTTCCAGTGTTATCGTACCATTGAAGCCAGCCAAGTAATTCTTGTCTAGTCATCAACTTTAATTTATCAAAGAGCATTTTATCCTTCAATTCTAAAAGCTGATAACGCCAATCATTTCGATTCGATTCCATTGCTATAATTTTTGGCAGCTGGACATCGATGATGTGTTTGATAAAAGATTCCATTATTTCAAATTTTAGTTGTTGAACATAAGTTGTGCATGCGTGCTTGAAAGGTCACTATATTTTCTTTTCATGTGGATGCGTAAGATTTCTTTGTATATATATTTGATAGCCTTGCTTTTAGAGATTTGCTGTACTCCATTTTCAATGCATTTGCGATCTGTATAGTTTCCTTTAGGATTATTCCACTGTAGCCAATCAAGCAACATTTCTTTTTCAAGTTTTTCAAGCCTTTGCTGTAAGCCGACTAATTCACTTTCTTTAAGTTGTTCGCGCCAGTCGGACCAAACGGAATTAGATATTGTTACTCTTTTCTCTTTAAATTTGTTTTCCATGTATTTTTTTAATCTGATTTATAAAATATGTTAGATGACTAACTTGCTGATAATAGCGTTGCCTAGTTTATTTTGCATAAATAGCTTAATCTGTTTTAGTAATTCCGGGCTTACTTCGGGGATTCTTTCTAGGTCCCGTATAAACCACTTCTGAATAACTGGAGAGTGTTTAGAACTTCGGTCATATTTAACAACCTCAGCTCTGGATGATTTCCCTTCAGGATCGTAGTATGACCACAGTACGATGAAAATCGTATTTGGGTCTTCATCGGTGTAGGGGGTATGAAAGCGAACGATGTCACCAACGTGTAAATCCTTATTGTCATATGTTGCAATCTGTTCCATAAAAGGCGCGTCTAAAACTGATAACCAAATATACTAATAATGTTAGTATTTAAAAATTTTTACTAAAAATTTTATATTTTTGGTAGGCACGCATTGGTGCTGATGGAATGAACGTATCCTTTAAGCTGTTTTTAGCTCCATTTTATTCTTATTGTGATCTGCTGGTTGAATTTTAGGAACTTAGATTTTGCCTATTCTCGCGTTTTGATGATCAATAATGTTGGGGCGTGATGCGTTCAACTTCATGGGGGGAAGAGTTCGTATGAATATGGATAGTTGCAACGCATGCACCGTTAAATTTAACGGTGCATAGCATGTTACTTCTGTAAACAGCAGTATCCTATAATGTGTTGTATTTAATCGTCTTATTTGTTGTTAGACTCACTATTTGAGTTAGGTAGTTTTACTTTAAAGATATAATAAGGCAATTCTACCTTGTCGATTCCCTTGTTCCATTGTGGATCCTTAAAAAGTTGTGGGCAAGAGAAATAAAGATATCCATCTTCGCCGATCCCCATAGAATCAGGCCATAATATGCGTGGGTCTTGGACTAGGGTATGCAGTTTTCCATCAGGACTTAAATATTTTATACTATAATCGATGGATGAAGTTAGGTAAATATTTCCGTTTATATCTGACAGTAATCCATGTGTGATACCTACTTCTCCTTTGTCTTCAACTTTCGCCTCCAAATCTTGTTTGGTTAACGTAGAATCGGCCAAAAATTCTGTCGCGATACAGTATAAATGAGTTTGATTGATCGGCTTGAAGTATAAATATCTAAAGTCGTGACTTAAGGCGATGCCATTCACATTGGAAGAAAAAGGTTTTTCGTTCAGATTACACATATCATTACCGTCGTATCTTAAAATCACTTCGGGATCAGCGAGCGTAAAATGGCTTCCAGCTAAAGCCTTCCTGCTATTTCCAGTTTTGAGGTCCAAAACAATAATGGCCGCCTGACCGGGGTCGGAGAGGTAAGCTAAATTTTTCTCCCTATCGATGCGCATATCATTTAGACCCGATTTGGTTTTATCAAGGTCGTCGAAACTATAAATACGTTCAATTTGATCTTTCTTTGTGTCGATTTTCAATAATTTGAACTGTCCTTCGGTTGGTTTTTCATCATTACCAAAAATTGATCCAGCAGATGATGGCTTAGAATCTAATACCCAGAGATTGTCATCGGCATCGACAAAGATATCCTGTACATTAACAAAGTGGGAATTCTCAATTCCTTTTTTATTCCATTCAGCATCAGGATAAGGGGTCGGTTTTCCATTGATGATTTCGGTCAGTGCATACTTGAAATGTTTAGTTTGTTTCGGGAAAGAAACAAATAGCCGGTTGCTGGATGTAACGCTTACACCAATGGGACGGTATGGTCCCAAATCCACTGCAATCTCTAGTTGTGGTTGTTTTGAATTATTAACTTGAGCCTTCATGTTGAGAAAAAAGATGTGAAATAATAGAAAACTAAAAAGAAGCCTTTTTCGCATGTTCTTGTGTTAAGTTAAACAGTTTTATTCCCTTAGCGTTACAAAGCGGTATGTTATAAACTTCATAGCCGGCAGATGCATTGATAAAATAACTGTCTTCCTGCAATTATTGTTTTAATAAAAAGAAGCTTTAAGCAGTTTTATAGCTGTATGGTCTTAATTTTAATAATTTTTCTTTATACTATCCTTATAGGGAATAAGTGATTCCGATTTGGAATCCCTTGGATTTTATATACCAAAAATCTCAGGTAAGGTGATTTTAGTAAATGCCCAGCAATTAGATCAGTATTTCTCTTAAAAGCTTTTCAACTTCGCCAGCGTGTGTGACCGTCATAAAATGACCAGCGCCTTTAATCACAAAACTGGGCTTTAGACTTTTGATCGGGATAATACGGTCTTTGTCTCCATGTATATGGACTAAATTACTTGGAATAAATCTGTTTTTCCATCGGAGAATCTCATGTATTGCCCAGCCACTCTGCACCTCATCCACTTATGATATATATTTTGGTATCGGTTATCATTTTTTAGTATTGGTTACATGCATTGAATGAAGTTTCTAGATACATTTAAGGAGCCAAGTTGCTGAAACTGTCGCGATAAATGAATAGGGGCAAAGTAATGATTAAAAATCAATTTTTCACCCCTATCTTTTATAATGTAATAACGTAATTTTTGTGAAGTGGTTATTAGATATTCCTGTTAAGACAGGCTAGCTAAACTTTTAGCCTCAAAAGTAGAAAGTTCATTGTATTTTTCGGCTTGAACTTTCTTTACCCAATTTGGATCTTGCAGGAGAGCCCTTCCCACGGCGACAAGGTCAAAGTCGCCACGTTCATACCGACGGACCAATTCGTCCAGCGAAGCAGGAGAAGATTTGAATTCGGAGTTTGTAAATACTTCGCCAAAGTCCTTATCGAGGCCTACAGATCCAACCGTGATCGTGGGTTGTCCTGAGATTTTTTTAAGCCAGCCGGCGAAATTTAAATCACTACCTTCAAACTCAGCTTCCCAATAGCGGCGTTGACTTCCATGAAAAATGTCGACACCAGCATCCGTTAATGGTAAAATCCAATCTTCCATCGCAGCAGGCGTCGGTGCGATTTTGGCAGTGTAGTCCTGTTGTTTCCATTGCGATAATCTCAGGATAATCACAAATTCCGACCCTACGGCTTTTCGCATCGCTTTAACGACTTCAACTGCAAATTTAGACCGCTCCTTAATGGTTTTGCCGCCAAATTCGTCAGTTCGATGGTTCATTCCCTCCCAAAAAAACTGATCAATCAAATAACCATGGGCGGCATGAATTTCAAAAGCATCAAAACCGAGCTCTTTTGCAGACTTGGCGGCGTCCGCGTATGCTTTTATTGTTGATTCAATATCAGCCAATGTCATTGTATCCGGACCCTCAAATGCTGCAGGTGGCGTCCACTGCATTGGGGTATAACCGACATGCCATAGTTGAGGCGCTATTTTGCCACCTTTGTTATGTACAGCTTCGACGATGTTCTTCCAGCCAGTAAGTGCTTCTTCACCATAAAAGTTGGGAATGTCCTTTAAATTCTTTGAAGAAGGTCTTTCGATTACTGTACCTTCCGTTAAGATTAGTCCAACATCACCAGCAGCACGTCGCTCATAATAACCAGCTACGGCACTATCGGGAATTCCGTCCAACGAAAATGCTCTCGTCATTGGTGCCATGACAAAGCGGTTTTTCAATTTTAAATTTTTATATTCAAATGGATTAAAAAGTGTTTGTATGCTCATTTTTCTTGTTTTAAATTATAAATCTTTACAAAGATATTCTAAATAGTGTATATTTGTAACTATTATTAGTATAAACTAGTTACCTTCGTGTAACTATTCTCAAAATATCAAATGAAAAGGACTGAATTTAAAAGTTGTTCCTGTGCAATGCAACGCTCGATGGCAATTTTAGGCACAAGGTGGAAGCCTGTCATTATTTATACACTGCGGGACCGCAAAGCCCGATTTGGTCAGCTCGATGCACTTATAGAAAATATTTCACGCAAGGTTTTGACCAGCTCATTAAAAGAATTGGAGGAGGATGGTGTTATTGTTAGAGAAGAATATAAGGAACTGCCACCACGCGTCGAATATTCTTTGACCGAAAAAGGTAAAGCCTTAATCCCCATTATGTGCCAGTTGGCACAATGGAACGAAACCTTTTATAAGGAGGATCAGGTACCAGAATTGATCGCGTAAAAAGTAAATCTCATATTACCGTTTCTGTACCGATTTTGTGTTAATCTTTGCCTGATGGATAGCATAGCCCCTATGTGACGGTGTATTCTCTCCTGGTGTCTTGATATTTGATCTTTCTTTGGGATTGCTGGCGTATTGGTTCGCTATTACTTTGCTATTCGTCTGCTGTTTCTCTGCTATTTGTTTGCTGTTTCTCTGCTATTTGTTTGCTGTTTCTCTGCTATTTGTTTGCTGTTTCTCTGCTATTTGTTTGCTGTTTCTCTGCTATTTGTTTACTGTTTCTCTGCTACTTGTTTGCTGTTTCTCTGCTATTTGTTTGCTGTTTCTCTGCTACTTGTTTGCTGTTTCTCTGCTACTTGTTTGCTGTTTCTCTGCTATTTGTTTGCTGTTTCTCTGCTATTTCTCTACCGTTTCTCTGCTATTTGTTTGCTATTCCTTTGGTAAAAAGACAACAAAATGGTAATAAAACAGTAAGTAGAAAGTCAATAATCAGCAAAGAAAGGCCAAGCAAGTATGCAACTTGGCCTATAGAGCATCTTTATAAAGCTTTACCCAGCAAATTCAATGCATTGAAGGAATGAATTGCAAAGCTTAGAAAAGTAACAGTGGATTACGAAAGTACGATTAGGCAGAAATCTGCTTTTTAAATCCAGCAATTCTTTCCTTTAGCGTATCACTGTGTTCTGGACTGATTACGCCATTATTCTGATCAAAATTTTCGTAAAATTTGGGAAGCGAAAATGTTTCTTTAATGATTGCTCCAAACTGCGGAAAGAACTTTTGGGCTTCCGCCATGACATTCCCACCGCCATATCCCCCTGGCGAGGTAGTCATAAGAAGCATGGGTTTATCTTGGAAAACTTTCACATTGATCCTAGATGCCCAGTCGAACACATTTTTAAATGCAACGCTATAGGAACGGTTATTCTCAGCAAGCGAGCAAATAATAACATCACAAGCAGCTATATTATCTAGGAAAAGCTGTGCTTCCCGCGGAAACCCATCTTTTTCGAGATCGACGGAAAAAACTGGCATGTCATAGTCATTCAGATCGATCAAATTAATCTCGTGTTCATCAAAACTTTTAAGTACAAATTTGACCAGCTGTTTGTTGATCGAAGTGGAAGAATTACTCCCAGCGAATGCGAATATTTTCATATTTTATTCTTTATAATTCTCAGTTCTTTAAATGTAGCCATTTCCTAAATATAGTATATGTTTAAGTTTACCATACTGCTTTTGGTAAGTTAATCAGCAAATTTTCTATATTATACCGAATGTAGTCATGGAATACCTTGAAATTAATACAGGAAGAATAAGGGTACTGCCACACAAAATATGAGTATAGGAAATGTATAATCAGAGCTAAACTTGATTTTTTTATTCACGAATACCTGTTTTATTTTTCCGTATTGAAAATAGAGTATAATGGAATATCATAATATTTTCCATCTTTTTTTAGATGCTGTTTCAATAGTGCTTCTTTTTCCATGCCTATTTTTTCCATGACCTTTCCCGAAGCTGGGTTATGTGGGAAGTAGGTCGCAAAAATCTTGTTAAAATGCAGTTCTCTAAATCCAAAGTCAATGATGGCTTTTGCTGCTTCAGTAACATAACCTTTGTTCCAATAAGGAATAGCAATCCAGTATCCCAGCTCAGCCTTATCCGAGCCTTCATCGTGTAATCCGATCGCCCCAATCAGTTTTTTATCTTTATTTCGAATAGCAAAAGTAAAACCTTTACGATTGATATATGCTTCTTCTGCTAATTTAAGCCAATATTCAGCATCTTCTTTTCGGTATGGGTAAGGAATATTTGATGTAAAGTCCGAATATACTTTATCTTTAAGATAGTCAACAATCTGTGGAATATCAGAAGTAGTAATTGCATTGAGAATAAGTCGTTCTGTTTCTAGTTGTGGGAAATCTTTCATTTGGATAAGTCCTCAATTTGGTTTAAACGAAATTTCGAGTTATTTAGTTGTTGGCAAATGTAATGATTTTCATTAATTTCAAACTAATAACATTACGCTTTGGTGTCCATATCCGCTTTCATTTTCTAGGATCGATAGCATTGATTATGTTTTTAAAATAAATTTTATAATTTTGCAGCTGTAGATCATTCATGTTATTAATTTTTAAAACGTAAAGCCATGTAATGCATTGTCGATATTTAGGAGAAAAAGTAATCAACGGATTTATCTGATTTGATTACCCTATTCCTACGTCTTCAATTTTTTAGTATGGACTTAAATTTTAAAAATGAATTCAACAAAATATGGTCGTACCTACCATTTCCCTTTTTCTCCGGGAACAAGCAGCGACGATCGTTTTAATCAGCATTATTGGACGGATATACAATCCTTCCATCAACTGTTATATACAGAAAAGTTAGATGGTGAAAACAACTGTCTTTCACAAAGGGGGGTATTTGCACGGTCTCATGCGGCCCCGACTACCTCGCCATGGACGGCTCAGCTAAGGGAACATTGGGCCAGATTAAAAAATGATCTGGATGATTTGGAGTTTTTTGGTGAAAATCTTTATGCTATACATTCAATCGAATATCGGAAACTAGAGCACTATTACTATGTTTTCGCTGCTCGAATTAAAGATCAATGGCTTTCGTGGGAAGAAGTTACTTTTTACGCTAATTTATTTGATTTGCCCATGGTACCTGTTTTAAAATTCGAAAATGTAAAGGATATGACAGAACAGCAGCTTCAACATTCAGTCGAAAACTTGTCCACACAGCCCTCGGTGTTTGGATCTGTTGATGCTAAAACGGGACATATATGTACGATGGAAGGGGTGGTGTGTAGGAATGTCGACGCATATACTGTTGGCGAATTTCAGCACAACGTTTTTAAATATGTAAGAAAGGGACATGTGCAAACTGATGAACATTGGACAAAATCATGGCGTAGAGCAAAAATGATTTGGGAAAGGAGAGATTATTAATGGAATGGAAAATAGCAGTAGATAAGGACTGGACGACGTTAGAGAATAAATTCTCTTGGGTGATGGATATGGAAAAGGTACAGCAGGATCCTTGGCATCATGCAGAAGGAAATGTAGCAATTCATACACAAATGGTTCTTCAGCAGCTTGAAGAGCTCCCTGAATACCAAAAGCTGGACGGGCAAAAGCAGGAGTTGATCTGGGCTTCGGCCTTGTTGCATGATGTCGAAAAAAGATCCACCACCATTATCGGGTCAGATGGCCGTATCAGTTCGCCAAATCACGCTAAAAAAGGCGCGAAGACCGCGCGCGAGATTTTGTTTCGTGATGTGGAGACTCCTTTCGCCATAAGGGAGCAAATTGTGTCCTTGGTACGCTACCATGGTTTGCCATTATGGCTTATGGAGAAAGCTGATCCCCTAAAGAGCGCCCTGGAGGCTTCGCTCACTTTAAATATGAGTCAGCTCAAGCTGTTGGCTGAAGCAGATGCCAAAGGTAGATATTGTCGCGATCTGGATGCACTACTCTATGCGTTGGATATGTTTGAACTGTATAGCAAGGAGATTGGCTGCTGGAATGAGGCTCGTCCCTTTTTAACAGACAATGCTCGATTTACCTATTTTAATGGAAAAGACAGCTACGTCGATTATGTTCCTTTCGATACATTTAAATCTACGGTTATCGTGCTTTCAGGGCTGCCCGGAATGGGTAAAGACTATCATATTCAAAAAATGAATGCAGATATGCCCGTTATTAGCCTGGATGATATCAGACGCAAATATCGCATTGATCCCACTGATAAAAGGAGAAATGGATGGGTCATACAAGAAGCGAAAGAACAGGCAAAAAAATATTTGCGCTGTGGACAGGATTTTATCTGGAATGCCACGAATATAACTTCCCAGATGCGTCAGCAGCTGATCGATCTTTTTGTTGGCTACCAAGCCTATGTTAAATTACTGTATGTCGAAAAGCCCTATCAGGTATGGCGCACACAGAATAGAGATCGAGAATATCCATTACCTGACGCAGTGTTAGATAAAATGCTCCGTAGTTTGGACGTTCCTCAGTTGACAGAAGCTCATGAAGTTCAGTATATCACAACATAAATAGCATCTTAACAAAGGGTATCTTGAAATTATCCTTTGTTAAGATATGAACGATTCCTATTTACTGTTTCAATTTTTGATTTAATAGTGGAATAAGCTCCTCTTCCCTGATATTGATCACGTCCATGTCGATCCATAGACGAGCTGGCTTTGTGGAAAGGTTACGGTCGATAAAGCTTAAGAGATGTATGAGACGGTTTGTTTTTTGTTTTCGTAGCAATGAAGAGTCTTTTAATTTTATAAATATAGAAGATGTTCGGTATAAACCGGAAACAAAGCAATCGATGTCCGTCCACGGAATTGGCTGGGGCTTTAATGCGCTGTTGTTTACGAGCATGTCCTGATCTATCGTGAGTGCTGCTATCCCTTTTTGATAGCGACTCATTTGCTGTATTCTGAGGTAAAATACGCTTGCTGCTGCTAGCGCCCACACCGTCGACGCCAGTTTTATAATAAGATCTTTATGTAACCAAGCATAAAGCGCGACGACTGTCGCGAAAAAACAAAGCACCATACTTATGATAATTTTCCCTCTGTTAAAATGAATTTTGATCATTAATTTTTCTTTTTATAAACATATAAACTCTCCTAAAAATAGGCGAAGATTATCTGCTGCAAAACGGCTCTTTCTGTTTAGTGCTCATTTTGGACTTGCTTTTCATAAAGATAAGCAGTAAAAACGGTCTAATCTATTCGCATTTATTATTCGCAGCTGTTGAATGATTATCCGTAATATATCAATTTATTTTGTCAGTCCTTTTAAATTGAATGTCGTTGAAATAGATTTGAACTTTTTTTTTTAGTAAAATGAATAGTAGCTTTGTTTGGACAATAAATTGACAGAATGTTAGAAAATCTCAAAGGGCATTTGTGGAAATTTATCGATGTAGATCCGATCCAATTAGAGGAAATACTGGGATATTTCAGAACAAAAACGGTCGCAAGAAAAGAAAATATACTGGAAGAGGGACAGGTTTGTAAATATCATTTTTTTGTATTGAACGGTATGCTTCGAAAATTCTTTGTTAATGAAAAAGGTGTCGAACAAACGACGGAATTTGCGATAGAAAACTGGTGGATCACAGACAATATGGCTTTTGAACAGCGGGCAGTCACTACATTTTACATTCAAGCAGTAGAAAAATCAGAATTGGCATATATCAGTCAGGAAGATCAGGAAAAATTGGTGGTGGCATTTCCTACAATGGAGCGTTATTTCCGCTTTGTTTACCAAAGGGCGTATGCCGCGGCGCAAATGCGGATTAAATATCTATTCTCTTTATCCAAAGAGCAGTTCTATTTGGATATGCTTCAAAAGTACCCTCATTTTGTACAACGTGTTCCGCAATATCTGATTGCATCATTTCTTGGGTTTACGCCTGAATATTTAAGTGAAATCCGAAAGAGAATAATCCGCTGAATGCGCCGTTAAAATTAGCTACAACTAAAGACTAGTAACATTGGTCAGAATCAGCAACACGGAAGGGATTAATTCGAAATTGAAGGTTGTGCTCTTTTGCATAGTCATAGACTAATTTTTCGAATTTTTCCATAGCACTTTCTTCCGAAGCAGCAAAACAGTGCAGGTTTAGTTCAAGCGGTTTTTCTGAGGTTGCTGGATCGATGCGCAGTTTTTCAACTTCAGAGAGAACAACCGCAAAAGAAGTTTTACAAATCTCTACCTCTAGATGCGAAGCTATTAATTGAGATGAAATGCTATAAAACGAATTTTTATTTTGGATTTCTTCTTGAAAAGGATCTAAATATGTCGTAATAATAGATCGATAACCATATTTAGCATTACCAAAAAACTGATCAATATATTCCTGCGCTTTTTCATATGTTGAGAAGACACCTTCGAGATTGGTGAACAAATCTGGATCTTCCCTTACTTCTTTTGAAACTACTGTATATACCTTAATGAGGTTGGTTGTCATATTTCGTATGCTACTTTTTGTACATTAAGTAAGTTTTTCTGCAAAAAAACTAATTTAGAATTTTATCCATGATCGATTATAAGATAAAATCATCGTTTTAAAATAAAAAATTTCCTCTACTAATTTGTAGCCTGTTTTAGATCAGGTGCTTGTGCTTTAAAGTTGTATATAATTTTCGTATTATCCAAATATTTTGCCAATTGTTTTCATTTACACATCTTAAAGATCATCATATCACCAAATACGCCTTTCAGCATACGAAATCGATATCGGATGCAGCCTGCTGATTAGCTTCACTTTTGTAGGTTGACACAAGAGGAACACGCCGAAGTTTAGGTAAACTTGTCATCGGCTCTTCAAAGGGACGGTCTAAAAGCACTATTTAAAAAGCTTTTTTACACTTCATATTTTAACATATCAATATAGCTTAAACAATTTTACTTTTGAACGGAACATGCTTTCTTTGGTGAAGATTCAAACGTTTTCGTAAATAAATCATATCATTTGATTCATTTCGCTTATATTAATTAATATATTGTTTTGCCAATTCAATTCAAATGAAATGAATAGCCCATACCTAAATTAGGATGTATGTGGCTTAAACTTGTTATGATTTACAAACCAATGATGAATAAATAAACCGGGTCTATAGACTCTAGATTAAATTATAAAATGAGAAGAAATACACTATTTAAATCTGTTTTAATGGCAGCTATGGTCAGCAATGTTGTATTGACCCATGCCCAGACAGATAAGAGTAATGAAAAAGGTTGGACAAACCTTTTTGATGGAAAGACGCTAAATGGATGGAAGACTGTTGGAGGAAAAGCCCCCTATTCTATTGAGGGAGATGCTATTGTCGGCCGAATGACAAAAGGCACCCCCAATTCTTTTTTAATTACTGAAAAGGAATACGGTGATTTCATATTGGAGCTGGATATTAAACTCGAAGGAAATGAAACTAATTCAGGTATCCAAACTAGGAGCCATCTCGATCCAAAAGCCAATGATGGACGAGGGCGTGTATATGGAAGACAAGTAGAGATTGATCCATCCGAGCGCGCGTGGACGGGTGGAATATATGATGAAGCACGTCGTGGATGGATTTATCCTTTGGATTTAAATGAAAATGCCAAAAGAGCATATAAAGCAGAAGAATTTAATCATATCCGAATTGAGGCCATCGGCGATGAGTTGCGTACTTGGGTCAATGATATTCCAGTGTCTTACGTTGTTGATACTATTGATAGAACAGGATTTATCGGACTACAGGTGCATAGTATTCCGGCGCAGTTGGATGGAAAGAAAGTTTATTTTAAGAATGTAAAAATAAAGACAACTGATCTTAAACCAAAAGGTTTTCCTAAAGATGTATATATCGTCAATCTCAAGCCCAATGAAGTGGCCGATGCTGAAAAGAAAAAGGGTGTTAAACTCTTATTTGACGGTAAAACCAATAAAGGTTGGCGAAGCATACATAGCGATAAATTTCCAGAACGGGGGTGGGAAGTCAAGGACGGACAAATGACTGTACTAAAATCTGACGGTGGAGAATCAACTAATGGTGGAGATATTGTCACAAAAGATAAATATGCTGTGTTTGATCTTTCATTTGAATTTAAGCTTAGTCCAGGTGCAAATAGTGGTGTTAAATATTTTGTCACCTTGAAAGAAAAATCAAAAGGATCGGCTATTGGTTTAGAATACCAAGTGCTTGATGATGCTTTGCACCCTGATGCAAAGTTGGGTAGGGACGGAAACCGTACGTTGGCATCCCTATATGACCTCATCACATCCAACCGTGATGAGCGTGCACGCAGACCGATCGGTGAATGGAATAGGGGTAGAGTTGTTGTTACAGCAGATAATAAAGTTGAACATTATTTGAATGGCATTAAAATGCTGTCTTATGAACGGGGCTCCAAAGCGTTTAAAGATTTGGTTCAAATCAGCAAGTATAAAGACTGGGAGAACTTTGGCGAAGCTAAGGAAGGCTTTATTCTTTTGCAGGACCATGGTGATCGGGTCTCCTTTCGCAGTATAAAAATCAATACACCCAATTAAGACTACTCTTTATGAATCATTATTTATCGCGCAGAAGCTTTGTTAAACAGTCCGTTATTGCTGCAGGAGCTGTTATGTTGTCCAACAGTGTCTTAGGAAAGGTCAATCTGGCCAAACCCAATGAACGTGTTAATCTAGCCTGCGTAGGATTAGGCAATAGGGCAGCGGAAATCATTAAAGAACTCTATAAGACTGGACTCTGTAATATCGTAGCCTTATGTGATGTGGATCTTGGCGCTAAACATACACAGGAGATATTGGGTATGTTTCCCGACGCACCTCAATTTAAGGATTTTAGGGTGATGTTTGACAAAATGGGAAATCAGATCGATGCTGTGAGCATAGGAACCCCTGATTTCTCTCATTTTGCAATAACGATGCTTGCATTGGATTTGGGCAAACATGTTTACGTGGAAAAACCAATGGCAAGAACATTTCTTGAGGTTGAACTTATGACAGAAAAAGCTCGGAAAAATCCGAAACTTGCTACCCAAATGGGAAACCAAGGGCATTCTGAAGCAAATTATTTTCAGTTTAAAGCTTGGAAAGATGCGGGTATTATTAAAGATGTTACACGCATAGATGCGCACATGAATATGCCGCGCAGATGGCATGGCTGGGACGTGAATATCAAGGGCTTTCCTGCCGCGGAGATGATACCCGAAACGCTAGACTGGGATCTTTGGCAGATGCAGACTATTGGTCACAATTATAATAAAGATTTTGTCAATGGACAATGGCGTTGTTGGTACGATTTCGGAATGGGTGCTTTGGGCGATTGGGGGGCTCATATATTGGATACAGCACATGAATTTTTAGATTTGGGACTCCCAACCGAAGTCTCAGCGGTAAAGCTAGAGGGGTATAATTCGTATTTTTTTCCGATGTCTTCCACCTTAAAATTTCATTTTCCAAAAAGGAAAAAAATGCCTGCAGTAGATATTAATTGGTATGACGGCTTGGATAATTTGCCACCTATACCCGAAGGCTATGGGGTATCTGGACTGGATCCTAATATTCCTCCACCAAGTACAGGAAAATTAGAGCCCGCTAAATTAAATCCCGGAAAAATTATCTATAGCAAGGATTTGATATTTAAAGGTGGCTCCCACGCCAGTACGCTGCAGATTATTCCAGAAGCGAAGGGGAAAGAAATGGCGGCTCGTTTACCGGAAGTGCCAATATCACCATCCAACCACTTTGCTAATTTCTTAAAGGGGTGTAAAGGTGAAGAGAAGACGCGGTCGGCTTTTGAAATTGCAGGTCCTTTGAGCCAAGTGTTTTGTTTAGGTGTCATTGCCCAGCGATTAAACAGTAAATTGGTACTGAATACTCAGACAAAAGAAATTGTCAATGATAAATTTGCCAATGCACTTCTAGCCGGACCTCCACCGGCTAGAGGCTGGGAACAGTATTATAAGATGTAAAGAATCGAAGACTAAACATAGAAATGAAGGGCAATGTAAAACGTTGCCCTTTTACGTTGATAAAAGCGCTGTTCTTATCCTTATGATTCGCCTGTCATCAATACATATTAATGAGTGGAAGATAGTAATAAATGGGAAATCTGCATGTAGAGAGAAAAATTAGGTCTATTTTGATGAACCGATACTTTACTTCAGCAAAAAAAAAGGTTTTCAAACGGGGAGAATGAAAACCTTAAATAACCAATTATAAACCTAAATTATGATGATACAAATGTAAGTGTATTTTCTACACTATGCAAATTTATTTTAAAAAATAATTTAATCTTCTTCAAAAAAGCTATAGGAAGTACCTATTTTTATAAGAGTACTGTGTTTTTTTATGAAAACGGACTGCTCTCTGCATTCTTTTTGCACGCTTTGGCTTCGGGGACTTTAATTCGTGGAATTTAAAAAGCATCAGTTGTAAATAGTTAGCTATTTTAGAAGCATGGAAAATTTAGAAGTATGGATGCGTGGACCTATTGAAGGGATTCCCGCTCTTCTCCAACCTGTTGCTCATGCGCTCTTGCAAGTTGATGAGGATGTTTTAAAGTATACTAAGCAGCTGTCCTCAGCGTATCTCTGGACAAAACCGGGGGGCAATGCCAGTATAGGTTTTCATCTGCAACATATTCGTGGGGTGATCGATCGCATGTTTACTTATGCCGAAAATAAACCCTTGTCGGATGAGCAATTTGACGACCTCTATAAGGAGGGTATAGAAAATAGTGATCTGAGCGTAACCGCGCTTGTAGAAAACTTACACCAACAGATTCAGCAATCCGTGCAAAAACTAGCGTTAATTGATCCGGAAACTTTGACGGAAGTACGTTTGTTGGGTAGAAAACGGATCCCTACGACCTTGATTGGTTTGTTGTTCCACGCTGCTGAGCATGCACAGCGCCATGTTGGCCAATTACTGGTAACAGCACGATGTATCAATTAAAAACAAACTATATTTTTGTCCGCTAGAGACTATGATTTTTGAACTTGTTGTAACTTTTCTCCCCATTTCCCAAGTTCTTGAATAATTGGTTTGAGTTCATAACCCAGCGTAGTCAGCTCATAGAGTACGCGTGCCGGTACCTCTGCATATACAGTACGTTTTATAATGTTATCCTCTTCCAGCTTTCGCAATTGTAGGGTGAGCATACGTTCAGTGATACCCGGTAAACATCTTTTGATTTCAGAATAACGTAGCGCGCCATTGATGAGATAACAACAAATGGCTAGAGCCCATTGACCGCCAATGACATTAGCGGCAAAGACTTCGGGGCAATTATGCTCAAGTTGCTTTTTATTTGAAAAGTTGGTGGAACTCGTCTTGATTTTAGTCATACGCACATTTTTTATAGTACCTAACATTGGGTTACTGATAGGACAAAATAAGAATTATGTCGCTACTTTTAAATCACAGTCATGTAGTTTATTAAAATTGCCGCAATGAATTGACTAGACTTGGTGACTTGTGCATATATACATTTATACATAAATAAAAATATGAAAACATTAATAGTTGTTATTCACCCTAATTTTGCCACCTCCCTCGTGAATAAAAGTTGGGTTGAGGCATTGGAAAGCCAATTCGATCGTTATGATATCCATCACTTGCACCAAGTCTATTCGGATGGTAAAATTGATGTCGTAGCAGAACAGCAGCTGATGGAGAAATATGATAAAATTGTATTTCAATTCCCCTTTTATTGGTTTAACTGCCCGCCTTTTTTTAAGCAGTGGTTGGATGATGTGCTTACCTACGGGTGGGCTTACGGTAAAAAAAGTGGGTATAAACTGGAAGGAAAGAAAATTGCATTAGCGATTTCGGCTGGGATAGACGAGCAGGAGTATGGGGTTACGGGTAAGTATAAATATAGCATGGAGCAATTAACAAGTCCTTTTGAAATTACTTTTGACTATGTTAAAGCGAATTATCAAAAGCCTTTCGTCTTTTACGGAATAGAAAAAGAGTCATCCAAAGAATGGATAGCACAAAGTGTTTCGCAGTATCTCAGTTTTCTGCAGCAGTTGTAGTCAATAAATATGAAGGCAAAATTATCATTATTGGCGATTCTTCAAAAATATGTTAATGTAGAAAGCATCCTGAAAAGGATGCTTTCTCTTTGTTGTTTTACCGAGTTGTATAACCACCATTGGCAAATATTGTTTGCCCCGTTATCCACCAGCCATCGGTGACTAGGAACTCAACCAAAGGCGCAATGTCTTTTATATCCGTTAGTCCGCCCAATGCTGATGCAGATTTGTGGTAAGCTACGGCATCCGCACTTTCCTGTCCGTAGAAAAATGGCGTATCCATTGGCCCCGGGGCCACAGCTGTAACCGAAATACCTCGTTCACCAAATTCTTTTGATGCCGCTCGCGTAAAATGCTCTACAGGGGCTTTCAGTCCCTCATAGGTCGAGTAGAACCCTGTATAAGCTGCCAATAGCGAGGTAACAATGGTGCAGATCTTGCCATCTTTATTTAGTTTTTTGCCGGCTTCCTGAATAAAGAAATAGGCAACTTTCGAATTGATATCGCTCATGCTATCGTATTCTTCTACTGTTGTTTCCACAATTGGCTTTTTTAATACTTTCCCAACGGTGTTAATGGCGATATCCACGCCTCCGAATCGGTCTATGGCTGCATCAAAAAGTTCCCTGATATGCTCAATTTTTGTCAGGTCCGCTTGCACTAAAATTGCTTCTGCACCAGTGGCTTCTACGGCCGCTAATGTTTTCTCGGCATCTTTTTTGGTGTTTTCACTGTTATAATGGATCACCAGTTTTGCCCCTTTAGCCGCAAAATCCCGGCTTAATAATCCACCCAGATTTTTTGCACCACCAGCAATAAGGACAACTTTTCCTTTTACATCATTTCTTGCCATAATAATTTAAATTTTGATTATAGCAAATTTCATAAATGTTTAGGGCTCTGTTATGGTGAACTTTTCGCTTTTTGCAATTGACGAAATTGTGAAGGAGACATCCCCTCATATTTTTTAAAAAATTTGGTGAAGTTGGATGGGTCGTAGGTCAGCCTTTGAGCGATCTCCGAAATGGTCAACTCGCTATTGGTGAGCAGGCTCTTGGTACAGGTCAATATTTTATGTACATAAAAATGACAGGGGTGATTTCCCGACGTTTCCTGTATTATCTTGATAAGATGTTTTTGTGAGACACAAAGTATGTTTGCGATGTCCTGAAGCTCCAGCATTTCTATGCTGACTCCGCTGATCAATTCTGCGAGATGACGATCCAGGAACTCAAAATATTGAATCGTAATTTCTTCACTTCTTTTCTTATTGGGAGGCGATACTGTATTCATCTTAATCCTTTTCGAATGTTTAGGTTAAATATAACCAATTTAGGCTACACGCAATATTTTATTCCAGAATTGATTAATGTTGATCAGCTGTGTCTACTACATTAATCGGCTTGTTGTTTCATGTTGCAGAATATGCACAGCGTTATGTAGGCACATTGCTGTTGACAGTATGGTGTATTGTGCTGTCTCAATAAAAATTATATTGGAGAATTTACACTGTGAACGTCGCTATGGATTATCGGACGATTAAATTGTAAATTTGTATACTTGTAAGATTCTAAGAGGAATTCATGATTTTTATAATCCCACATAAAAATAAACAGCGTATACTATGCAGATACTTTTAGTAGAAGATGATCGTCGCATTAGCAGCTTCGTCGTTAAAGGCTTAGAAGAAATGGGAAACCAGGTCATCCTCGTTGAATCTGCGGAAGCGGCACGTGAATGGATCAATGTAGATTCATTGGATATTATTGTACTTGATATTATGTTGCCTGGTATAGATGGCATACAGTTTACAAAGACAATCAGGTATCGAAAAAATCATATTCCGATATTGATTTTAAGTGCTTTAGGAGAGATTGAAGATAAAGTCGAGGCCTTAGAAAGTGGTGCTGACGATTATCTTGTCAAGCCTTTTTCTTTTAAGGAATTGGTAAGCCGTATTAAAGCGCTAGTACGCAGGGACAATTATAAAAATGTACAAAATGATAGTAATATAGAGATTCGCGATTTAAAGGTCGATCTTGAACGCTACGAAGTCATCAAGAATGGTAAAAATGTCGATCTATCTCCTAAAGAATTTAAGCTATTGAAGTATCTGATCGAAAATCGCAATAAAACTCTTTCGCGAACAGCAATATTACAAGCTGTTTGGGGCATTGATTTTGATAATAATACCAATGTAGTAGATGTGTATGTTTCTTATCTAAGAGGTAAGGTCGACACTGGTCATGTGGCTTCCATTATCAAAACAGTGAAAGGTGTGGGGTACATGCTTACAACGGACTGATTATGAATTTAAAGATTCGGCTTACACTCTTTTCAACGTTGGTATTCACCATCATTTTCGCACTTGCAACAGTAGTCATTTACTGGATGTTTTACAATTCATCTGAACGACATCTAATAAGCTCGTTGGAAAAAAATGCAAAGATTGCCGGTATTTATTACCTTGAAGCGGATGAACAGAGTCCATTAAAGCATTTGGAATCTAAAAATCAATATGAAAGTTTGGTCAAACGTGCTATGGTAGCAGTTTACAATGCCGCAGGAAAAGTAAGTTACGGCGGTATGCGTTTCGATAGTCTAATTAATAAGGATTTATTACGCCAGCTGAAAACAGACAAAACAATCTATTTAAAAACAGAAGATAGCTTTTATTTTGGTTTGTATTATCCCGATAATCAAGGCGATTTCTTTGTGTTTGTAAAAGAATCAAGTGCTGACTTTGATCATCAATTGAATCGTTTGCTCATGACACTTGTCCTTGTATTTCTTCTAGCATTGATCAGTATTGCCTTGTTGTCAGTTTGGCTAAGTAAGTATGCCTATCTGCCCATTCGTAAAGTAATCCAGGAAATTCAGCACAAGGATTTAAGTACCATCCAAGAGCCCTTGACAAGTATAAATACCAAGGATGAACTGCAAGATCTTATTGAAAGTTATAATGCTCTTCTGCGGCGGATTAGTGAAAACATGATTATTAGAAAGAACTTTGTAAGTTATGTTTCACACGAATTTCGAACGCCTCTGGCAGGTATACTAGGGTCAATGGAGGTTTTCGGCACAAAAGTGAGAAGCGAAGAAGAATATCGTGAATTAGCTGAAACTATTACCGACCATGTGAACTTTCTGAATCAGCTAATTGGTAATTTTCTTTTACTCACAGATGATCAGGCCGTGAAACGTTCCCAAGAACTTTTTAGGATCGATGAGGTGGTTTGGGATCTTGTACCTAAGCTTTCTCGATCGTTTACTGCTCCTCTGAAGATTGATATACAGGTCGATGAACCGCAATATTTTAATTTTTGGGGAAATAAGATGCTTGTCACACTTTCTATCTCTAATTTAATAGAAAATGCACTTAAATATGCAAATAGGCAAGAAGTACTTGTCCGAATGACAAATTCAAATGGTAGATTGTCTTTGCAGATTATAGACCAGGGCATTGGCATTCCAGCAGCCGAACTGGAGTCTGTGAAGCAGACTTTTTATCGTGGCTCGAATGTAGGCAACGTCAAGGGCAGTGGTATAGGTCTTTCTTTTGCCCAAATTGTATTTAAGGATCAAGGGGTTGACTTTGAAATCCATTCAACCGATTTGGGTACAACGGTATCGCTACTATTCCCTAAATTCTAACCGTTTTCTAATCTCTTCTAATCAAACTTTAATTTACCCTAAAGTTACCTGTAATCCTCGCCAGTTAGTTTTGTAGAAATTCAAAATTAGGTGAGAAAACTACAGATTACATTATTGCTACTACTTGGCCTGAATAGTAAGCTATTTTCACAGGAAGCCGGCGAAAACCGTTTACAAAAATCAGAGATAGAACAAATTTTCCTGGCCCATAACCTGAACTTAATGGCTCAACGTTTTCATATGCAACAAGCCGAGGCAGCTGTGCTTCAGCAAAAGTTGTGGCCCAATCCAACGATCTCAATCTCTGAGGTCAATCTTTGGAAAAACTCCTCCAGCGAATCGCTTCCAGCGCTGATCGGCAATTACGGTAAATACCAGCAGGTGTCGGTCGAATTGGAACAGACTATCGAAATGGCTGGTAAACGAAAGAAAAGGGTTCAACTGCAACTGCTGGAAAAAGAGAATGCGCAGCTTCAATTCCAAGAATTGCTGCGGAACCTGAAATATGATCTTCGGAGTCAGTGTCTCGAATTACAGATCTTGCAGGAGAAAGAAAAGTTATACGGTAATCAGGTCAATATCTTTCAGACATTGGCTCAATCCTATCAAAATCAATGGAGAGAAGGCAATGTAAGTGAGATGGACTACCTCAGGATTCAAAGCGAATCTATCGCGTTTGGGAACAAATTAAATGAAATCCAACAGGAGAAAATTGAAAAAATGAATGCGGTTGCGCGCTATCTCGGGAACGAGGGAGCCGCACTCACGATATCAGATACGATCGACATGCCACATTTTCTGCAGGGAAGAAAACAGGAGTGGAAAATGATGGCCCTCGACAATCGCAGCGACTATAAAATCGTCCGAAACGAATTGAAAAAAAGTGATGCTCAGCTGAAAATCGAAAAGGCAGAACGTATACCGGACTTGAAGGTATCAATCAATTATGACCGCGGTGGAAATATTATGCGTGATTTCGTAGGGCTGGGGGTGGCCATGGATCTTCCTTTATTTAATCGAAATCAGGGCAATATCAAAATCGCTAAACTGGAACTTGAGAAAAATAAAGTGGAGATCGAGCAATTTCGTATCGACATCGAACGCGAAATTGATTTCCTTTCGGCGCGCTTGACCAATCTCGAAGTGAGTTTGAAAACGATGAATACAGGCTTTGATCATAATCTTGATGTAGCGCTGGAGCGCTATGTCCGAAATTTTCAAGAGCGGAGATTGACCATTGTTGAATTTATAGACTTTATTAATAATTATATGGAAAATAAGGAATCGATATTGGAACGTAGGGTCAAATACCTACAGTATAGAGAAGAATTGATGTATTTAATCGGAAAGGATATTGTCTAATGAAAAGAAACTTATTAATGCCATTGACCTTGATGTCCATCTGTGTAATTTGGGGATGTCAATCGACGAAAAACGAAGAGCAGGCTAACCTGTCAACCAAAGGTTTCTGCCTTAGTGCTGATTTCAAAAACCAAATCAAAATTGATGCTATAAAGAAGAGGGCGGTATCTGAACAGATTGCTTTGAATGGTGTGATCCAATATGATCAGGATGAACTTGCAGCGCTGAAGAGTCCGATACCCGGTATCGTGCAGTCTGTCTCGTTCAAAATGGGGGACTACGTGGAGAAAGGACAGATTCTTGTGTCGCTTAAAGGCACATCAGTCAATGATTTGGGAAAGGAGCTACGTGAGCTCGAAAATAGTAAGCGCTTGACGGAGCGTAAATTGGAAAGTCTGCACAGCTTGCTGAAAGATGGTATGGCTTCTCAACGCGAGCTGGAAGAGATGGACAGTGAACTGAAAGCCATACAGATCGGAATTCGCAATGTAAAGGCCAATATGAATCTGCTCAATGGATCATTAGAAAACGGTATGTTTTACATCCGTGCACCTAAAACTGGTTATATTGTAGATAAAAAGGTGAGCCCTGGTATGACAGTTGGCGATGATACGGAGTTACTGTCGGTTAGTAAACTGAATGAAGTATGGGTTTCGGTCAATATTTATGCAAATAACCTGCCTTTTGTAAAAAATGGTGCTCCCGTCAAGATCACAACATTAGCTTATAAAGGAGAATCTTTTGAAGGTTATATTGATCAAGTAGCGAATTTTTTTGATCCTGATGAACGTGTTGTTAAAGCGCGTATAAAATTGTTAAACAAAGACTTGAGATTAAAGCCCGGCATGAGTGTAGATGTGTTGGTAGAAAAAGCCGTGTCTGGACAGGAAGAGCACATGTTGGCAATACCCAAAGATGCAATTATTCTTCACAACAATCAGAATTTTGTAGTTCTCTATAAGAATGATTGTGATTTAGCTGTAAAGCCAGTAGACATTGTTGCTGAGAATGAAACCTATGCTTTCGTCAAAACAGGAATGGCTGAGGGGGATCAGGTGATGACTGAAAATGAGCTGATTGTATTTGATGAATTGATAAATAAATAGGATGAAGAAAGTTGTACAAAATATTGTTTCATTCTCATTGAAACACTCCTTGGTCGTCCTTTTTTTTACGATGGCATTGTTATTCGGCGGTATATATGCCTATTTGCATACACCGATTGAAGCCTTTCCCGATGTTACCAATACAAGGGTTAGGATTATCACGCAATGGCCGGGACGCAGTGCTGAGGAAATAGAAAAGTTCGTCACACTGCCAGTCACCAAAGAAATGAATACGATTCCAAAGAAAACGGATGTTCGCTCGATATCATTATTTGGTTTATCTGTTGTAACGATTCAATTTGAAGATGGTGTAGCAGACTTTTACGCACAGCAATATGCAGGTAATAAAATGCGCTCTATTGAATTACCAGAAGGCGCTGAAAGTTCCATTGAACCACCGTCTGGCGCAACAGGAGAAATTTTTCGCTATGTGGTGAAGAGTAATCTTCCGATTAAAGAGGTTTCTGCCATTCAGGATTGGGTGATTGAACGGGAACTCGTTGGTGTGCCTGGGGTGGCAGACGTCGTTAGTTTTGGGGGCGAGGAAAAGATTTACGAAATAAAAATCAATCCAACAGAATTGGCCAATTATAACCTTTCGCCGTTGGATGTATATGAGGCCGTTTCGCGTTCGAATATCAACGTGGGCGGAGATGTTATCCAAAAGGGTAATCAGGCCTATGTGGTACGAGGTGTCGGGTTGTTGGATAAAATCGATGATATAGGCAATATATTGATCAAAGTGGTGGGCAATACACCGATACTCGTCAAGCATGTCGCCGAAGTAGAATTAGGTGCCAAGCCTCGGCTCGGGCAGGTAGGTCTCAATCAAGAAGATGATCTTGTCCAGGGAATTGTCATTATGCTTAGGGGAGAAAATCCATCTGCAGTCGTGACAAAGTTAAAAGAAAAAATAGCTGAACTGAATGAACGTATTTTACCCGAAAATGTCAAGATTGAACCCGTCATAGATCGTACGAAATTGGTGAACAATACAGTGCATACAGTCTCTAAAAATCTGATAGAGGGAGTTCTGCTCGTTTCGATTATCGTCTTTATCTTTTTAAACAACTGGAAGACAACCTTTATTGTCGCATCTGTTATTCCATTAGCTTTCCTATTCGCAATCATCTTATTGAAGATTCAAGGATTGCCGGCCAATTTGATCTCTATGGGAGCGCTAGACTTTGGACTGTTACTCGAAGGTACGCTGGTCATTGTAGAAACTGTTTTTGTCTCTTTGGAAAAAGAGGCACATCGGCTTGGGACAGCCCGTTTTAATAAGATATCCAAGTTAGGAATTATCAAAAAAAGTGCAGGTTCAGTAGCCGGATATATCTTTTTTGCCCTGTTGATTTTAATCGTCGCGTTGACTCCGATCTTCTCTTTTCAAAAGGTGGAAGGAAAGATGTTCTCACCATTGGCTTTTACACTCGGTTATGCTTTGCTGGGTTCATTGATCCTGAGTTTGACCTATGTGCCCGCCATGTGTAAATACTTGCTGAAAAAAAATATCAAAGAGGATGAAAATAAGATCACTAAAGTTAGTCGGAATGCCATTTTTAAAGGTTTTAAGAAGGCTTTTGATCATCCAAAATGGACGTTCTCTATTTTTGTCTGTGTGTTGTTAGTTTGTTTTGTTCGATTTAGTCACTATGGTTCAGAGTTTCTTCCTAAACTGAATGAGGGGGCAATTTATGTTCGTGCAACTCTACCCAACAGTGTCAATCTGGAAGAATCGGTTAAGTTGACCAAAACGATGAAGACAAAATTGATGAAGCAGTTTGATGAGATCGATTTTATTATGACGCAGACAGGTCGTCCCAATGATGGAACAGACCCAACAGGTTTTTTTAATATAGAATTCAATATTGAATTGAAACCTCAGGGTGAATGGAAACGTAAATTGTCAAAAGAGAAATTGATCGGTCAGATGCGGGACAGCCTACAGACCTTTCCTGGAATCAACTTTGGTTTTAGCCAGCCGATCCAAGATAATGTCGAGGAGTATGTAGCAGGAGTAAAAAGTCCACTAGTGATCAAAATTTTTGGTGAAAACTTACAAGATTTAGAAAATAAAGCTAATAGATTTGCAGAGTCACTTAAAAAGGTGGATGGCATCACAGATGTCAATGTTTTTAAAAATATAGGCCTTCCTGAATTGCGTATCCAATTGCATGATTCAAAGATGGCTAAATATGGTGTTTCAACCAAAGATGTACAGTCCGTTATCGAAATGACTATTGGTGGGCAATCTGTTACGCATTTCTACGAAAATGAGCGGATTTTTGATGTTCGCCTGCGCTTCCAAAAATCATATCGTGATAATCCAGAAAAGATCGGAAATATCATCATACCGACGATGAATGATCAGAAAGTGCCACTACGCGAGATCGCAACAATAGATTATCATACCGGTCCGGCTTTTATTTATAGAGAAGGTAATTCCCGTTATATTGGCGTTGGTTTTAACATTGAAGGACGGGATTTGGGAAGCACTATTGCCGACGCAAAAAAACAGATAGATCAGGATATTCAGTTGCCTAAATCCTATAAAGTGGTATGGGCTGGCGAATTTGAAAGCAAAGAACGGGCAACCAAACAGTTGATGAACGTCGTTCCTATTTCTTTGATTTTAATATTATTACTACTTTATGCCAATTTCGGCAATGTAAAAGATACACTGATTTCTTCGCTGACCCTCGCCTTTGCATTTATTGGCGGATTTATCTCCTTGTGGGTCACCGGAACAACTTTTGGAATTTCGGCAGGTATTGGATTTATTATTCTTTTTGGTGTAGCCACGATTGACGGTATTGTTTTAATTGGGGTTATGAAAGAAAATCTGTTACATAAGATGAGTTTGAAACCTGCTATCTATGAAGCTGTAAAGAGCCGCATAAGGCCCATTTTAATGATCGCTTTAATGGGTGCAATGGGATTATTACCAGCTGCGCTTTCCAATGGAATGGGATCCGAAATTCAAAAGCCGCTAGCTATCATGATTGTGGGCGGATTGATTATGTGTATGATACTGTCCTTTTCAATATTACCCATAGTTTTTTATTATGCATATAGAAAGGAAAGCAACATTTAGTTAACCATTTTTAATTATTATAATACGATGCAAAGGTTGCCTGTTTGACAGTGCAACCTTTGTTGGTTGTAGTCCCTATCGGTGTAATTGCTATTTAAGGAATACTCAAAACGTCAGATAATGACATTTTAAAAGCCGACGCGCCCCCTATGTATTGGAACGTATTTTTTTATAGCCCATTTTTTGTAAATATTATTATAAATGTTGAACTTACATTTACGTTCTTAAAACCGAACTTCATCTTAAAAAATAAATAATACATCGCGTACTGAAAAGAGTTCCAAGTCTGCATTTAAAGTTAAAAAGCCATTCTTCAGGTTTGTCATGGATGATTTTGCTGGAAAAGGTCAATATTAGGTCAGTGTTGATTAATTCATAAGAAGACTGTGTATCTTATTTCAGATAGATTTGTGATAAAGAAATAATAAAATATACGCTATGGCACAATTTAAATGGGAAGGAATTTACCCTGCAATGTTATCTCCATTTGATGAAAATGGAAATTTGGATTTTGGTATGTTTGGTAAAAACATTGAAGCACAATTGGATGGAGGTGTTCACGGTCTAATTATCGCTGGATCGTTGGGAGAGGCAAGTGTTTTAAGTACGGAAGAAAAATATGATTTATTGACATATGCGTTGAAACTTGTCGATGGGCGCGTCCCGGTGTTGCTTAATATTGCAGAAAATACTACGGCTGCCGCAATTAAAGTTGCTCAGACCAGTGAAGAATTGGGAGCAGATGGTTTGATGTTATTGCCACCGATGCGCTATAGAGCTGATGACAGAGAAGCTGTGACATATTTTCGTACTGTAGCACAAAGTACCAAACTGCCAATCTTAATCTATAATAACCCCGTTGACTATAGTACCTACGTATCTCTCGACATGTTTGAGGAACTATTATTAGAACCAAATATTCAGGCAGTGAAGGAATCGACACGCGATTTAACCAATATTACGCGTTTAAAAAATCGTTTTGGTGATCGCTTGAAGATTATGGCTGGCGTTGATACGTTGGGACTCGAGTCTTTGATGTTGGGAGCTGATGGCTTAGTGGCTGGATTGGTAGACGCGTTTCCTAAAGAAACGGTTGCTATGTACGATTTAGTGAAGGCGGGTGAGTACAACAAAGCCGTAGAAATATACCGTTGGTTTATGCCTTTATTAGAATTGGATATTCACCCTAAATTGGTCCAATATATTAAATTAGCTGCAACAGCCGAAGGAATTTCAACACCCTATACACGCGCCCCTCGATTACCATTGATTGGTGAGGAAGAACAACGGGTGAAAAAAATTATTGCAGATTCAATAGCAACCAGACCACAACTATAGGGACGTTTCTGAACTTTCTGAAAGAAGGTTCAGAAAATTTCCTTTTTAGGGTCTGTTAATAATAGGCGGAAAGAACCTTCTTATTTATATTCAAGCCACAAGGGATGAAAATATAGGAAAGGTTTTTATTGATTTTTGAAGATACTACTTACAATAAAAACAAAAGGAATGGATAGAACGCAAAATGACATTAATTACGTCGTAAAACAGGCAGATGCTGGATTTCAGTTTCTTCAGAAAACTGATGTCACTGAAAGAGCGGAATTAATGTATGCTATTGCCGCTGAAATTGAGGGACTGGGCGAAATATTGATTGAAACAGCTCATCTGGAAACAGCACTTCCTTTGGGAAGACTGCAAGGGGAAAAGGCGAGAACCGTCAATCAGTGGCGTCGGTATGCCGATGCCGTCCGCACAGGTTTATACAGTGAAGCTCGGATAGATCGGGATCCAAATGGCCAATTTGATTTAAGGAAATATAACAAAGGACTCGGTCCAGTTGTCGTCTTTGGCGCTAGTAATTTCCCTTTCGCCTTTTCAACTGCTGGCGGAGATACAGCAAGTGCCATTGGTGCAGGCTGTTCGGTTATCGTAAAGGCTCACCCTGCTCATCGCAAAACCTCTCAACTAATGGCCGACGCTATCGATCGGGCGATTTCAATGCATGGTGCTCCAAAAGGTGTTTTTAGTCATGTGGTGTCGGATTCTTTCGACGCTGGACAGCAATTGGTGCGCCATAGCTGTGTGAAGGCGGTCGCATTTACAGGCTCATTTCATGGCGGGAAAGCCTTGTTTGATCTCGGACAGTCAAGGCCCGATCCTATTCCGGTATTTGCTGAAATGGGAAGCGTAAATCCGGTCTTTCTTTTACCTGATTACCTTGCTAACAATCTTGAAGCTTTTGCAAAGCAGTATATTTCCTCACTACTTTTAGGTGTTGGTCAGTTTTGTACCAATCCAGGTGTTTTGGTCAGTGTCGGAAGCGAACAGCTGGATCGACTTAAAGCGGAGTTGAAGAAAGAACTTCAAGCTACCAATACTGGCAAAATGCTGCACGTAGGCATATTGGATACCTACAACCGTTTAAAAGAGGAAATGGTTCAATACGATGGTGTTCGTATATTAGAAGAAGGACAGGATAATACAGCGCAAGATTTTGCTCAGCCACTACTTGTGGAAACCGAGGCAAACCAAGTTTTAGCTAATCCTAAGTTATTGGAAGAGGTCTTTGGACCTTTTGGACTAATTATATCTTGTGCGGATCTCAACGAAATGAAACAGGTAATGGAGCAGCTCGAAGGGCAGATAACCATCACTTTCGCAGCATCGGCGCATGATATTCGCGAATGTCAGAATCTTTTTGCCTTGGCACAGGATAGATGCGGAAGGCTTTTGTTTCAGGGTATGCCAACAGGCGTAGAAGTTCAATATGCCATGCAGCATGGTGGCCCTTTTCCGGCAACCACAGATGCGCGTTTTACTTCTGTAGGACCCGATGCGGTAAAGCGTTTCCTGCGACCTTTGAGCTTTCAAAATTGGCCAAACGAATTTTTACCCAAAGAATTGCAGGATGGAAATCCATTACAAATTGATCGTTTGGTCAATCAACAATGGACTAAAGCATAATTTAAACAAGTGACCATATTAACAACAAGGAATCAGAAATGAAGAAAACTTTTTTTTGTATTGATTCGCATACCTGTGGTTGTCCCGTGCGATTGGTCGCCGGGGGAGCCCCGTTATTAGCGGGAAATTCCATGATGGAGCGCAGATTACATTTTATACGTGACTACGATTGGATCCGTATGGGATTGATGTTTGAACCACGCGGACACGACATGATGAGCGGAAGTATGCTCTATCCACCATTCGATCCTCAAAACGACATTGGTGTTCTTTACATTGAGACGAGTGGCTGCCTTCCCATGTGTGGACATGGAACGATAGGTACCGTTACGATTGCCATTGAGGAAGGACTTGTTCAACCTAAGGTTCCCGGAAAATTGAGGTTGGAAACTCCGGCTGGACTTGTACATATTGACTATGTGCAGGAAGGACCCAAAGTAAAAAGTGTTAAGCTTACAAATGTAAAATCATTTTTATATGCTGAAGGGCTAACGGTCGATTGCCCGGATCTGGGTGCAATTAGCGTTGATGTGGCCTACGGTGGGAATTTCTACGGTATTATCGATCCGCAGGCTAATTTTGATGATATTAGCTCCTATTCTGCGAGCCAATTGATCCATTATGGTAAGATAATCCGCCAGTTGCTAAACGAAAAATATTCCTTCGTACATCCCGAAGATGCCAATATCCATGGGTTGACACACATCCAATGGACCGGCAATCCAAAGCTTTCCAATTCATCCGGACGTAATGCCGTATTGGTTGGAGATAATGCCCTGGATCGCTCTCCATGTGGAACAGGTACTTCTGCGCGTATGGCACAATGGTATGCAAAGGGAAAACTCAAAAAAGGAACCGAATTTATACATGAAAGCTATATAGGTTCGCAATTCACCGGTAAAATCGAAGCGGAGACAACCGTGGATGGTCGGCCGGCTATTGTACCCTCCATAGAAGGCTGGGCGCAGATAACAGGGTATAATACCATTTTTTTAGATGATGAAGATCCTTATTTTGGAGGTTTTCAGGTGATTTAGTAATTTAATAAGACAATAGCAACGTGAAAGAAAACAATAGAGGTACAGTTGTCGTAATTGGCGCTGGAATTGCCGGACTTGCTTCGGCCTATTACCTTGTGAGAGATGGGTGGGAAGTGAAAATACTGGAAAAAAACACTTTGGATAATAACTGTTCTTACGGTAATGCTGGTATGATCGTTCCGAGTCACTTTACTCCCTTGGCAGCCCCAGGTATAGTAGCACAAGGGATAAAGTGGATGTTCAATAGCAAAAGCCCTTTCTATGTACGGCCTTCGCTAAACCCTCGGTTGGTCAATTGGGGACTAAAGTTTCTAAAACATGCCAATCGCGCCCATGTAGACCAACATGCATCTGCTATTCGCGATCTGAACTTGTATAGCAGCAGGCTGTACAATGAATTGGCTTTGGAAGATGGCTTTGATTTTGAACTGAAACAGAACGGTATACTGATGATGTATAAATCAAAGGAAATGCAGCATGAAGAGATTGAGCTGGCCCATCGTGCGCAGGATCTCGGACTGGATGTCGATATTCTGGAAGGGAATGCTGTTCAAGAACTGGAACCCAATCTGAAACTGGATGTATTAGGCGCCATACTTTATCGATGTGATGGAAAACTATATCCTTCCAAGTTAATGCAGCAATTGATTCACTACCTGAAAGCCGCTGGCGTAGCTTTTTTTGAAAAAACTGAAGTCCATAAGTTTGTTACGTCCGGAAATAAAATTAAAGAGGCAATCAGTGATAGGGGAAGTTTTCAAGCAGATGCTTTTGTATTGACCGGTGGTGCTTATTTGCCGCAGCTGACCTCAAAGTTGCACATAAACACACCGCTTATGCCTGGAAAAGGATACTCATTTATGTATCAGCCCGAGAAAGAGAACACATTGAATCATGCGGCATTATTACTGGAGGCTCGTGTTGCTGTAACGCCTATGAATGGCCAGATCAGATTCAGTGGTACGATGGAGTTGGGGCCTGCAAATGATCGGATTTATGAAAACCGTGTCCGCGGAATTGTAGAATCTATTCCTAAATATTATCCCGAATTGAAGGTAGATTACCCAAGCGAAAAAATATGGTATGGTTACAGACCATGCTCGCCTGATGGATTGCCCTATCTGGGCAGATTGAAAAAATTTGATAATGTCCTAATTGCGGGCGGGGGTGGAATGATGGGGTTGAGCTTGGGACCTGCCTATGGGAAAGTTGTTGCAGATTTATTGGCAGGACAGAAAATCGAGGCTGAAATCGCTGGTTTTAGGCCTGATCGTTTTGACTGATAAAATTAGGATATAAACCAACACCCAAATTATGAATCGTTCTTTTTCTTTTAAAGCTCCCAAAACATTGTTTTATGGGCTGCTCTTTCTATTCCCCATCTCCATGCATGCACAGAAGATGAAATTATACGACCATACAACCCCTATAGAACCTTTTATTGTGCAATACAAGCATGATGTTGAGGCGATAAATTATTTTTATGGCCCTATGCCCAAAGGCTGGGGCAATCAACAGGCTGCCGCTTCGCCCGAACAGTTGGCACGTCTCCAACGTTTGGATAATGAATATTTGAACAAACTGGACAAGTTTCCCTATGAAGAACTCGAGACATCGGGACAGGTAGATTTTATCTTACTCAAGCGCAAACTAAAAAGTGATCTCCTTTCATTGGAAGAAGATGAGTCGAATTACAAGCGGTTAGCCATGTATTTACCTTTTGCACAGCGAATATTTACACTTGAAAAGGAACGTCGTAGGGGGAAGCGTCTCGCGGGAGAAGATGTCGCGAAAGAACTGACGCTCGTTGTGGGAGAAATAGATCAATCAATCGCTGCATTGCAGGGAAAAACCAAAATTCCTGATGCCGATGTGAACTTTCTAACCGCCTTATTAAATTCGTTGGATTTAAGGATCACGAGCACCTTCGATTTTTACAATGGTTACGACCCCGAATTTACGTGGTGGGTACCCGCTATATTTCAACAGGTGAAAAACAAGTTGTCAGACTACAAGGAAAAATTAGGTGCAAAAAGCGACCGGAAAGTGTTTGATGATGGTAGCCAGATTGCGGGTGTGCCAATTGGCGAAAAGGATATAAACCGAAGGCTCAAAGCTGAAATGATCAGTTATACCGCTACTGACCTTTTAAAATTGGCTGATCAAGAGTTTAAATGGTGTGAAGCGGAGTTATTGAAAGCAAGCCGTGAAATGGGCTTTGGGGATGACTGGCGGGCAGCACAGGAAAAGGTTAAAAACTCCTATGTACCCATTGGGGAACAGCCCGAGCTCATTATGAAATTGTATAATGATGCACAGCAATTTATCGAACAAAATAAACTCATGGATATTCCCGAGCTGGCAGACGAGACCTGGGGTATGATCATGATGACACCTGAACGGCAGCGGGTCAACCCCTTTTTTACAGGCGGGCGGGAAATTAGCATATCCTATCCGACAAATACCATGGATCAGCAGGCAAAATTGATGAGCATGCGCGGCAATAATCCTTATTTTTCCCGCGGCACAGTTCAGCATGAGTTAATTCCCGGTCATCATCTGCAATATTTTATGAATCGACGGTACAAACCTTATCGCGAAGAGGCATTTAACACGCCATTCTGGACGGAGGGATGGACATTGTACTGGGAGTTGCTGCTGTATAGCAAGGGGTTTGCAAAAACGCCAGAGGAGCGAATCGGAATGTTATTTTGGCGCATGCACCGTTGTGCACGAATAACCTTTAGTATCAAATTTCATTTAGGGGAGTGGACGCCGCAACAATGCATCGATTATCTGGTAAACCGCGTGGGATTTGAGTCGGCTAATGCGCACGGTGAAGTGAAGAGATCCTTTGAAGGCTCTTATGATCCGCTGTATCAGTTGGCCTATCTCGTAGGTGGCTTGCAGTTGATGCGCATCAAAGAGGAGGTAGTAGATCAAGGGAAAATGTCATATGCTGCATTCCATGACCGCGTGATCAAAGAAAATTATCTGCCGATGGAAATGTTGAGAGCGATTATCAAGGGCGAGAAGTTAAAGCCCGATCACGAGACAAACTGGAAGTTTTACCATTTTAATAACTAGGTTTTTATGAGTGAGTCTAAACAAACTTTTCAAAAGTCGCTCGGGTTACTGGATGCCACTATGCTGGTCGTTGGGAGTATGATCGGTTCGGGGATTTTTATTGTATCTGCCGATATTGCACGTAACACAGGTTCCGCGGGCTGGATGATGGTGGTATGGTTGATATGCGGTTTTATGACATTGACTGCAGCCTTGAGTTATGGCGAATTAAGTGCGATGTTTCCAAAGGCAGGAGGGCAGTACATCTATCTTCGGGAGGCCTATGGACCCGTATTGAGCTTTGTATTTGGATGGACCTTTTTTGCAGTTATACAAACCGCGACTATAGCCGCTGTGGGGGTTGCTTTTGCAAAATTTACAGCCTATCTCTTCCCTTTTATGGATGAAGATGTTTATTTGCTTGAATGGTCTGATTATCGGGTATCAGCAGCGCAGCTATTGGCGATTGCCATCATCGTTGTGCTGACCTATATTAATTCAAGGGGCGTGAATAGCGGAAAGCGTGTACAAACCTCCATCACATTAATCAAGATCGGGAGTCTGTTGCTCTTACTGCTCTTTGGCTTCCTCGCATTGAAACATGAAGTTTGGTCTTGGAACTGGGACAATATATCACTTTGGTCGATGCGCCGCTTAAATACGGATGGAAAGTACACATCTTATGATGGATTTTCAGCAATGGGGGCTTTTTCTGCGGCTATGGTCGGTGCCCTTTTCAGTAGCGATTCGTGGCACTCCTCTTCCGCAGTAGCTGGTGAAATTAAGAATCCACAGCGTAATATTGGTTTGAGTTTAGCATTAGGTACTTTACTCGTTACCGTAATTTATCTCCTGACTAATCTGATGTACACCGGCATATTGCCCTTAGAAGAAATGGTCAATGCGCCAAAAGATCGTGTAGCCATGAGTGTAGCCCAAGAGGTTTTTGGTCCTTTTGGGATTACTATTATAGCCATAATGATCATGATTAGCACCTTTGGCTGTAATAATGGAATTATTCTAGCAGGAGCGAGGGTGTATTATTCGATGGCGAAAGATGGTTTGTTTTTTAAAAGGGCGGGTAAGCTCAATGCGCATGCGGTACCTGCATGGGCTCTCTGGATACAATGTCTTGCTGCATCAATATGGTGTTTAAGTGGTAAATATGGTGATCTATTGGATATGATTACCTGTGTGGTCGTTATATTTTATGTGCTTGCGATTGCGGGCATTATTCGTCTCCGCATTACACGGCCAGATTTGAACAGGCCTTATAAAGCATTTGGCTATCCTTTTCTTCCCATACTTTATATTCTGATGGGACTCGCATTTATCGGCCTAATGGTAATTTTCAAGCCAAATTATACCTGGCCGGGTATTATAATCGCATTATTGGGTATTCCTATCTATTATTTAATCAATCCTAAACGAAGAAAGCATGAAATTTCTTAGTACAGCGGTTTTGTTGTTGTCTGCACAGTTTCTGTTTGGTCAAGGAACTTTGGCAGACTATACACGTGCACAAAACTTAAAAAAGCAATTGACCAACAAAATTGACAATCTGCCGGGCCAGTTTTATTGGAGTGAAAAGGGTGACCTGTTTTGGTATGATCGAAATACGGTGCAGGGGAAAGAGTATATGCTGGTCAATCCCCAGGCAAAAACAAAAGAACAGCTGTTTGATCTGACGAAGGTATTTTCGTTCGTGGAAGAAAAACTAGGACGAAAAGTCGAAAGCCGTTTTATTTCCAATGACCAGATAAAACTGATGGATCAGGATCAAGTGTCGCTCGATATCGCGGGCTATTTATGGATCTGGAACCGTCGTTCGTCGCAATTGAGCCAAGGGGCGGCAAGTGGAAGTAGAGATCGAAATACGCGGTATTGGGGGCAGCGTGAACAGGGAAATGCCTACAGGGAAGTCGAATCTCCAGACAAAGTGCATGTCGCATTTATTCGCAATAACAATGTATTCCTGGCAAAAAAGGGAAGTGTAAACGAGGCGCGACAAATTACGTTTGATGGCAATCCGGCAAATTATTATAGCAATGATATTCAATGGGCGCCAGATAGCCGTAAGCTCGCTACAGTAAAAACTCAAAAAATAGAGATCAGACAACTGACGCTAATCGAATCATCCCCTAAAGATCAGCTGCAGCCCAAAATTCAGACACGCGATTACGTTAAGCCCGGAGATGAGCTGGCACAGAAACTACCCATCTTATATGATCTTGAAAAAGACCGGCTATCCGTGTTTGATGCCGCGCTCATACCGAATCAATTTTCCCTTTCGGATCTTGCTTGGCGCGATGATAGCAGAGCATTTACCTTTGAGTATAACAAACGGGGGCATCAAGTTTATGGCCTTATGCAGATGGATGCAAACAGCGGTACATCCAGTTATTTGATCCGTGAACAGAATAAGACATTTATTGATTATAGCGGCAAGAAATTTAGAGAAGATATATCCGACGGCAAGGAAATCGTATGGGCCTCTGAGCGGGATGGATGGAACCACTTGTATCTGTATGATGGAATTACCGGAAAAGTAAAGAACCAGATAACCAAAGGAAACTGGGTTGTTCGGAAAGTTGTGCATGTTGACGCTGATAAACGAACAGTTATTTTTGAAGGCAGCGGTATGAATGCCGGAGAAGATCCTTATTTGATACACTATTATACCATCGGTTTGGATGGAAAGGGCTTAAAACTGCTGACCGAAGAAAATGCGAATCATCAAGCTTTTTTCGATAAAGATTATTCGCAATTTATCGATACATATTCCCGGGTTGATCAACCGCCAATTTCAGTATTGCGCGACAAAGATGGCCATCTTATCATGGAACTGGAGAAAACAAACAGTAGTTTGTTAGAAACTGTTGGATGGCGTGCACCGGAGGTTTTTAAAGCCAAGGGGCGTGATGGCGCAACAGATATCTGGGGGATTATTATTCGACCGACGAATTTTGATCCCGCTAAAAGCTATCCTGTCATCGAATACATTTATGCGGGACCGCATAGTTCTTTTGTGCCCAAATCATTCTACAGTAACCCGAGTGGGATGTACGAACTCGCTGAATTGGGCTTTATTGTGGTACAGATCGACGGGATGGGTACGTCAAACCGTTCAAAAGCATTCCATGATGTCTGTTGGAAAAATCTGAAAGATGCGGGCTTTGCGGATCGAATTGCCTGGATGCAGGCTGCTTCAAAGCAATATAAATATATGGATATCGGTCGAGTGGGAATCTATGGGACATCTGCGGGTGGACAAAGTTCAACCGGTGCGCTGTTATTCCATCCCGAGTTTTATAAAGTTGGCGTTTCTTCCTGCGGTTGTCACGATAACCGAATGGATAAAATATGGTGGAACGAGCAATGGATGGGTTGGCCAGTGGGTCCTGAATATGCGGCAAGCTCCAATATTGAAAATGCAGCTAAGCTGGAAGGAAATCTTTTATTGATTGTTGGGGAGCTGGACGATAATGTGGATCCCTCTTCCACCTTCCAATTAGTTGATGCCTTAATCAAAGCGCGTAAGAATCATGATTTAATCATGGTGCCTGGAATGGGGCATTCTTCTGGAGGAGATTATGGTGAACGAAAAAGAAGAGACTATTTTGTAAAGCACCTTCTTGGCGTAGATCCGCCCGCCTGGAATCAGTATTGATTCTTCCGATGCGACACAGCGCAGTCAATTTGGCTTAAACAAATTAATACGTTGAATGAGACAGCCCCCCAGAAAGCACTAACTTCTGGGGGCTGTTTAATTTGCGATGTTTTTAACGTTGTCGCCTTCTCTATTCCACCAACAGTCCGACATAATAATTGAACGTATCAATATCGATATTCTCTTTGGTCAATCCCTTTATTGTAATTGGTCTAAAATGCTGGTCCAATTGGATAAGTTCCCTTTTTTGACCTTTTACCCCAATATGTATCGGCATATGAAAGCCTTTGACTTCACTGATCCAGCGGCCCAAGACTCTCCCTGAAGGATCTTGTTTGATTTCCAGTGTAGGAATGGCGGTATGCTGTACATACTGTTCAAATACTTTTAACAGGTCTAATCCAGACTGCTGGCTTACATAGTTGACAATATCATGATAATCGACTTGCTGATGATAAAACTTACTGTTTAATCCCCTTAGGATATTCCGCCACTTTTCATCATTGTCAATCATCGTACGGATCATGTTGAGCATGACGCCACCTTTGGGATACATATCCCCAGAACCTTCTTTATTGACATGGTAGGGACCCTGGATAGGGTTATCATTTTGGATTCCACTTCGGATACCATGGGCATAAGCCTGACTGGCTTCTTTGCCATAGAAATAGTCGATAAATAAGCCTTCGGAATAATTGGTGAAGCTTTCATGGATCCACATATCGGCCAAGTCGGCTGACGTAATATTGTTTCCGAACCATTCGTGCCCAGATTCGTGGACGACAATAAAATCCCATTTATGTCCCCATCCGGTTTCCGAAGCATCCCTGCCACGATAGCCATTTTGATAATGGTTTCCGTAGGCGATGGCACTTTGGTGTTCCATTCCTGTGTGATAGGTTTCAACAAGTTATAACCATCTTCATAAAATGGATACGGACCAAACCAATGTTCAAAAGCCTCTAAGGTCTGGTTGGCGTTTTTTTGAAGATGGGCTTTCTTTTCCGCCGTATCGTTTTCGCGCAAAATATAGTAGTCTACATCCAATGGTCCTTTTTCACCTTTGTATTTTTCCTTAAAATGAACGTAGTCGCCGATATTGATAGCGACATTGTAGTTATTGATCGGATTAGCGACTTTCCAATGGTATTTGGTATAGCCATCCTTCATCTTTTCTACCTTGACCAGACGTCCATTGGACACAGTCATCACCTCTTTGGGAACAGCGATGGAAATCAGCATACTATCCACTTCATCGGATTGATGGTCTTTATTTGGCCACCAGACGCTCGCACCCATACCCTGGCAGGCCGTGGCCACCCATGGCTTTCCATTGCTGTCTTTTTTCCAGTCAAAGCCGCCATCCCAGGGAGCTTTGACCGCTTCTGTAGGATGACCTTCGTAATATACCGTAAATTCTTCCTGTGTTCCTTTCTTTATACCCGCCGGAAATTCGACAAAGACAGCATTATGTTCTCGAGTAAAGGAAAGTTCCTTTCCTTTGTAAACGACTTTGTCTACTTTAAGATTTGCAAAAAGATCAAATTGCAGGCGATTAAAATCAGTCGTGGCCTTGAAACGGAAAAGATTTGAACCCGAAATAAATTTATTGTCTATGTCTACCTTCACATCCAAATGATAATATTGGATATCGTAGCAGGTGCGCAGCGGTGACAGATATCCGCGCAGTGAATCAGCCCTGGTAAATTCATTTTTTTCTTTCATCAGCTGCGCTGCTGATTGCTGTATACCTGCGGTCAGTAGACTGCAGGTTCCCAATGCATATAATAGTATTTTTTTCATTGTAAATAATGGCTATTCGATCTATCTTCCTCCCGGAGGACAATGTAACCTGAGATAGTTTGTAAATAATGTTCTTAAATGCTCATGTGTACCCTGTCCCTCACTAATCGAATGGCTACGGTTGGGGTAGGACATCAACTGGAACTGCACGTTATTTTTAACCAATTCATTGATGAGGACTTCAGCATTTTGATAATGCACATTGTCATCCCCGGTTCCATGGATATAGAGTAAATTACCTTTGATATTTTTTGCATATTTCAGTGGAGAACCGTTTTCAAAGTCGGCAAGATTTTCTTGGGGAAGACCCATGTAGCGTTCTTGGTATACATTGTCGTAAAGTAACTGATTCGCTACCGCTGCAATGGCGATACCTGTTTTATAGATTTGAGGATATTGTCCCAGTAGGTTAAGTGTGCTTGATCCGCCACCGCTCCATCCCCAAACTGCAGTACGAGAGCTGTCTACAAAAGACCATTTCAGTATTTCTTGAGCTGCTAGTGCCTGGTCGCGGATGTTGAGCTGACCGATGTTCCGATAGATGCTTTTCCGCCACAAGCTGCCTTTAGGAGCAGGAGTTCCACGATTATCCAAAGAAATGTAAATGTAGCCGTCCTGTGCCATATTCCCTTTATATAGACTGTTGTAACCCGCACTAAAGTTGTCTATTACCGTTTGCGATGCAGGTTCGCCATAGACCATAAATACGACTGGATATTTTTTGTTCGGATCGAAATCCAAGGGTTTCACCATCCAGCCGTCCAATTCGACACCGTCGGATGTTTTAACTTTAAAAAACTCAGCAATGCCATCACTGACTTTCTTTTCACGTTTCAAATCAAAGTCTACGAGTATTTTGTGTGTCGGTAATTCAATGACGGCATTGTGTTTTAATGTTGCCCGGTTACTAAAGCTGAAGATTGCTAGCTTACCGTCTTTTGAAATATCATAATCGCAGGTTCCTTCGTATGACGCCGGTGTTAGTCTCTTAGGAACGCCGCCTTTCGTAGATACACTATACAGATATTTTTGCGTTGCATTGTTTGGAGAAGCGGTAAAATAAATAGTTTCATTTTTCGTGTCGAAAAAGTCAATATTGATCAGATCATAATCTGCTTTCATAACCAGTTTCTCATTGCCTGCGAGATCAATCTGGTAAATTTTGCGCCAGCCGTCCTTTTCAGATACCCAGATGAAGGCCTTTCCGCCTTGAACCCAGTCCCATCCAGAAGGATCGTTGTTGTTCCATCGTGATTTGATATCAATCCACGAGTCACTTTGCTCCTTATGTATGTTTTGCGCTTTATTATCGGAGAGGGCGACAGTATAGATCTTGCTCTCATTTTGTTTTCTATTGAGTTGCTCTACGATGACCTGTTTGCTATCAAGACACCATTCCATGCGGGGAATATAGTGTTGGATGGGATCTCCCGGAATATTCAGCATCGTACTTTTTCCCGTGGCGATTTCAAAGGTCCATATCGAACAGGCACTCGGTGACTGTCCAACTTTAGGATACTCCACAGGGATGGTATAGGAGTAGAGGCTATCCGTATTGTTGATCATCAAAAAATTACGGATGTTACGGGCATCAAGCTTCCAATAAGCAATAGAAGTACCGTCCGGAGACCAGCGGAAACCATCTTTGCAGCCAAATTCTTCCTCGTATACCCAGTCGAAAGTACCGTTGATTAGACGGTCTGTTCCATCTTTCGTAACGGCAACGATGCGGCCATTCGCAAGATCTTCCACGTAAACATTATGATCGGCTTTATTGACGTAAGCTACTTTATCTGCTTTTGGGTTAAACTTCGCAAACATCAGTTGCGAAGCCGGGAATTGTTTGCCTAGCTGCTGTAACTGACTGGACTTTTTATTATAGACCCAATAATCACCTCTTGTATTCTCGCGCCAGACTCTCTTGCTATTGGTATACAGTAAAATAAGCTCCTTGTTTTTGGAAATCGAAAAATTCTCAACCTTTAGTGCTGTTGTTGTCCCTTGTGGAATAAGCGATTGCTGTGAAAGAAAGATGGATCTCATCCCATTTTTAGGGTTGACCATTTCTATTCCCTTATCAGAAAATTCATAATACTGATCACCTTGATCTGTCCATAGTCGTTGCGCAAAAATGGAGGCTGGAACCTGAAAAACCAGTATTAAAATAATAAAGATCGACTGTTTAATGCTGTTCATTTGTTTATCTATTTGAGCGTTGGCCCTAAAGTGATCAAAGTTCACTTTTCGGGTTTATTGCTATGTTCGTTATCTGTTTTTTAATTAATTGGGTTGTCTTTAAGCTGATATATTTCGTGTATTTCACGTTCAAGATATTTCCCTAAACGACGATATCCATCTTTTTCAATAAGATAATTGTCTTCGATACGAACCCCTCCGAAATTGAGGTGCTTTTTTAAGAAATCATAATTAATAAAGTCCTTGTGTAAATTTTGCTGTTCCCAAAGCTGCGTTAATTCAGGGATAATATAGATTCCGGGCTCAACAGTGAGTACATTGCCAGCTTCTAGTTCCTTGCCTAGTCGGAGTGATTTGATACCGAAAGTCTTGGTATCTTTTGGCTCAGCTTCGGTATAGCCTACATATTGTTCACCAAGATCCTCCATATCATGGACATCAAGACCGAGCATGTGCCCGAGTCCACATTGAAAGAAAAGTGCATGCGCGTGATTCATGACCGCATCTTGCGCATTGCCTTTCATGAACCCGGTTTGTATCAGTCCATCTACAAGCGCTTCACACGCTTTTAGATGTATTTCTTTAAAACGTATTCCGGAAGTCAGCAGCTGTTCAGCAGATTTAAAAGCATGTAAAACAATCTGATAAATTTCTTCTTGCAACGCTGTAAATCGTTTTCCTACAGGAAAGGTTCTGGTTAGATCTGAAGCATATCCCATAGCGGTTTCCACGCCCGAATCATTAAGGAGAATATCACCTTCACAAAGTTGGTGAAATTGCATATGGTTATGCAGGATTTCACCCCGTTTTGTGACTATCGGCGGATAGGAGAATGGGGTTCCCTGATCTTGCGCAAAATGTTGCATAGCATTGCTGATCTGATATTCATAACAACCAGGTTTTGTCATTCGCATAGCTATGCGATGCATATCAACAGCGATATCTACCGCCTTTTCTAGTTCCGCGATCTCCTCTTCCGATTTGACGCTTCGTTGACCAACCACGGCTTTAATTAAAGCGACCGAGGGTTCTAACTGACTTACAGAACGGCCAGTTATTTGTTGAAGTAATAATTTGTTGTGCGATTGATAAGGCGGTAGGTAGTGAATTACTGTTTGCGTTTTCTTGTTAAGATAGTCGAAGAGTTGATTGAAAGGAAGTACCGCGCTTATACCCGACAGTTCTGCCTTTTCCGCTAAAGTTTGCTGCTGACCCATCCACACAATATCGTCGATCGTCATTTCGTCACCAAATAGTATAGTCTCATTTTTTTCAATATCCAATACAGCAGCCAAACCTGGACTTTTTATTCCTATGTAATATAAAAAGCTGCTGTCTTGACGAAATGGATAGGTGTTGTGCTCAAAATTAATCGGGTTTTCAATGTTGCCTAACAAAAGAATTTTGCCAGCACTGAGCGATGATAAAAGCTTATTTCGGCGATGAAGATATATTTCTTTTTTGAACATAAATTTTGGAAATTTTAGAATGTAATGCTTTTTATGTTGTTAAAGCCATAGATTTTTTGTTATATTTTGTTTTGCAATTGGCTTGCCTCTTAGATGTACATTGTCTAACACGAATATCGTAAAATTTAAGCGCTTCAAAACGATTTATTTAAGAGGTTTATCTTTGATAGTGCAATTTTTGCTGTTGTTACAAACGAATAAGATTCATTTTTATACACTATAAAGAATCGAAAACGAAATTTAATAAAGTTCTATCTTTCTGTTGAATTATAATTATCACAATTTATCAAAGTCTAATTGTATTTTAACCCATTTTTTTAATATTAAAGCGTTTTTAATACCAATTATACCTTTTCGTAGAAGATTTGTTAAAGGATTATTAAATATTGTCGGATTCTAAACATATTTTAGTATTGTAATTTTATGAACAAACTAAATATATTGTTGTTGCTTTGGAGTTGTTATATTTATATTAACTAAACAGTAACATAAACTAAACATACCTATGAAAACGCTCCAATTTAATGTTCCTACCATGCGAGGCCAGAGCCTTACTATTCAAGAAGATGTTTTGGAAAATTTCTACCCCCATTTTCATCGACATCAAGAAGCTCAATTAATGTGGATAAAAAAAGGCAAAGGAGTTTTGATTGTTGAAGATACCTTACACCCCTTTAAGGAAAATGATATTTTCTTTTTGGGGGCAAACCAACCACATGTGTTTAAATCGGCCTCTCAGGACGGTTTTTCAAATGAATCTCGCTCTGTTTCCATTTTTTTCGATCCAAATGGAAAGCTTAAATCGCTGTTTTCCCTGGACGAATTTGAATCGCTGAATCAATTTATCTATAGTAACTCCAGAGGATTTAAAGTTCCCGAGACTTATTTTGACCAGATATCACAAAGGGTTTGTCAGTTGAAATCTGCGGATCAGATGGACAAGTTGATGCATTTTTTTTATCTATTGAGAACGTTAGCAAATATTTCCAGGGGCGCCGATGCGCTTTGTAACGAGCGCGTGGAAGCAGGCTTGGAAACAATACATGGATCAAATCGTATTAATTTTATCTGCAACTATATCAGGGAACACTATAGAGACGAACTAACGTTGGAAGAAGTTGCTGATCACGCCAATCTTACGCCACAAGCTTTTTGTCGCTATTTTAAAAAGCATTGCGGGGTTACTTTTGTGACTTATCTTAATCGCATAAGAGTCAAAGAAGTGTGTAACCAATTAAATGAAGACCACTTGGACAGTGTTTCTTTTATTGCCTACAACTGTGGCTTCAATAGCATTACCAACTTTAATCGCGTATTTAAACAAATCGTCGGCTGCAATCCAAAAGAGTATGTGCAGCAGTACAAACAAACGCTCTATTCTGTGATCTAATGCTAATCGGGAATACAGTATGAAGGATACTTTAAGCCATTAAATATTCTTTTATTTGCTCGCTTTGATTAGATAGCTATTAAAATCCAGCGGTAATAAAATCTCGTTAAATTGTAATGTTAAAATTCTTTTTAATGAGATTTTTGCTTTTATATTTATCTGTCTTTTTTCCTAGAGAAACGGATATAGCTTACCAAATCCAATGGTAGAAGCTATTCATCTCATCCCTGTTTTTTTTGAGGAAAAAAATCATCTTTATTTCTCACTATCTTAAAACAACACATCAATCATTTTTTTTATTGGTTTTTTTGAAAAATAAGGTGTTAAATCGATGTTATGTCAATGGTTTAATTGATTATTTGCTTTTTTGTTAGTTGTTTTTAAATCAAAAAAGGGTGTTTAATGTGTTTTTGATGTGTTTTTATTGGGAAATATAGGTGGTGTGAAGTTTTTCTGCTGCTATTATGTTGTTTATTTAACACTTTGGGTTAAAAATCGGGTATTAATGATCAAAATTCGGTTATCAATGCAAGCTAAGTACCCCTAACTTAGTTGTTATAAAAACACTAAAAACTAACATCTGAAACTAAACTTATGAACAGAAAAAGCATTGCTATGCTAGCCGCTACCGTTTTGGTAAGCTCGGCGGTATATGCGCAAACAGTTTTAAAAGGGAAGGTGGTCGACCAAGACGGAAAGCCTATACCCGGAGTTACACTGACACTGAGGGATGGAACAGCGACACAAACAGGACAAAACGGCGAGTTTACGATCAACTACAAGCAGGCAGGGACTTTAAGCGTTTCGGCTATCGGTTATGGTCGTAAGGAAGTGAACTTAACCAATCAGAGTACAATTCAGGTTACATTACGATCTGATGAACGGAGCTTGGATGAGGTGATCGTGACAGCGATGGGAATTAGCAGAGATAAAAAATCGCTAGGATACGCAATTCAAGAAGTAAAAGCCAAAGACTTGACCGATGCTGGGCAATTGAGTGTAACGAGTTCTTTATCGGGAAAAGTTGCGGGGGTGCAAGTCAATCAATTTGGGGGAGCAGTAGGGGCATCTGCGCGGATTTCGTTGAGAGGAAACTCTTCTCTGCAGGCAGATCAACAGCCGTTGATTGTTGTGGATGGAGTTCCTATTAGCAATAATACACAACGTTCGGGAGACAATACCTATGGAGGAGTTGATTATGGATCTGGTTTAAATGATATCAACCCGGAGGATATTGAAGATATTCGTATTTTAAAAGGTGGTTCAGCTGCATTATATGGTATGCGTGCAGGAAGAGGAGTTATTGAAATCACGACAAAATCTGGTAAAAAGGCAAAAAACGGAGTGAGTTTGGCCTACGACGGAAACTTTACCGTGGATCAAGTTGCGACCTTGCCAAAATTCCAAAACTTATATGGCCAGGGATCACGAGGAGACGAGTATCATTATAATCTGAATGGAAAAGGATTGACTTATCAGCAGTATGCGGAACAAAAATCTTTTAATTATGTCGATGGTACGGGTGAATCAGATGAAGGTGTAAATGATGGTTTTGATGAATCGTGGGGACCTCGTTTGGATATAGGCTTGAATCTGCGGCAATTTGATAGCCCTGTGGTAAATGGGGTTAGACAGGCGACTCCTTGGATTTCACATAAAGACAATGTGCGAGATTTTTTTCAATTGGGACATTCGCAGAATCATAATCTCTCATTAATATCAAAAGGGGATAAGTCTTCTACTAGAGCGGCATTATCCTATAGAAATCAAATTGGAACTGTACCTAACACGGATCAGACTAAGTACTCCATGCAACTCAATAATTTTTATCAATTATCAGATAAAATATCCTATGATGTGATGGCTAACTATTCGAGGACACAAAGTGATAATTTGATTATGCAAGGGTATGACGGCGCCAATCCGATCAATGGTTTTATTTGGTTTGGTCGGCAGGTAAATATGCAAAGTTTAAAAGACAATTGGGATCAGAAGGATGCCGCTGGTAATTATGACTTTTACAACTGGAATTCATCTTATCATGTGAATCCGTATTTCACAATGAACAAGACAACAAATTCATTGAATAAAAATCGCGTTTTTGGAAAGTCGTCCTTATATTACCAACCCTATACGTTCTTAAAATTTGAGGGACGCGTAGGGTTGGATTATTACAATTCGAAGATGTTTCAATCAAATTATTTCAATTATGATAATCCAAACGGAAGTTTTCGAGATCTTAAAACCAATAATACAGAGTTGAATTTAGATTTTATTGCTACGTTTAATAAACAACTCGGTGATTTCAATTTACTTGCAAGCGCGGGTGCAAATTATAGAGATGCACAGAATGAAAACAGCACTGTGGGTGCAGACGCCTTAACTGTGCCAGGGATTTATACGATTTCTAATCGGGTAGGAGATGCGGTCAACTTAATGGACCATAGTCATATTCGATCGAATTCTATTTATGGTTTGGCTTCAATAGGCTGGAAAGATCAGATATACGTAGATGTGACGGCAAGAAATGATTGGTCGTCTACGATAACTAAGTCCTTTTTCTATCCATCTTTCAACCTAAGTTGGCTTCCTACAACGACTTTTGAAGGTCTGAAAGGAGATATACTTTCCTTTTGGAAGTTGCGCTTCAACTTAGCTGAAATTGGCAATGCAACCTCAGCGTACAGAAATAAACGATATTATTACGCGCAAAACAGCTCATTTAATGGGGTTGCTCAAATCTATAAGGGTATGACTTATCCAAATCCTGATTTAGAGCCAGAAAGTATACGGACTTGGGAAGTCGGTACCGAAATTGGCTTATTTAAGGACCGTTTACACGCTGACTTTACTTATTATCACAAAAATGCAAAAAAACAAATCCTACCGGTGACAACCTCTAATGTTGTCGGATTTAGTAGTATGGTTTTGAATGCAGGGAATATTGAAAGTAAAGGGGTGGAAATCCAGTTACGTGGTGATATCTTAAAAAGTGAGACAGGAGTAAATTGGACGGCATCGTTCAATTTTGCAAAAGATAAAAATAAGATATTAGAATTGTACCCTCAATTAAATTTGGATACCTACCAAATTGGTTGGACATGGGGAATTGCCAATATGGCTAAGGTGGGTGAATCGTGGGGAGCATTAGTTGGCCCTGGGTATAATCGTGTTGAGGATGGTCCAATGAAAGGTGCTATTAAAGTTACCGAAGAAGGATTTGTAGATAACACAAAATCTACTCAGGTTATTGGACATGTTACGCCCAACTATTTGATGAGTTTAAGAAATGAATTTAAATATAAGGATTTTACAGTTGGTTTCATGTTAGACTTTAGAAAGGGTGGGGATATTTGGTCACAAACAATGAATCATGCTTATGCTTCGGGAATTGCAGCTATCACTGCTGAGAATGGCGTCCGTGAGCGTACTATTATTGCAGGGAAAGATGTTATGAAAAACGAACGATTCGTTATGCCCGACGGGAAAGGAGGTTGGGTAGAAAATACTATTGCTGTAAATACACAAGATTGGTATGAATCAGGAGGAATAGCGGAAATGTATGTATTTGATGGGTCTTTCTTGAAATTGCGTGAAGGATATATTACTTATACAATCCCGCAGCATGTTTATGGTAAGATTAAGGGGATCAAACGTGCGAATGTGTCATTGATAGGATCCAATCTAGCATTATTATGGGTGGATAAATCAAATACAATGCGGATTGATCCAGAAACTAGCGGTGTATCAAGTGATAGTAGAGGTGTTGGTTTTGAGCAAGCATCAGTGCCAAGTTCGCGCAGTATAGGATTGAAACTAGGTATTACTTTTTAATTAGACTTCAAGAGTTTTTTATATTCTCAACAAATACAATGAGTATGAATAAGATTATTAGGAAAGCAGGATTAGCTGCTTCGGCGTTATCACTCCTGTTAATTTCGGGATGTACGAAGAATTTCGAAGAAATAAATACAAACCCGGACGCACTGCCATACAGCCCGCCCACAAATACTTTGGTTAATGTACTCCGCAATACCGGAGAACAGTTTGGTGGGGATGTTGATGGTTATGGTACCTTCGCAGGCTATATTGTTAAGATTCAATATATGGACTTTATGTCAGGATTGGTGCCTACAAATAACACTTATGGCAATCGTTGGTATGCGTGTTATTATAATAATACGCAGCTAAAAGATATGCTTGAGTATACCGAAACGACTGCCGCAGGCTATAAAAATGTTCGCCTTATTGCACGAATCTGGCAAAATTATATGTGGTCCTATTTAACAGATGGATGGAGAAATGTACCATTCACAGAGGCTTTTCAAGGTACTGAAGCTCAAGGCGGTGTTTTAAGAGCAAAATATGATAAGCAGGAGGATATTTATCCAGCAATATTAAAAAGTTTAAAAGAGATTGCTGATGAAATGGCGGAAGGCTATGGAGACGATGCACTGGGAAAAGCTGATGCAATTTATTATATGGGCGACGATCAAGAATCTTTGTCAGCAGAGATGCTGAAGTGGCGGAAGTTTTGTAATTCCTTGAGACTCCGTTTAGCGTTACGCATTTCTGGGGTTGCATCGGATTTAGCAAAATCAACTATAGAAGAAATTGCAGGGAATAAAGGGAAATATCCAGTCTTGGAGGACAATAGTGAAAATTGTGCTTTGACTTATCCTGGAGCTCCACCATATTATGAACCATGGTATAATTCCGGGATGATAGGGAATAGAAGAAATAATTGGGCGCTTTCTGATATTTTTATAGATCATTTAATCGATACTAAGGATCCTCGTATTGCTACGGTTGCTTTAAAAGCAAATGACGGAGAATATCGCGGCTATCCTAATGGAGCAAAGCAAGGTCCTTCGAGCCTAACATCGGTTTCTTGGATAGGTGATCGCTATATAACCAATGCAGCTGGTGCAACACCATTTTTTAAATCTTGTGAAACTTACTATATTTTGGCTGAGGCAGCAATGCTAGGGTATAATGTGGGGATATCTGCACAGACAGCCTATGAAAAAGCAGTAAATCTATCCATGGAAGATAATGGTATTTCTACGGAAGCTACAAATGCATATTTAGAGGGGGCGGGGCGATGGAATAATACAAAAGAACGTATTTGGTGGGATATGTGGGTAGCGCTGTTTAAGGAAAATTTTGAAGCATGGAGTTTATACCGCAGAACTGGAGTTCCTACAACAAATTATCCTTCGTTGAATTCTATTTTTGGGAAGAAGCACAATGATCAACCATGGCGATTACCGTACCCAAATAACGAATATTTATACAACAAAGCGAATACTGATGCCGCGGCGGCCCAAGTAATTGACAATGTCTGGGGTGAACAGATGTGGTGGGATAAACGGACAGGAAAATTTTAATTTCATATGTTTATTATTACCCAGCGAGGCAACTTCGGTTGTCTCGCTATTTTTTTTCATAAATTTTTATCCTGTCTTAAAGAATTAATCATTGCTTCTATAGATTTTTTTAAGTCGAATGCATCTACAAACCCAAGTGATCGTAATTTTCGACTAACTGTATTTCTACCATACGGTTGTCTAGGTACTTGTTGGAGAATCCCCTTCTTAGATTCTAGTCCGATAAGGTCGTGCAATTTCATATTTCCATTTGCATTTTCTGTCTTGTATAAACAGTTTTATTTGAACGCTTCAATTAAATTTCCCTTTGATTTGGAGCGGCAACAAATTGGGACCAAAAGGTGACCAAATTGTACCTTTTGACACTACTCGTTCAGTGCTTGCTCAGTGATTCGTCAGTCAGAACTGAATAATCAGTGACCGATAACTGTCTAAATATTGATTGAAAATTGTGATTAGCTATAATTTGGTAATGCTTTTGTATTTATTTTTGCAGCTAGCTAAATTATGATCAGCAAGTGATTGCGTCAACGATTAAAAAGGCGGTATTCATTATCAAACCAAGTATGCGATCCCGCCTGCTGTTCTCATAGCCTGTGAGGAAGCGATAACAAGCTCATCTAAATAATGGTGGGATTGATTGAGGGGAGTATAGTGTCCGCAAAAAGTAGATCTACAAATAGCATTGGACAAAAAAATAGGCATAAAAAAAGGTTTTCAAACGGGGAGAATGAAAACCTTAAATAACCAATTATAAACCTAAATTATGATAGTACAAAGATAGTGTGTTTAATACACTTTGTCAAGAATTATTTCAAAAAAATTAAATCTTTTTGAAAACTATACTCGAATTGTGTCCTCCAAACCCAAATGCATTGCTCATTGCTGCAGTCACGGTTTTTTCCAGTGGCTGATTGATCACAATATTTACCCCTTCCGGAATCTCCGGATCTATATTTTCGATGTTTATCGTTGCGGGGATAACATTGTTGTTGATAGATTTTACGGCAATGATTGCTTCGATAGCCCCCGCCGCACCAAGTAAGTGTCCTGTCATTGACTTGGTAGAACTGACCCATAAATTGTTGGAGTTGCCAAAAGCGCGTTGCATCGCTTTTAGTTCAGCGATATCTCCAACCGGAGTTGAAGTAGCGTGGAGATTTAAATAGTCGAGCTCGCTGATGTTAATTTTGGCTTCCTCCAACGCTAGAGACATAGCTTTTGCAGCAGCTATTCCTTCGGGGTGGGGAGAAGTCATATGGTAAGCGTCCGCAGTCATTGAAGCTCCTACAAGTTCTGCATAAATTTTTGCGCCTCTTTGCTTTGCATGTTCGTACTCTTCGAGGATAAGCGCACCGGCACCTTCTCCCATGACAAAGCCGTCGCGATCGCGGTCAAATGGTCTGCTTGCAGTCTGTGGGCTATCATGCCGGCTCGACATGGCCTTCATGGCAGAAAAGCCTCCAACGGAAGCGGGTGTGATGGGAGCCTCGGAGCCGCCACTGATAAAAACTTTTGCTTTCCCTAATCGAATGTAATTGAAGGCATCCATAAAAGCAGTATTGGATGTTGCGCAGGCCGATACTGTTGTGTAGTTGATTCCTTTTAAACCATATTTCATCGATATCATTCCAGAAGCCATATTCACGATGAGGCGCGGAACGAAAAATGGACTGAATCGCGGTTTGTAATCTCCCGTTACGTAACCTTCTACCTCTTTTTCGAAAGTTTCCATTCCACCCTGACCAACACCCCAAATGACACCGATTTCAAAGGGATCCATGCTTTCAGGTACTAGTCCCGAATCTTCTAGTGCTTGAGCTGCACTGTATAACGCATATTGCGTGAAAAGATCACTCCTTTTGATTTCATTTCTATCTAAGTATTTTTCGGGTTGAAATTGCTTAATTTCACTTGCAATCTGTGTTCGAAATAGGGATGCATCAAAACGGCTAATCGCTGCTGTGCGGTTTTCACCGCGCAAAATGTTATTCCAGAATGTATCAATGTTTTCTCCCAGCGGATTTATGGTTCCCATGCCGGTAACTACAACTCTTTTCATCTCTTTTTATTTTAATATTTTTGTAATAATATACCGATTGGTATTTGAATTTTTAAAAAAACTAACTTTTGATTTCCCGGTTGACCATTTCTCTCATTTTTTCTAAGACAATCGCTAAATCTTTTCCTCTTCCGGTAATTTTTGAAAGCAAAATTCCGCCCTCGATCATCGCCATAAACGTAATGGCGTAATCCTCAGCAGAAACATCTTGCTTAAATTCTCCATTTTTTATTCCTTCCTCCAGAATCAAGATTAAACGCTGGCGCCAAAGGTCAAATGAACGCTTCACTTTTGGCGTTAAAAAAGGCAGTGAATCATCTGCTTCAACAGCAGCGTTCATCATTGGACATCCGCCAGAAGCTGCGATAGCTTTAAAATTCTCTTTGTAGAAATCAAAAAAAGACAAAAGCTTCTTTAACGCTGTTTTCTGCTGAATAATCTGCTGATGAACCGCATCGGAAATGTTTTTGCTCTGATAAGTATAAACATGTATGGCCAGATCGTCTTTGTCCTTAAAATTACCATAAATACTTCCTTTTGTTAAGCCTGTCGCTGTTGTGATATCTGATAGGGAAGTCGCAAAGTAACCTTTTTTATTAAAGATGGGCGCAGTTTTCTCAATGATAAATTGCCGTGTGTGTTCTGCTTTCGACATGATGAATTCTATTCTTTGCGTGCAAAGATAGAAAATACTTATCGGTATATTACTAATTTCTTAGCATTAATTCGATAGGGCAGCCTTATTTCTTTTCCATAATGCGATACGTACAGCGTGGAGCGTTATCTATTATATATTCCGTTCTGCTGATGACATAGGCCGGACCGACCAGTTGTTGAAAATTCGTTAGTTCTGAACGACAAAAACCCTGGCACTCAGTTGCTGCTGCACATATCGGGCAATGATTTTCAATGAGAAGATAATGGTCACGTTCTTTTCTCCACTCGGCCATATAGCCTTCTTCAGTCCGTTTAGCGGCTATAACCTCAAGTTTTTTTTCAATCGATTCGATATCCCATACTGCCTCGGCATATTTTTGATATACCTTAGACTCCCGGTCACTAATAAGTAGATTTAACGCATTCTCGCCAAGCACATGTTTAATCGATTGTAACAATTGTACCGTGATATCAGCGTGACTATCTGGAAATCTTGCCATACCCTGCGAAGACAGACTGTAGTAAGTCGAAGGACGGCCTATGCCTTCGCTTCGGCTATTCGATACGATCAGGTTCTGATTCGCGAGGTTCAATAAATGTTTACGCGCACCTTCTTTTGTTATCGCCAATTCTGTTGCAATCAAAGCTGCTGTGGCTTCTCGTCGCATTTTCAATAACATTAATATTCGATCAGCTGGATTTTTCTGCATTTGACAATGAAAAAGTAGTTTTATAAACACTCAGCAAAGGTAGTGTTTTTATTTTTGTTCTAAAATAGGTGTCAAGGGAAGGTTTAGTGTTTTTATTTAATTTTATGATTTTTAATAAAACAACTATTTAGTTGTTTTATTAAGATGAATTCTTTAGTTTTGACTTATCATAAAAACAATAAAACTATGCACAAATTTCAATTACCCCAGTTACCATATGACTATGCAGCGCTTGAGCCTTATTTTGATCGTGAGACCATGACGATTCATCATCAAAAGCATCATCAAGCTTATGTCGACAATCTCAATAAGGCATTAGAAGAAAGGGAAAGCGAAGCCGGCGAATTATCGGATATTTTGGTAAAGGTCAGCGACTACGGTTCAGTGATCCGCAATAATGCTGGCGGTCATTTTAACCACACGTTATTTTGGGAAATTTTATCGCCCAATCCACAAACGGTACCCACAGGAAAATTAGCGGACGAAATAAACTTAGCCTTCGGTTCTTTGGATCAACTCAAGGCCCAGATAAAAAATGCAGGACTTGGGCAATTTGGTTCGGGCTGGTCTTGGCTCTATGTGAAGCACTCTGGTGCTTTGGATGTAGCAGCTACTTCAAATCAGGATAATCCGTTGATGGATACCCAATTGATCAGTAGAGGTTTCCCCATTTTGGGGGTCGATGTCTGGGAGCATGCTTACTATTTGAAATATCAGAATAAAAGGGCTGACTATTTGGATGCATTTTGGTCACTTTTGGATTGGTCTGTTGTGGAAAAAAAATATGAGGCAGTAATCGCTAGTGTGGTGTAAAGAAAACATGTTTGTAAATAAAGTTGAAAACACGGGCATATTGGCCTTAAATCTGATCGATTTTAAGACCAATCTGACGATCGAAAGCTTTGATATCAAAGTATTGCTTTATCAAGAGGCGATCGTCAGAGAAAAGGAATTTAAAGAAGCTTTAGCCGTAGTGGATTGGTCCGTTTTTGCGAATAAAGCAGTTGCTATCAGCTGTTCTGTTGATGCAATTATCCCGCCTTGGGTCTACATGACCCTGGCTGAGAAACTTCAACCGATTGCAGCTTATTACGATTTTAGGGATGTAGAGGCACTGGCCATAGACCTATGGAGGCAAACTTTGCGATCGATGGATTTATCGCATTTTCGGAACCAAAAAGTTGTTGTACGAGCCCGTCCAGATATCCCGGCATCACTTTATATGTTAGCAACAGAACGTTTGGTCCCGATTGTACAAACATTGATGTATGGTGAAGTGGGCATGCCTAAAGTTATTTTTAAAAAAAGTAAAGTATAATGAAAGCTTTAATATTTAATGGCGCCTTGGAAAGAAGGCAAGAATCTACATCGGGAAAACTGTCGAATTATTTTTCCGAAAAGTTGAACCAGATAGGCATCGACAACACGATCTTCAATCTAGCTGACAGCGGAATACCTTTATTTGATCAGAGTCTCAACCGCGTGCCTAATGCAGTAAAGATTATGAATAACTTATTTCTTGAGGCAGATGTGCATTTTTGGCTGTCTCCTTTATATCACGGAAGTATCCCCGGCGTCATGAAAAACTGTCTGGACTGGTTAGAAGTAAGTGCCCAGAACAAACCTGCTTATCTGACGGACAAACATATTGGACTGGTTTGCTGGGCCGATGGTGTTCATGCACTGCAAGGGATCAACGCTATGGATGCGATCGCAAAATCACTTCGCGCCTGGACATTGCCCTTTAGTGTCCCTGTGATGAAATCGGCGCTTTTTGAGTTTGATAATCCAAATGTGCTGTCTTCGGCGTACCAGTGTAAGCTGGATTTGCTGATCGATATTGCGACAAAAAAGAGCAGCTAATATCGTTTAAAAACGCCTCTCGCGCTATCTGGAGGCGTTTTTTTTAGTTGAAATATTTTGGCCTGTATTTAAATAGATTAGCCTATTCTTGTGTTGGCAATTAATTTCAAAAAAGTAGAAGAATGTCTCTAACAATTCATTGTGGAGATATATCTTTGTTTTTTTGCGATCCGCCATTTGATTATGCGGTTTTCCGGCCTGTATTTTCTGCTGTCGACATTGATGAAGTCTAATAGCATGCTAATAGAAGTAGATTGAAGTCTTGAACCACCATAAGATATTCAGTATTACATATTATAAAACCATTGGCTGAAAAGGCCCGATTTAGTTTAGTTGTTTAAATGATATAATATATTGGATTAATGATGTTTCAGTTGAAAGAGTTAATGAAGATAATGGCCTTTTTTATAGTATACTTTACTATACATGCTGCAGCTGGACAGAGTTTCCTGCCATTGGATGAGAATAAATATCGAGTTGACGCGGAGAAGTTATTGCTATCGAGGTCCAATGATAGTGTGAAGGCAATGCATCATTTTTATTTGGCAGATTACTATCGATTTAGAGATACGGCGAAATTTTGGAATAATATGCGTGAGGGTGAGCGGTTGGCTAGGCCATTCCGGACCTTACAGGCCATGGGCGCATTATATAAAAGCTATTATTATGGGCAATTCCTGGATAGTAAAAACGCGGGCATTGAAGTCCAGAAATGTATCGACCTGCTTGGCAATGCGCAAAAGCCTTTCCAACAAGGGCTATTGGCTAGAGCATGGTACAATCTGGGCTTGATTCGATTTCCTAAAAAGGGATTTGCTGACTTTTTGGATATTCTTAATGGGAAGTGTTTACCGTACGCCAAAGCGCACGATCCTATTATGGAAGGTAGTATAAATACGATGATCGGTATGACTTTTATGTCGTCCAATCAGCTTGCAAAAGCGGATGAATACCATCAGTTAGCGATTAAGCAGCTTGAGCAGCAACCCCCGAGTGCCGCACTTTTAGTGGCTTACCTCAACGCAGTAAGCAATTATTGCTATCAGGTAAGATCCAAAGAAGCAAAAATCTTATTGGACAAAGCCAAGCAGCTATTGGACGAGTATCCAAATTCTTCTCAGCTGCCCAATTACTATTACAACGAGGCTCTTTACTTTACGACAAAGCAGCAAACGGATGAGGCGTTAAGGTTATTGGATATCGGTTTGGATTGGTCGGTCAAGATGAACAATTGGAAATTATTCCAGATGATGCGGTTCAGAAAGTTTAATGTGTATCTCCTGCAGAAGAAGTATGCCGATGCCAAACTGCAGCTGGAGGAAATTGTAAAAAATGGCCTATTGACCCGAGATCTTTATAATAGCAAAATAGTATATAGTCAACTGGCAGCCGTAAATGAGCTGATGGGTAATTATCAGGATGCACTGAAGATGTCCAATACCGCAAATAAGCTATCCGATAGCATTCTGCAGGTCCAACTGCTGGAAAAAATGAATGAGATGGAGACCAAGTATAAGACCGTTGAAAAGGAAAAGGAGATTCTGAATCTGCGCGCAGAAAAGGACCGGAACCAATTTCGAGTTTTTCTAGTTTTGGGTATTGCTATTTTGCTTTTCTTCATTGTGCTATTTACTGCTTTTTTTTACAGAAAGCAGCGGAAGCTCAATACACAGATACGGCTCAACCACGACATAGTATTGGAAAAATTGGAAAAGGAAAAGCAGTTGCAAATTTCGGAATCTATGCTCAAGGGGGAGCAGCAGGAGCGGCAGCGCATTGCTCAGGATCTGCACGACAGCATAGGCGGTATGTTGACAGGGTTAAAATTTAAGATTGCGGGCGACGTAGCGAAGAGTACAATCTTGACGGACGAAATACCGCAGAAGCTGAATGATATTTTGGGCGAAGTAAGGCGGATCTCACATAATCTAATGCCTGCATCGTTGCGTCAGTTTGGGTTGATAGCAGCATTGGAGCAATTGTGTCTGGTAATGAAAAATAGTCATGTTTCCATTCAGTTTGAGAATTACGAACCTGAATTGAATGTCGATTTTCAAAAAGGATTGGCCCTCTATCAAATTGTTCAAGAAGCGATTTCAAATGCACTAAAGTATGCAAATGCAGATACGATTATTGTTCAGGTAAGTAAATCGGAAGAAATATTACATATACTTGTGGAGGATAATGGTAAAGGCTTTGATTCCTCCGTATTAAATTATGGATTGGGATTAAATAATATGGTCAATAGGATTAAATGGATCAACGGATCAATTGACATTCACAGCAAGCTTGGATCCGGAACCCAAATCGAAATTGCTATAACTGTTTAAATTGGCAGAGTCATGAAGATAATTGCGGTGTTAGACGATCATCCCTTACTGTTGGAAGGAGTCGTTTCTTTTCTCAATAATCAGGACGGGTATCGGGTATATCCATTTTTGGAAGAGGTGGCCATGATTGAATTTTTGGATAAAACGAGAGTTGACTTGCTTCTGATGGATATGCAGCTTTCCAACATTAGCGGCGTAGATGTATGTAGGCAGGTCAGGAAGCAATTCCCTTTGGTTCCTATAGTCGCCTTGAGCAATTTAGCCGATGGCAATCTTATTTTTCAGTTTATGCGTGCCGGCGGAAATGGTTATATTTTAAAGGATGTGTCCAACGAGGAATTTTTAGGTTGCGTACAACTGGGGATAGATGGCAAAGAATCAATTTGTGATCGCGCGAAAGAACTATACACCGGCGCAGTTGCCACAATGAAAAGCCTTCCTAGGCTGACACAACGTGAAAAGGAGATTTTGATTTTGATTTCAAATGGACTGACAACGAATCAGATCGCAGAAAAGTTATTTTTAAGCCCAGTTACTGTAGAAACGCATCGGCGTAATCTACTGACTAAATTCAAAGTCAAAAATATGATTAAACTTGTACAGTTTGCAATGAAGCATAAGTTATTGGACCTTTAATCGAGGGCGCATCTTAGTGTTCGCCGTAACCTACATTATCTAGCTTACCTTTGAATACTCTAAATTGGATAATGAAATAGGCTATTACTAAAATGGCAGCAACTATAAACCAGCCTAAACCTACAGAGAGACCATATTCGTGTGCAGCAGTATTTTGAATCGTCAAGGACGGATTTACGTCATTCGTTGATGGTAATAATATGGGAAACATGGAAGCCACAGTTGTGGCAAAGCTCCCGAGTATAAATAGGGATGAAAACAAGAAGCCCATACCGTCTTTCTTAAAGCTCCTGATCCAGAACTGTCCAAGCAATCCAGCCGCTGCAATTAGGGGAAATAACCATAGCCAATAATGATTTTGAAAATTGCTTAAAGAGATGGGTTTTACGTAATGCCATACATAGGCTGATAGTATAACGAGAATAAGCAAGACAACGTTGAGTTTAAAAACAATACTTTTTAATCTATCGTTTAAGGTGCTGGAGGTTTTGAGGATAATCCAGCCTGCTCCATGAATCGCCAATGTAACGACAGCGACTAAACCCAATATAACGGTAAACCAGTCAATAATGCCTTGATGCTGGGCTAAGGGGTCAAAGGTCGGGTTCCAAAGTGCAAGGAAAAAATAATGTGGCTCCTGTGTTGATACACCATTTTCGACCATACCAAGATTGACTCCACGAACGACGTTTCCAAGGGCCGCGCCAAAGAAAAGCGCAAGCAATAAACTTGCTAGTCCGAAGGCTTTGTCCCACAAAGCTTCCCAAAGGCGATGGTGTATCTGACCTCTCAATTCGAGGCTTATTGCCCTAAAAATAAGTAGCCATAACACAAGCATTAGCGGTAGGTAAAATCCACTGAAAGAGGAAGCGTAAAGCGTAGGGAAAGCAAAAAACAAGACACCTCCGGAAGCAATAAGCCACACTTCATTGGCATCCCAAAATGGTCCAATGGAATTCGTTACAGCTTTTTTCTCCTGTTCCGTCTTAGCGAAAAATAGATGGACAATTCCTGCTCCAAAATCGTACCCATCGAGTACAATATAGATTCCCAACATACAAGTTAATACGATAAACCAAAATATTTCCATAGCTAATTAGGTTAATGCAGGGTAAGTTTCGGGACCTTTTTTAATGATTTTGAGGACTAACATCAGAAATAGTAAACCCAAAAGAATGTAAAGACCAACGAATCCCAGAAAGGTGAATAAGGTGTTTCCAGAAGAGACTGTAGGGGATACACCGTCTACCATTCGCATGAGATTATACACAAGCCAAGGTTGTCTTCCAAGCTCGGTCGTGTACCAGCCTGCCGTATTGGCGATATAGGGAAAAGGGATCATAAACATGATAATCCATAATAACCATTTTGTTTGGTATAATCTGTTTCTCCAAAGCAGTAGCACTGCGAGCACCATGACTCCAATGAATATGGTACCAAGACCTACCATGATGTGATAACTATAATAAAGTCCAGGCACGTTCGTTGGGTGTAACGATTGGTCGAATTCATTTAATCCCTTAATTTCTGCATCCCAGCGTTGATAGGTAAGAAAACTGAGGACATTCGGTACGGCTATTTTATTATCCAATTTTTTATTTTCCATGTCCGGTTGACCGATCAGAACAATCTCTGATCCGCCTTTTTCTGTTTTGAAAATTCCTTCCATCCCAGCAAAGGCAGCGGGTTGGTATTTTACCACATTTTTTGCGGCCAAATCTCCTGTAGGAAAGGCAAGCATCACCGAAGAGATCGCACCAAAGATGACCCCGCTTTTAACGAATATCTTACCAAATTTGCTATGCCTGTCACTGAGCAGATAAAATGCGCCAATAGAAGCAACAAAAAAGGAACTTGTAACCAAAGATGCGGCTTGATTGTGAAGATAGGAGGGCCAGAGCCATGGATTACTGAATAATGCGCTAAAATTATTCAGTACAAATTTGCCGTTTTCAAGAATCTCATAGCCCACCGGATGTTGCATCCAAGAATGTGTGGCTATAATCAGGAAGCCACTGGCCCACGATCCAATAAAGACCATCAGTCCTGATAGAAAATGGAGCTTATGGCCGAGCAACTTTTCTCCAAAAAGGAACATTCCTAGAAACGAAGATTCTAGGAAAAAGGAGAACATGCCCTCCATAGCTAGGGTCTGTCCAATAATCCCACCGGTAAGTTCCGAAAACTTAGCCCAGTTTGTGCCAAACTGAAACTCCATGGGGATGCCGGTGACAACGCCCATGGTAAAATTAAGGGCAAAGATTTTCATCCAAAATTTTGAAGCGTGGTTGTAATCTTCGTTTTGAGTCTGCAGAAATTTCCATTTAAAGTACACGATCATCAGCGATAAACCCATGGTCAATTGGGGGAAAAGATAATGAAATGTAATAGTAAATGCGAACTGAAGCCGATTGTAGAGAATCATATCTTCCATGGATCCGAAGTTTTGGTTAAAAGACAGCTAAATATAGCCATTTTATTTCCCGATTTAGCTTGGAGCCAATTTATTTTTTGCTAAAAATTGCTCATTTTTATCATTTTCTGAGCTAGTTGTAAAATAGTAGAACGATAATCCCTCATGACTCACCATAATCCCTTATTTATCTTATCTTCGTCCGATTTAATGATGGCTAGAAAGGGAGAGAAGAACATAAAGGGAAATGAAGAAAATAATCATTTTGATGGGTGTTTTATTAATACCTGTACTTTTAATTGTCGTAAATAATATCGTTCGGGGAAGAACTGCTAAAGATAATATTGTATTTAGGAGCAAATTATCGGATTACAATCTGTTCAAAGGTAAATTGGCTGATCTTGTGCCAAACGACCAAGGGATTTCCTATGAATTAGCATCTGCCTTATTCACAGACTATGCTGATAAAAAGCGTGCAATCTTTCTTCCCCAAGGGGAAAAAATGAGTGCATCGGACGATGGACTACCCGAATTCCCCAATGGTACTATCATAGCTAAAACTTTTTTCTATTCGGCAGCAAATGTGGTAAAAGGGGCTAAATTACAGCTGCTTGAGACTAGGCTTCTCATCAATAAAGATGGGCAATGGAATGCGGCTACCTATCAATGGAATGCAGCTCAAGATGAAGCTTTTCTACTCATGGACAGCGCTTCCGTTCATGTTTCGTTTCTAGACAGCAAAGGTGTCGAAAGACATACGAATTATATCATTCCTTCGCGGGAGGATTGTATCGCATGCCACCGTCAAGGAAATCATATGCTTCCAATAGGTCCCAAAATAAGAAATATGAACCGTATTGTCCATGTCAATAAAGAACCTCTCCAGCAATTGTTATATTTGAGGGATCGGGGTATGCTTGATTTAAAATCGTTGAGTGATTTTAGCGCCCTGCCAAGTTATGATGATGTGACCCGGTCGACACCTGTGCGAGCACGTGCTTATTTGGATCTTAATTGCGCCCATTGTCATAATCCTAAAGGTACCGCTTATATGACTATGCTGGATCTCCGTTACGAAAGCCCCTTGAATGAAACTGGAATTTTGTTGAAACAGGCCAAGATGATTGGAAGAATGTCTACATTAGGAGAGATGCATATGCCTCAAAAAGGAACCACAATATTGCATGATGATGGAATATCGTTGATCAAAACCTATTTGAAATCTTTAAAATAAAAGGTCTTTTAAAGATGAAGTTGTTAGCATCGACTGACGATCGCCACAGAAAAACAAAGAAGCTGTCTCAAATTTATTGAGGCAGCTTTTTTATTAAATATGGCTATGCGATAGATTTGTGAGTTGTTTGTTGATTATTTCACAGAACTG